>DATIAJ010000273.1:0-2952 GCA_035458105.1 Nocardioides sp. | reverse complement strand
CCCTTCTCGCACACCTTGGCCAGGGCCTCGAGCGGCTCGAAGTCGGCGTAGTAACCGGTGGTCTCGCCGCTCAGCGCGACGTGCACGGCGTGGTGGAAGTCGTCGCTCCACTGCGCGTCGAGGCCGTAGCCGCCGGCCTCGCGCGGACGCACCAGCAGGGTGTCGTTGAGGTCGGACTCGGCGATCAGGGTGAGCGGGCGGCGCAGGTGCGCCGACAGCGCGGCGGTCTCGATCGCCATCTCCTCGAGGAGGTGGACCTGCGAGGTGTCCTGCAGCGCGTGCACGGCGTCGAGGCGCAGCGCGTCGACGTGGAAGTCCTCGAACCACATGCGGACGTTGTCGAGGATGTAGCGGCGCACCTCGGCGGAGTCGTCGCCGTCGAGGTTGACCAGGTCGCCCCAGGTGTTGCGGCCGGCCTTGAGGTAGGGGCCGAACAGCGGGAGGTAGTTGCCCGAGGGGCCGAGGTGGTTGTGGACCACGTCCTGCACGACCCCGAGCCCCTTGGCGTGGCAGGCGTCGACGAAGCGCTTGTAGGCCTCGGGGCCGCCGTACTGCTCATGGACGGCGAACCAGGCCACGCCGTCGTAGCCCCAGTTGTGGGTGCCGTTGAAGGCGTTGACCGGCATCACCTCGACGAGGTCGACGCCGAGGTCGACGAGGTGGTCGAGCCTCTCGATGGCGGAGTCGAGCGTGCCGGTGGGCGTGAAGGTGCCGATGTGCAGCTCGTAGATCACCGAGCCGGCCAGCTGTCGGCCGGTCCAGGACGCGTCGTCCCAGTCGTACGTCGTCGTGTCCCGTCGCGACAGCCCGTGCACGCCGCCGGGCTGGCGGCGCGAACGCGGGTCGGGGCGCGGGTCGGGGTCGTCGTCGAGGAGGTAGCCGTAGTCGACCGGACCGTCCGTCGGCACCGGCTCGACGGCTGTCCACCAGCCGTCGGCGTCGCGGGCCATGTCCACGACGCGCGCCCCGCCCCCGGCGCCGACCTGCAGCCGCACGCGCTGCGGTCGCGGCGCCCAGACGTCGAAGGGACCTCTCTGCAGCGCGCTCATGTCAGTCCTTCCGCACCAGCAGGGCGACGGGGTGGACGGCCAGCAGCTGGGCGAGACGGCCGTCGGTGTCGAGGCCGGTCAGCACGTCGTGCCACCTCCCCTCGGGCAGGTCGAGCGCGGTGTCACCCCAGCCGGCGGCCGCCAGACCGACGGGGAGCCGGGTGGCGACGGTGATCGCCCCGCCGCGGTCGAAGGCGACCACGTGGCCCGCGGCCGACCCGGTGGCCCGCACGGGCGCGTACGTCGTGAAGAGCTCGGGCCGCTCGCGGCGCAGCGTCAGGGCCGTGCAGGTGACGTGCAGCTTGGTCGCGGCGTCGTCCTCGGCGGTGCCGGCGAGGACGGCGGCCCGGTGGTCGAAGTCCACCGGTCGGCGGTTGTCGGGGTCGACGAGCGAGGTCTCCCAGAGCTCGCTGCCCTGGTAGACGTCCGGCACGCCCGGCATCGTGATGGCGAGCAGCTTGGCCGCGAGCGAGTTGGCCTGCGCGGGCGCGTCGATGCGGGTCGCGAGGTCGAGCAGCACGCCGCGCACGTCGTCGGAGTCGAAGACCGCGTCGACCGCGGCGTGCACCTGCGACTCGTACGCCTCGTCGGGCTCGGTCCACGTCGTCCGGTCACCGGCCTCGCGCATCGCCTTCTCGGCGTAGCCGTGCAGCCGCTCGCGGAGGTCGGGCAGGTGGTCCGGCGTCCACGCCCCGAGCACGGCCTGCCAGAGCAGCGAGCCGAAGCCCGGGTCGGGCACCGGCGCCAACCGGAGCAGCTCGTCGAGCGCCCGCTCCCAGTGGCCGGGCTCCTCGGCGAGCACGGTGATGCGGGCGCGGACGTCCTCACCGCGCTTGGTGTCATGGGTCGACAGGGTGACCATCGCGTCGGGCCAGTCCCGCTGGCGCGCGGCCATCGCCTCGTGCCACTCGTCGACGCCGATGGCGAAGATCGACGGGTCGCCGCCGACCTCGTTGAGCGACGTCAGCCGCGACCACCGGTAGAACGAGCAGTCCTCGACGCCCTTGGCCATCACCATGCCCGAGGTCTGCTGGAAGCGGCGCGCCGGCTGGCTCCACTCGTCGTGCAGCAGCGGCTCGAGGACGTCGTACGTCGCCGCGAGGTCGGGGCGCTCCTCCCGCGCCCGGGCGAAGGCCTGGTCGAGGTGGTCGCGGCCCTCGGGCAGGTAGGAGCGGTAGACCGGGAAGCAGGCGAGCAGCTCGCCGATCGCGTCGGCGACGGCGTCCTCGTCGGCTTCCACCCCGTCCTTGCCGTGCAGGACGCGCTCGACCTCGCGGGTGATGCGCCGGACCTCGGAGTGGAGGATGCCGTCGGCGACGGCCCGCTTGTTGTCGTGAACCATCCGCTCCCAGTCCACGGACGCACCGCGGAGCCGGTCCTCCAGCGCGGTCAGCGGCGCCTCGCCGGCCGGGTCGGTGAGCACCCGGTCGATGAGCGCCAGCGCGTCGTAACCGGTGGTGCCGGCGGTGGCCCAGTCCGAGGGAAGGTGCTCGCCGGTCTCGAGGATCTTCTCGACCAGCACGTAGGCGCCACCGGTGAGGGCGGCGAGGTCGTCGAGGTAGCGCTTGGGGTCGCGCAGGCCGTCGGGGTGGTCGACCCGCAGGCCGTCGACGAGGCCCTCGTCGAACCACCGCTTGACCTCGACGTGGGTCTCGGCGAAGACCTCGGGGTCCTCGACGCGCACGGCGGCGAGGGTGTTGACGGCGAAGAAGCGCCGGTAGTTGAGGTCCTCGTCGGCCGCGCGCCAGTTGACCAGCTCGTAGTGCTGCTCCTCCAGCGTGGAGGTGCCGGGGGCGAGCGGGAAGCGCTGGTCGTGGTAGCGGACCTCCCCCTCCCCCTTCTTCGACCGGACGACGCGGATCGCGCCCTCGTCGTCGTCGCCGATCACCGGGATGATGATGCG
>DATIAJ010000272.1:0-9642 GCA_035458105.1 Nocardioides sp. | reverse complement strand
TGGGTGGCCTCCGACGGTCACGGGGATGAGGCAGGCAAGGTCCGCGACCGGTGAGGGGGTCCTCCTGGCGCTGACGTCCGGCGTCGCGGCGACGTGCGTAGGACGTCATGAGTTCCGGCGGTGCGAACCGGCAGTTCTCATGACGTCATGGAGGGTGGTCGCGGGGACAGCCACCGGCCATGACGTTTCGCAAGGCCCGCCATCCGGGTCTGGCGCGATCCGCTCGAGCTCAGCGGGGTATGAACGGACGTTGGACACACTGCTACGAAGGCTCGCCCGTCGACTGGGGCCTCCGCTGAAACTCGGCTCGAAGGCCCCGCGTCAGCTGCCACAGACCCGTGGCCGCGAATGCCACCGACACGAAAGGTGCTGCTCGGTCGACATCCCATGGGATCCGACCGAGCACATAGGCAAGGTAGAGCAGCACCAAGCCGGTCAGGACCGAGTACCACCCATCGCTCAGCACCCCCCTTGCCATGAGACGCGAGGCGGCGGCACTCAAGAACTTCATGTGCAGCAGGCAATGGTGTGCGGCTTGTCCAACCATGCTTGCCGGTCCATGGACGGCGGCACCGGAACGTCCTGTGGAGTGTGGCCACCAGCTGGATCAGAGAGAGGCGAGCCAGTCCTCGATCGGCACGTCGCCGTCGCCGAAGACGAGGGTCTTGCGGTGGGCGCGCGGGTCGGCCAGCACGGCGAGGGCGACCTGGGCGACGAGCTCGCGCGAGGTTGTGTCGCCCTGGCCGAACCGGGCGGCGGGGTTGACCGAGCCGCGGCCGGGCTCGAGGGTCAGGCTGCCGGGGCCGAGGATGGTCCAGTCGAGACCGGAGGCGCGCAGGTGCTCGTCGGCGGCGATCTTGGCGTCCTGGTAGGGCCGGAACGCGTTGTCCTCGGGGACCAGGGAGTCGTGGTTCGCGCCGGAGAAGGACACCATCACGTAGCGGCCCACCCCCGCGTTCTGTGCGGCGTCCATCGACCGGATCGCGGCGTCGCGGTCGACGGCGTAGGTGCGCTCCGGGTCGCCGCCCCCCGCCCCCGCCGACCACACCACCGCGTCCTGGCCGGACAGCACGTCGGCCAGCACGTGGACGTCGGCGTCCTCCACCGAGGAGACCAGGGCGGTCGCGCCCGTCGCCTCGACGTCCGCGACGTGCTCGGGGTTGCGGATGACCGAGGTGACCTCATGCCCCGCCTCCACGAGCATCGGAGCGAGGAGAAGCGCGATCTTGCCGTGTCCGCCGATGATGGTGACTCGCATGGTCCCGACGCTACAAGGGGCCGGGTTGGCCGGCGGCTAGGTTGGCGCGGGTGCAGTCACGCCACGGGCCTGGCGCCCCGGCCGATGCGGCGCGAGGACGGCGAGCGACCGGTGATCGTGATGGAGCGGCTCCCCGGCACGCACCTCGAGCCCCGACCGCTGACGACGGACCTGACCCGTGCGCTGGGGGCCGCGCTGCGACGGTTGTACGACGTACCGGTGGAGGCGGTGCGCGACGCGGGCATCGGCCCGCGGCGCTACGGAGCCTCCGACCTGGCCGAGGTGCTCGGGGAGTGGCTCGCCGACGACTACGACGTGGGGGAGTGGCGCGACCCGGACCTGGTCGCCGACGCGCTCGCCCACGCCCGGGCGTACGTCGCCCCACCGCCGCTCCCCGAGGCACGGGCCACCGCGCTCGGCGTCGCCGACCACGTCGAGCACCTCGGCAGCCGCCTGCCAGGGGTGTACGACATCGACGCGCTGCCGACGGCCGTGGGACTGGACGCCGAGGACCGCGCCCGGATGGCGGCGTACGGGCCCCTGTGGGCGGCGTTCTGGCTGGCCATGCTCCTGCCCGGCAACGGCGGGTGGCGGCGCAACGCGCCGGGCACGACCGAGGCGCAGGCCGCGCATTTCATGGCTCTCGCGGGCCACGACTAGACTTGCGCGTCGGCGCGGGGCCACGGCCACGCCGCCCGCACTCTCTTTGACAACTCGACGAAGGCGGAAAGACTCACATGGCAACCACCAACGACCTCAAGAACGGCATGGTCCTCAAGATCGAGGGTCAGCTCTGGTCCGTCGTCGAGTTCCAGCACGTGAAGCCCGGCAAGGGCCCGGCGTTCGTCCGCACCAAGCTCCGCAACGTCGAGTCGGGCAAGAACGTCGACAAGACCTTCAACGCCGGCACCAAGGTCGAGACGGCCAACGTCGACAAGCGCACCATGCAGTACCTCTACAACGACGGCTCGTCCTACGTCTTCATGGACACCAGCACCTACGAGCAGCTCGAGGTCACCCCCGAGGTCGTCGGCGACGCGAAGAACTTCATGCTGGAGAACCAGGAGGCCATCGTGGCCACCAACGAGGGCCGCGTCCTCTTCATCGAGCTGCCGGCCTCCGTCGAGCTGCTGATCGCCGAGACCGAGCCGGGCCTGCAGGGCGACCGCTCGACCGGCGGCACCAAGCCCGCCACCCTCGAGACCGGCCACACCATCGCGGTGCCGCTGTTCATCACCACCGGCGAGAAGGTCAAGGTCGACACCCGCGACTCGTCCTACCTCGGCCGCGTCAAGGCCTGACACCAGGTGGCTGCCCGTTCCAAGGCGCGCAAGCGCGCGCTGGACATCCTGTTCGCCTCCGAGCTCCGCTCGGAGGACCCGGTGGTGGCGCTCGACCGCGCCATCGAGGCCGGCGAGGGGCCGACCAACGACTACACCAGCACGCTGGTGCGGGGCGTGGTCGAGCACCGTGAGCGCATCGACGAGGTGCTGACGACCTACAGCAAGGGCTGGACGCTCGGGCGGATGCCCGCGGTCGACCGCAACGTCCTCCGGATCGGTGTCTTCGAGCTCCTCTGGGGCGACGACGACGTGCCCGGCACGGTGGCCGTCAGTGAGGCGCTCCACCTCGTGCAGGACCTCTCCACCGACGATTCGCCGGCCTTCGTCAACGGTCTGCTCGGCTCCGTCCAGCGCGACCGAGCCAGCCTGGTCTGAGGGGGACCGGCGGCCGTACGCGGGGGGTGAAGACACCCCTCACCCCCAGGGGTCAGCCGAGTCGCGGCGCGGGTTGTCGAGGTCCTAGGTTGACCCCATGAACGCCTCCACCCGCACCGCCGAGCAGGCCCACCACAGCGACTGGATGGACCACGCGATCCGCGTCGGACTCGTGGCGTACGGCATCGTGCACCTGCTCATCGGCTGGCTCGCGCTGCAGCTCGCCTTCGGTGAGAAGGAGGACAGCGCCTCCAACTCCGGCGCGCTCCACTACCTGGCGCAGCAACCCATGGGCGGCGTGCTGGTGTGGATGATCGCCGTCGGCATGTTCTTCCTCGTCGTGTGGCGCCTGCTGGAGTTCGGCTTCGGGTTCCGCGACGAGTCCGACGACAAGAAGCGGTGGCGCAAGCGGGCCACCTCGCTGTTCAAGGCGGTCATCTACGGCGCGATCGGCTGGAGCGCGGTACGGGTCGCGACCGGGTCCGGCAGCAGTGGCGGCGGCACCGACTCGACGACGGCCAAGCTGATGGACCTTCCCGGCGGCCAGCTCATCGTGGGTGCCGTCGGCCTGGCGATCATCGGCTACGGCGGGTCGCTGGTGTACCGCGGCTGGACCGAGAAGTTCCGCGAGCACCTCGACGCCCAGGGGCAGTCGGGCCAGGACGGTTCGGCGTACGTCCTGATGGGCAAGGTCGGCTACATCGCCAAGGGTGTCGCGATCGCCATCGTGGGCGGCCTGTTCGGCTACGCCGCGATCACCCATGACGCCAAGAAGTCGGGCGGGCTCGACCAGGCGCTGCAGACGGTGCTCGAGCAGCCCTTCGGGCAGGTGCTGCTGACCGCGATCGCGCTCGGCATCGCCGCGTACGGCGTCTTCTGCTTCGCGCGCGCCAGGCACCTGTCCCGCTAGCGGCCTCGCGGGCTCCCCGCGCTCGTCGGTGCCCCCGCGGCGACGGCGAGGGCGGAGGCGACCATGTGGTCGCGCACCTGCTCGACGGTGACGCGGCTGATCCGCGGCACCCCCGGCTCCTCCTCGGAGACCAGCATCGCGACCCGGCCGAGCTGCAGGGTGCCGAGCCCGCTGGCGTAGAGCATGTTGGCGAGCAGGCCGGGGTCGTCGACGTGGAAGTCGCCGGTGTCGACGCCGGCGGTGATCGTCCGGGTCAGCACGGACAGGCAGCCGCTGATGGCCTGCCCGAGGCGGTACATCGCGCTCTCGCTGACCTCCTCGAGCAGGTCGCCGCCGGGACGCCGCATGATGGCCTGGGCGCAGTCGACGAACGCCGGGTGGGCCAGGCCGTAGTCCACGAACGCCTCCACGAGGCGTACGAGCTGGTCGCGCGGCTCGGTCGTGGTCGCGGCCGCCTGCTCCAGCGCCAGCCGCAGCTCGTCGAGGTACTGCACCAGCGTGAGGCTGAACAGCTCCTCCTTGCCGGTGAAGTGGCGGTAGATGATGGCGCGGTTGATGCCCACGGCCCCGGCGATGTCCTCGATCTGGGCGTCGCGGACACCGCGCTCGTCGAAGAGGCGGCGCGTCGCGGAGATGATCTCCGCCTCGCGCAGCCGGCGCCGCGCAGCCGCGGTGCCACCCCGTCCGGGGCCGGGCGCGGGAGTCGGCTCGGTGCTCATGGCGGTCAGTCTAGGTAGGTCGTCGCCCGGGGCCGGTTGTGGTTCGATGCCGGGGTGCTGGTCGCCACCCCTCGTCGTACTGCCCGCCGTGCCGGGCTCGCCTCCGTCGTCGGCGTCGTCCTCGTCGTCGTGCTCGGCGCGCTGCTCGCACCGGTCGGCGCGTCAGCAGCCCCGGACGCCGGCCGCTTCGCCGGGACGGCCCGGCTGCCCAGCTGCTCCGGCGCCGTCGTGCGGTGGCCGGCCGCCCTCGACACCGATCGTGCGGTCGTGCTGACCAACGGTCACTGCGTCCGCCGACCGTTCCTGGGTGCCCGTGAGGTGCTGGTCGACGACCGGCGCTGGACGCGGGTCGAGCTCCTCGACGGCCTGGGCGAGGTGGCCCTCACGGCGCGCGCGGTGCGCCTGGACTACGCCACGATGTACCGCACGGATGTCGCCGTCCTGCGGCTCCGCGAGACGTACGCCGACCTCGCCGGCGCCGGTGTCGTACCCCTGGCCCTCGCCACCGAGGGCCCGTCGCGCGGCGACCGGGTCCGGATCCCGTCGGCGTACTGGACCGAGCAGCGGGCCTGCACGACCCCGGGCACCGCCCACCGCCTGCACGAACGGACGTGGGACTGGTGGGACTCGATCCGGCTGCCGGCGCGGGACGGCTGCGCGATCCGTGGTGGCTACTCCGGCTCGCCGATCGTCTCCCGGGAGAGCGGGCTCGTGGTCGGGGTCGTCAACACCGGCTACATCGGCGGTCGCCGGTGCATTGACTCCGCGTGCGAGGAGAACCGGCGGGGGCGGGTCGTCATGCGCCGGGGCATGAACTACGGGCAGCAGACCTCCTGGCTGCTGGGCTGCCTGGACGCCGGGCGCACCTTCGACCTCGACGTGCCGGGGTGCCGGCTGGCGCGGCCGCGCAGCTAGGGGCCCTCAGTCGTGACGTGCGAGCGGACGGTTTCGATCGTGTCGGCCTCGTCGGGGCCCTTGTCGTCGCGGTAGCGCAGGACGCGGGCGAACCGGAGCGCGACGCCGCCGGGGTAGCGCGTGGAGCGCTGGAGGCCGTCGAAGGCGATCTCCACCACCTGCTCGGGGCGGACGTGGACGACGTAGCTGTCGCGACGGGTCTCGAGGGACAGGAAGCGCTCGGTCTGCCACGCGAGCATCTCGTCGGTCATCCCCTTGAAGGTCTTGCCGAGCATCACGAACCCGGTCTCGGACGACTCGTCGCGAGCACCGAGGTGGATGTTGGAGAGCCAACCCTCTCGCCGACCCGATCCCCACTCGACGGCCAGGACGACGAGGTCGAGGGTGTGCCGCGGCTTGACCTTGACCCACGCCGAGCCTCGCCGACCGGCGGCATAGGGCGCTGACAAGTCCTTGAGGACGACGCCCTCGTGGCCGGCGGCGACGGTCTCGGACGCGAAGGTGTCGGCCGCCTGCGGGTCGGCGGTGACGAGGCGGCGTACGCGGTGGGGCTCGGGGACCAGCGCGTCGAGCGCGGCGAGGCGCTCACGGCCCGGGGCGTCGAGCAGGTCGCGGCCGTCGACGTGGAGCAGGTCGAAGAAGTGGGGGGTCACCGCGATGCCTGTCTCCTGCGCGGTGCGGCTCGCCGTGTCCTGGAAGGCCATCGGGCGGCCGTCGTCGGTCAGGGCCAGCGCCTCGCCGTCGAGCACGAAGCGCTCGGCCGCGAGCGACCGGGCGACCTCGACGACCTCGGGCAGCCGCCCGGTGATGTCGTCGAGGCTGCGGGTCACCACGAGCACGTCGTCACCGTCGCGGTGCACCTGGATGCGGATGCCGTCGAGCTTGGCGTCGATGGCGACCTCGGTCGCGCCGTCGGGGGACAGGCCCGCCATCGCCGCGGCGACGTCGGGCGCGCTGGAGGCGAGCATCGGCATGATCGGGCGGCCGACCTCGAGCCCGATCGCGGCCAGCGCCTCCTCGCCCGCGAACGCGGCCCCGGTGGCCGCGACCGTCGACCCGGCGAGCATCGCGGCACGGCGTACGGCGGCGAGCGGCACGCCGGCCACCTGGGCCACCGCCTCCTGGGTGACCGCATCGAGGGCGCCCTGGCGGACGTTGCCGGTGACGATGGCCCGCAGCCACGCCTGCTCGGGAGCCGTCGCCCGGCCGAAGAGCCCGGTGACCGCGTCCTTGCGGGCCAGCTGCGATCCCGCGCCCGACAGGCGCGACATCGCCTCGAACGCCTCGTCCACCCCGAGCACGGTCAGCGTCGCCTCGTCCGCCGGTGGCGGGAGCTCGCTCACGCCTCGCCAGCCCAGGCCCGTGCGTCGCTGGCGCAGCGCCCCGCCGAGGTAGGACACGACGACCTCGAGCTCGTCGGGCTCGACGCGGCCCAGCAGCTCCGCGAGCGCGGCCACCTTGGCCTTGCGGGAGCGGGTGGCGGCCACGGCGGCGGAGGTGGCGACGAGCTCGGCGAGCAGCATGGGCCCATCCTGCCGCCCGCCACCGACAGCGGCCGCCACCCGAACGGGCAGGATGGTGCCCATGAGCAGCACCCCGGCGTCCTCCCTGTACGTGCCGCGCTTCAACGTGATGGACCCCGACCACGTCCGCCCGTTCGTGGAGGCGGTCGCGACGGCGCAGCTGGTCACGGTCGGCGAGGACGGCGTCCCCGACGCGACGTTCCTGCCGGTGCTGTGGGAGGACGACCGGCTCGTGGGGCACCTCGCCCGTGCGAACCCGCACTGGCGACGCATCGTCGACGGTTCGCCGGCGCTCGCGGTCGTCACCGGTCCGGACACCTACGTCTCGCCGTCCTGGTACGCCACGAAGGCCGAGCACGGCAAGGTCGTCCCGACGTGGAACTACTCGGTGGTCCACCTCCGCGGTCGGGTCACGGTGCACGACGACCCCGCATGGGTGCGCGGCCTCGTCACCCGGCTGACCGACCGCCACGAGCAGCCGCGCGCCGAGCGGTGGGCGGTCACCGACGCGCCGGCCGACTACGTCGAGAAGAACCTCCGGCCGATCGTCGGTGTCGAGGTGGTCGTCACCGCGGTCGAGGCGAAGGCCAAGCTCAGCCAGAACCGCTCCGACGTGGACCGCGCCGGCGTCGCCGCCGGGCTCGCGGAGGACGGTCGCGAGCCGGACGGGCTCGTCGCCCCGTGACGGTGGTCCGCGAGCGCTTCACCGGCCGCATCGCCGGCGTCGGCAGCAGCAGCGGCGTACGCCTCGTCATCGGTCGCTGGGACGCGTCGCCGTGGGGGTCCTTCGCCGACGTGATGGTCGAGGACGCGGGCGGCCACCGCGTGCTGCTCGCGCCGTCGGAGCGGGTGCGGGACTTCGTGGCCGCGACCTACACCTTCGACGAGCACGTGGTCGAACCGGTCGAGGTGGAGGACACGACCGACGGGTGGCAGGTGTCGACGCCGTCGCTGTCGCTGCGGCTGGTGGTCGGTGGTCGTACGCCGCTGGGCGCGCTCCTCGGCCTGGTGCCGGACCGCGTGGCGACCTCGCCCGCTTGGTGCTCCGCCGTCGATCCCGTGGCCCGCGTCGTCCTGCGGGGAGTGCGCACGCGAGGGACGGCCGGCAACGAGCGTCGGGAGTGGTACGGCGCGACCTCGGTCGTGGCGGTCACCTCGATCGCCGGGCGGTGGCGCGGGGTGGACCTCGGTTCGCTCGCACCGGTCGACCCGCCCTGCCGCTTCGGGTTCTCCAGCACGCCGAGGCGGCCGTCGGTCACGCAGGTGGTGACGACGATCGAGCGGGCGGGCAGCCAGGGCGCCTCGCGGTTCACGAGGTGACGACCTGGCGACGGCGCCGCCGGGCGTCGAGCCCACGGCGTACGGGCCGCCCCCCCGTCGTGGGCGGGCGGCCCCCTACGCTGCTGCAGACATCACTGCGGGGGACGAGAGGAGACGCACGTGTTGATCCAGGGATCCGACGAAGCCACCCGCGACGAGGCGGGCGAGCGGCAGGGCCAGCCCGCGGGGCGACGTGACGTGCCGGGGCCCCGTGTGCCCTCGGCAGCGCGGCTGCTGGAGATGACGGCCCGAGACACCGAGCAGTGGCGCTCCGACGCCCGGGCCGAGGCGGCGGAGATCGTTGCCGCAGCCCGGGAGGAGGCGGGCGGCCTCGTCCGTTCGGCGCAGCGAGAGGCCGAGGCCATGCTCGAGACCGCCCGGCTCGCGGCTGCGCGCACCGTGGACGAGGCGCAAGCGACCGCGGACGACGTGCGCACCGAGGCCGAGAAGCAGCGCGCGCACGGGGCGTCGGAGGTCGCCCGCCTCGAGCGACTGGCAGCAGAAAGCTCAGAACATCTGCGTCGGCACCTGAACGACATGCTCGACCGACTGGACTCCGGCTCCTAGGTCACAGCAGGCCGAGGCCCCGCGCGTGTCGTCGTACGGCGTCGCTGTCGGCGGCCAGCACGAAGGGCACGTCGGGGCCCCACGCGTCGGACACCTTCTCCACCCGACCGTCGCCCGGGTCGAGCCGCACCTCGCGGATGTAGACCGCGAGGACCCGGCCGGGGTGCTCGCGCACGATATCGGCGTAGATCTCGGGGTCGTGCTCCCCGGAGTCGCCGATCAGGACGAAGGACAGGTCCGGGTGGAGGTCGAGGACCTCCCGGATGCGGTCGTGCTTCTGCTCGCGGCCGCGCCAGGTGCCGAGCAGGTCGCGCAGCAGGACCGGGCCGAGGGGGAAACCACGGTGTCGCAGGAAGCCGAGCAGGAACGAGTGCAGGTTCCACGGGCTGGACGAGACGTAGAAGACCGGGTTCACATCGGCGGCGAGGTCGCGGTAGAGCGCCGCCGCACCGGGGAACGCCGTCCGGGTGAGGGAGGACCCGGTGAAGGTCTGGACGATCATCCGCCCCAGCCGCTGGACGCCGGTCTGCAGGATCGTGTCGTCGACGTCCGAGACGATCCCGAACCGCGCGTCCGCCGACGGGACCCGCACCTCGACGGACGCCGGGTGCCGACCGGCCAGGCCCCGGTACTCCTCGCTGAGCTCGACGGTCCCCCGCGCCCACGGGCTCGGAAGGGCCCCGGCCGACGGCACCCTCACCAGGAAGTAGCC
>DATIAJ010000271.1:0-3219 GCA_035458105.1 Nocardioides sp. | reverse complement strand
GGCCGCCTGGTGCGATCTACCCGGATGCTCGGGCGGGCCGCCCTCGGACGCATCCTGTCTGATCTTGCTCCGGGTGGGGTTTGCCTAGCTGCGCCGGTCGCCCGGCGCACTGGTGGTCTCTTGCACCACCGTTTCACCCTTACCGGTCCGGAGACCGGCGGTCTGTTCTCTGTGGCACTGATCCCGCGGGTTGCCCCGGGTGGCTGTTGGCCACCACCCTGCCCTGTGGAGCCCGGACCTTCCTCGACCCGCCACCCGGAGGTGGTGGACCGCGGCCGCCCGGCCGACCCACTCGAGAAGTGAGTCTACGGGTGCGTCAGCACCTCCGCGCCATCCTCGGTGACGAGGAGCGTGTGCTCGAACTGTGCGGAGCGGCGACGGTCCTTGGTCACGACCGTCCAGCCGTCGTCCCACATGTCGTAGTCGGGGGTGCCGAGGTTGAGCATCGGCTCGATCGTGAAGGTCATCCCGACGCGGATCTCGTCGTCGAAGCGCTCGTCGTCGTAGTGCGGGATGATCAGCCCGGAGTGGAACGCGGTGCCGATGCCGTGCCCGGTGAAGTCGCGCACGACGCCGTAGCCGAAGCGCTTGGCGTAGGCCTCGATGACGCGACCGATGACGTTGACACGGCGGCCGGGCTTGACCGCCTTGATCGCCCGCTCCAGCGCCTCCCTGGTCCGGTCGACGAGCAGCCGCGACTCCTCGTCGACGTCGCCGGCGAGGAAGGTGGCGTTGGTGTCGCCGTGGACGCCGCCGATGAAGGCGGTGATGTCGATGTTGACGATGTCGCCGTCCTCGACGACGCGCGCGTCGGGGATGCCGTGGCAGATCACCTCGTTGACGCTCGAGCACAGCGACTTGGGAAAGCCGCGATAGCCGAGGGTCGAGGGGTAGGCCCCGTGGTCGCAGAGGAACTCGTGGCCGATGCGGTCCAGCTCGTCAGTGGTGACACCGGGTACGACGTGGGAGCCGACGAGGTCGCGCGCCTGGGCGGCCAGGCGGCCGGCGACCCGCATGCGCTCGATCGTCTCGGCGTCCTTGACCTCCTCGCCGGTGAACCGCTCGGGCGTCGGGCGGTCGACGTACTCCGGGCGGGCGATGTGGGCGGGCACGGAACGACGCGCAGATACCTCTGCGGGGGATACGACAGGCACGGGCGCGAGTGTAGTTTCGGCGCATGAGCGAGAACGAATACTGGTTCTGCCTGACGCACCACACGGTCGAGGGCCGGGACGGCTGCCGGAACAGCGACCGCCTCGGCCCCTACGCCTCGGCCGCGGAGGCCTCGCGCGCGCTGGAGAAGGTCGAGGAGCGCAACGAGGAGTGGGACAACGACCCGAAGTGGAACGACGACGGCCCGGGCTCCGGCGACGGCCTCACCGACGGCACCCCGGACCGCTGATCACTTCTTCTTGCTCTTCTTGCCCTTGACGGGGTTCGCCGCCTGAGCGACGTCGGCGGCGGCACGGACGCTCTTGAGCGCCCGCTTGGTGTTCTTGTCGAGGGTCTTGGTGAGCTCGGCGATCGCCGACTCGTACTGCTTGCTCACCCGGGCGGCCGTCTCGGCGGCGACCCGCTCGGCGGTGTCCTGCGCGACCTTCTGGATCATCGCGGCGGTGCTGACCGCCTGGGTGCCGGCGCCGACGGCGCGCTCGGCGGGGGAGCGGCGCGCCGAGGTCGTGACGGGCTTGGCTGTCGTCTTCGTGGTCGCCGTCTTCGTCGCGGGTGCCTTCTTCGCCGTCGACCTGCTGGTCGTCGAGGCCGACTTCTTCGCGGGGGTCTTCCTGGCAGTCGTCTTCGTGGCGGGCGCCTTCTTGGCTGTCGTCTTCCTGGCAGTCGTCTTCTTGGCAGTGGACTTCGTGGCCGCCGGCGACTTCTTGGCTGTCGTCTTCTTGGTCGTCTTCTTGGTCGTCTTCTTCGCGGGCGTCTTCTTCGCAGTGGACGTGGTGGCTGCCGTCTTCTCGGCCGGGGTCTCGCTCACGGAGGGCTCCTCGCGTCGTCGGGAAGCCTGATCCTGCCGCGCGGGACGCGGCTTGTCACCGGCTAGCGTGTCGGCGTGCCCCAGCCCGCCGTCCGCGAACCGCTCTCCCCGTGGCCGATCGCCGGCCTGGTCGGCCTGGCCTGCGTGGCGTTCCTGATCGGCGCGACCGGAGTCGCGGTAGGAGCGCCGTGGTGGGCGCTGGTGCTGCTCGGCCTCGTGTGGGTAGCGGCGTTGCTGACGGCGGTCGCGTGGTTCACCAGCCGCCCGCGGCTGGTCGTGCTGCTGCCCGTGGTGGTCGCGCTGGTGTGGTTCGCAACGGTCGTCGGCGGCGCCCGCTGGCTGGGCTGGTCCGCCTAGCCGGCAGGCCTCACCGAGCCGTCAGAAGGTGTGCTCGGCGCCCGGGAAGGTGCCGCCGCGGACGTCGTCGGCGTACGCCCGTGCCGCGTCGAGCAGCACCCCGTGCACGTCGGCGTACTGCTTGACGAAGCGCGCCATCCGACCGGTGCGCAGGCCGAAGGCGTCCTGCCACACGAGGACCTGGCCGTCGCAGCCGGCGCCGGCGCCGATGCCGATCGTGGGAATGGTGAGCTCCTTGCTGATCCGCTCCGCGACGTCCCCGGGAACCATCTCCATGACGACGGCGAACGCGCCTGCCTCCTGCACGGCGCGCGCGTCGGCGATGACGCGGTCGCTCGCGTCGCCGCGCCCCTGGACGCGGTAGCCGCCGAGGGTGTGCTCGCTCTGCGGGGTGAACCCGATGTGGGCCATCACCGGGATGCCGCCGCGGGTGCACTTCTCGATGACGGGTGCCATCTCGGCCCCGCCCTCGAGCTTGACGGCGTGGGCGCCGGCCTCCTTCATGAAGCGCACGGCGGTGAGGTAACCCTGCTCCGGGCTGGCCTGGTAGCTGCCGAACGGCAGGTCGCCCACCACGAGCGCGCGGCTGACGCTGCGGGCGACGGCCCGGGTGAGCGGGAGGAGCTCGTCGACGGTGACGGGCAGCGAGGTCTCGTTGCCGTAGACGTTGTTGGAGGCGGAGTCACCGACGAGGAGCAGGTCGATACCGGCCTCGTCGAAGGTGGCGGCGGTGTACATGTCGTACGCCGTGAGCATGGTGATCTTGTCGCCGCGCTCCTTCATCTCCCGCAGGTGATGGGTGCGGACCTTCTTGACCGGTGCGGCCTGCGGGGCCCCGGTGCCGTACGGCGCGGTCTCTTCGCTCATGGTGCTCTCCTCTT
>DATIAJ010000270.1:0-5215 GCA_035458105.1 Nocardioides sp. | reverse complement strand
CACCGCTCAGGTAGCGTTGTCCCCACGATATGTAACCGATCAGACCGGGCGCGTCGGGCAGCTCTCCGACAGCCCCGGCCAAGTGTGCGAGGGGGTCGACCCTATGGGGCGCGGCCGAGCGAAGGCGAAGCAGACGAAGGTCGCCCGCGACCTGAAGTACCGGACTCACGAGACGGACTTCGGCGCGCTGGCGAAGGAGCTGCACGGAGAAGACACTCACTCCACGAGTGAGGTCGATACCGAGGACGACGAGTGGGCGGACTATGCCGACCCGCGTCGTCGTGCAGACTGACTGATCGCACCTGATCATCTGCCCGGGCGACCGGGTGGCGCGGCGTACGAGCACGCCCTCAGGTGACCGGGCAGTTCCTGCCCGTCACACGACGTGACCGGGCGCTCCATGCCCGTTCGCGATCGCGAACGGGCAGGAAGCGCCCGGTCGAGGTGCCGGACGGGCACGAAGTGCCCGTCGGCGTCAGCCGAGGTGGATGCCGCGCAGGCGGCCGACCTCGCGCATGCGACGCTCGGCGAGCCGGTCGGCGGCCTCGGCGGTGGTGACCCCGTCGGCCTTGGCGAGCTCGAACACCTTGCGGGTGGTCTCGAAGATGCCGCTCGCGCGCTGCTGGGCACGCTCGAAGGAGAAGCCCTCGAGCTCGTCGGCGACCTGGATCACGCCACCGGAGTTCACGCAGTAGTCGGGCGCGTAGAGGATGCCGCGCTCGTCGACCTGCTTCTCGATGCCGGGGTGGGCGAGCTGGTTGTTGGCGGCTCCGCAGATGATCTTGGCGCGCAGCACCTCGAGCACCTCGTCGCTGATCGCGCCGCCCATGGCGCACGGCGCGTAGACGTCGATGTCGCTCGCGACGAGCTCCTCGGTGGTGGCGACCGCGGTGACCTGCGGGAACTGCTCGCGGATGGCGTCGACCGACGGGGCGTGCACGTCGGTGACGACCACGGTGGCGCCGTCCTCGATGAGGTGGCGCACGAGGTGGCGGCCGACCTTGCCGACGCCGGCGACGCCGACGGTGCGGCCGGCCAGCGTGGGCTCGCCCCACAGCTGCTCGGCGGCCGCCCGCATGCCCTGGAAGGTGCCGTACGCCGTCAGCACCGAGCTGTCGCCCGCGCCGCCGTGGGCGACGGTGCGGCCGGTGACGAAGTCGCACTCGCGGGCGATGTGGTCCATGTCCTCACTGAACGTGCCGACGTCGCACGCGGTGAAGTAGCGACCGTTGAGCGACTGCACGAAGCGGCCGTAGGCGCGCAGCAGGGCCTCGGTCTTCAGCTCGGCGGGGTCGCCGATGATGACGGCCTTGCCGCCGCCGAGGTCGAGGCCGGCGAGCGCGTTCTTGTAGGACATCCCGCGCGAGAGGTTGAGGACGTCGACGATCGCGTCGTCGGTGCTGGCGTAGGGGTAGAACCGCGTGCCACCGAGGGCCGGGCCCAGCGCGGTGGAGTGGATGGCGACGATGGCCCGCAGGCCGGTCGCGCGGTCGTTGCAGAAGACGACCTGCTCGTGCTCGCTGCCGAGCTCGAAGACGTCGACGCCGGAACTGGTCAGCTCGGACGGGGCGAGGGGTCCAGACATGCTCTCGGATCCTTTTCTGGTGGGTGCGGCCGCGGGGTGTGCGGACCTGGTCAGAGCGGTCGAGGGGTGGTGACCGCCGTCACCTCCAGAGTAGTCCCGGCAGGTCACCCGGACCGCATCACCACGAGGTCGCCGTGGGTCCCGTAGCCGAGCAGCTTTCCGCCCGCCGCGCGTCCGTCGAAGGTCACCATGAGCCACCTGCCGTCCACCTGCGCGAGCGTGGGCCAGGGCAGGTTGGTCGGGTAGGGCGCGTCCAGCGCCCCCGTCTCGGTCATCGTGAGGTCGTACGCCGGGAACCGGGCGCGCAGCCCCCGCCGGGAGTCGCGGCCGTCGCTGGCGAGGACGACGAGCCGGCCGTCGACGTCGACCAGCGTCGTGCCCTCGGTCGACGTACGGTCGGTCGCCGCGCCCAGCAGCCGCAGGTCGTCGAGGCTCGGGCCGACCGCAAGGGCGGGGTGGAAGTCGAAGAACCGGCGCGCGCTGACGAACCCGACGAGCCACTCGCCGTCGCGTCGCACGAGGTGGGGGTCCCACGTGGCGATGGACGCGAGTCCGTCGACGGGCAGCGGGAGCTCGCGGGTGTCGAGCACGTGCGCGCCACGCAGCAGGTCGCCGGCCGACTCGGCGAGGGTCACCCGCAACCCCGCCGGCGTACGACGTCCCGCGCGGGTCGTCGGTGCCTCGAAGTCGCCCCACGTGCTGGTCGCCACCAGCCAGCCGCCGGCCGAGCGGACCAGGTGGGTGGCGTGGTCGCCGAAGACGCCCGGGCGGTCGGGCCGGCGGAAGAACAGGTCGGCGGAGTGGGTGACCTCGAGGGTCTCTGGGTCGAGGCGCCACACGCTGGTGTGGGCGGTGTCGAAGAACCCGGGGCCGGCCGACGTGGCCGTCAGCCACAGCGCGCCGTCGTCGCGAACCGGGTGGCCGTCCTCGTCGGTGACGAACCTTGTGTCCCGCAGACCGAGCTGGCCGAAGGCCCCGGCGACCCCGCCGCCCGGCGGCAGCTCCACCCGGAGCCCGGCCAGCGCCTCCTCGTCGCGGGTGTCGACCTGCAGGCCCGTGCCCTCCGCGGCGACCTCCCGCAGGTCGTGCCGGGCCCGGGCCACCCACCCCGCCGCCTCGCGGCTCCAGGCCGTCACGTGCGTCCCGGTCAGGGTCAGGCCGAGGCCGGTCGGTCCCTCGGCGCGGTGGAAGCGACGGCTGCGGAGCGTCCCGGCGCCGGGGACCTCGAGCGACACCGACCCGTCGTCCAGCGACGCCGCGAACCGATGGTCGCCCAGGTGCATCGCCACCGGGCCGTCGAGGCCGTACGTCGTCGCCGCGGCGTAGGGCGCGACCACCGGCACCGCGACCGTGGCGGCGGACCGGGTCTCGACCCGCGCCGACCCGCCAGCAATCAGGTCGACCGGGCGCAGGCGTCGGACGACGTCGAGGCGGGGGAGCACCGCCCCATCCTGCCGGAGCCCATCAGGCCAGGAGGTACCCCAGTGCCACCGCTGCCGGGACCTTGCCGCCGGCAACTCCGACGTGCGACCGGCCCTCCCAGACGACCGCCCGTCCGTGCGGGATGCCTGCGGCGGTCCGTTCGAAGAGGTCGCGCGTGTAGAAGCCGTCGGCCGTCCCGCCCAGGACGAGGGTCGGTGCCGTGACCCGCTCCAGGCGGGCCTCCACGTCGAACGCGTCCTCGGCGGCGATGGTGACGAGCATGTCGCGCTGGTCCTTGGGGGTGAACTGCCCCATCGCCCATCCGGCCGGGCGGGTGAGAAGGCGCAGCCGGGGTGGTGTGCCGGCGGCCACGATGGCGGCCGTGGCGCCGCGCGTGTCCCCGGCCGCCGTCATTCGCGCCACCTCGGCCATCACGTGCCGCCCCTCGGGGGAGAGCCGGCAGGCCGCCGCGGCGACCACGAGACGGCGTACGAGCTCGGGCCGGTCCACGGCGAGCTGCAGGGCGATCGAGCCGCCGGTCGAGGTCCCGTGGAGGAGGACCGGCTCACCGAGGTCCTCCTCGATCACCGACGCGTAGTCGGCGGCCAGGTCGGACATCGACGTGCCCGCGGGCAGGTCCGGGCGCCGGTTGACCAGGTGGACGGTGAAGTGACGGGCGAACGGTGCCGCCCAGGAGAGTGACGACCGCCGGGCCGCGCCCCGGGGATTGGCGTGCTCGGTCGTGAGCCCGGCCGCGACGAGGAGCGCCGGTCCGTGACCCGTCCTCAGGTAGGGCACGCCGTTGCTGAAGGTGCCTTCCTCGACCTCGGGCACGGCTCCCACGGTAGGCGCTCGAGGCGGCACGGCGTCCGCCCGGACCAGACCGGGCACGCAGAAGGGCCCCGGTCGGGACGTGACCGGGGCCCTTCTGTGCTTGTGGGCAGGGGCGGGGTCGAACCGCCGACCTATCACTTTTCAGGCGATCGCTCGTACCAACTGAGCTACCTGCCCAAGCGGGACGAGGATACATGAGCCCGGTGGTGAGGCGGGAATCGGCTCAGGGGCGCTGCCGGTAGGCGGGGAGCTCCAGCCAGAACGACGACCCGGTGCCCGGCGTCGACTCGCCCCGGACCGCGCCGCCCTCACGCTCCGCGATGGTGCGCGACAGCGAGAGCCCGAGCCCGCTCCCCTGGGTGGTCGGCGCGGCGAAGCGCACGAACGGCTCGAAGACGTGCGCGAGCTGGTCGGGGGTGAGGCCCGGTCCGTCGTCGCGCACGATGATGCGCACCATCGGCTTCGCGCTCTCGCCGACCAGCTCCTCCGCGGTGAGATGCACGGCGCCGCCGGCGGGCCGGTGGTGGACGATCGCGTTGCCCAGGAGGTTGGCCAGGACCTGCCGGATCGCCGAGGGGTGTCCCCATGCGGCGAGGCGGGGGTCGACGTGGGCCTGCATGTCGACGCCGGCCGTGCGGGCGGGGGTCCGGTGCCAGTGCATGACGTCGGCGACCGCGTCGGCCACCGAGACCTCCTGGCGCTGGTCGTCGGCCGACATCGCGCGTCCCGCGCCCAGCAGGCTGTCGACGATCGTGAGCAGCCGCTCGCAGGAGCGCACGATGACCGGTCCGTCGCGCTTCATGCCGGCTGTGACGTCGTCCGCGGACCCGTGCTCGGCGTCGTCGAGCAGGCCCTCGGTGTAGCCGAGGATCGCGGACAGCGGCGTACGCAGCTCGTGGCCCACCGCGCCGAACAGCTGCTGCGAGGCGAGCTGCGCCTCCGCGCCTGCCTCGAGTGCCTCGGCCAGCGATCGGCGGGACTGCTCGAGGGTGAGGCGCGTGATCAGTGCGGCGTGCAGGACCTTGAAGTCCGCAATGAGGCGCTCCGGCCACGCGCCGGAAGCGCCACTTGCAGCCGCAAGGCTGCCGTACATCTCGTTGCGGGACAGCAGGGAGGCTGTGAGGAAGCTGCGAATCCCGACACGGGCCAGTTGGGTCCGGTCCTCTGCCGCATCATCAGGCAGTAGCTCACGATCGATCATCGCCACGGCTTCCCCGGAGCGTGCAAGGCCGGAGAGCCACGGCATGGTCAGGGCTGCCTCCGGTCCTGCCCCTGGCGGCGGGAGGATGCTCACGCCCGACTCCGGGACGGACCACTCGCGGATCCACGCACGCCCTCCCAGGCCCTCCCACCCACGAACATCCTCGGGCTGGA
>DATIAJ010000269.1:0-2359 GCA_035458105.1 Nocardioides sp. | reverse complement strand
GTGGCGCGGTGTTCACGCAGGATTCGGGCACGCGGACGAGGCTCGCGCCATGGCGAAGAGACTGTTCCTCCTGCACGTCGGACCCCGTCCGGTGGACGCGGCGTCGATGGCCGAGGCGCTGGCGGTCGGCGGCGTGAAGGTCCCTGACGTCGATGCCGACGTCCTCGCGCACGCGGAGGTCGAGATCCTGCGGTCGCACAAGGCCGCGGGCCTCCGCCGCAAGGACGTCGAGGGCGCGTGGGCCCGGGTGTGCCGGCGAGCCAGGAAGTCGGGGACGGACTGCTTCGTGAGCATGCCCGGGTGGTCCGCCGCGACCTCGGCGCAGGCCGCGCTGGCCCTGGACGGGATTGCCGACTTCCGGGTCGTGCTGGTGGCGACCAGCGGCTTCGGCGAGCCGCCGCGGAGCTGGATGTCGCAGGTGAAGGAGGACCGCTCGCACGTCCTGCCCGCACAGCTCAGCGACGAGCAGCTCGCCGCGCAGGTCGCCCGGATCGCCCTCATGGAGGAGGAGGCGCGCCTCGACCGGCGCCTCGCCAAGGTGGCGCGGCGACGCAGGCTGCTCGACCGGAGGCCGGC
This sequence comes from Nocardioides sp., assembly GCA_035458105.1. Lineage (GTDB taxonomy): Bacteria > Actinomycetota > Actinomycetes > Propionibacteriales > Nocardioidaceae > Nocardioides. Next base: position 1,783 of record DATIAJ010000269.1, on the reverse strand, counting down.
CGCCTGATCAGCCGCCGGAGAAGAAGCGGTCGCCCTCAGTGGGGCTGCCAGGCGTCGTCGTCCTCGGTGAGGGCGGCGACCTCCGGCGGCAGCGTGCCGTCGGCGAGCTGCTGGATGGTGACCTGCTCGAAGACGTTGCGGAGCGAGTGGCGGGCCGCGATCCACACGTGCTGCAGCACCTGCGCACTGTCGTCGTACTCGACCGCCTCGGGACGCAGGCCGTAGACCGACACGAGCGGCCCGTCGACGGCCCGGATCACGTCGGCGACGGTCACCGACTCGGGCTTGCGCGCGAAGCGCCACCCGCCGGACTGACCGCGCTGGGACACCACGATGTCGGCGCGGCGGAGGTCGGCGAGGATGGCTTGGAGGAAGCCGTGCGGGATGCCCTGCGCCTTGCCGAGCTGCTCGGCGCTGACCGCGGTCCCGTCGGCGCGCACCGCGATCTCGATGAGGGCCCGGAGGGCGTAGTCGGCTTTGGCGGAGACGCGCATATGGCCAGTTTGTCAGATATGTCGGCAGAGACAGTGCTCTTGGTCGACCCGGACCTCGGGCACGCGCGTACGCCGCTCCCACGGGTGGCGGGAACGGCGTACGTCGTCGGGCTGGGTCAGGCGGTCGCGGTCTCGAGCTCCGGCTCGTCGCTCGCGGTGGCCCGGGACAGGCGCTCCTGCTTGACGGCCCACACGATGGCGGAGATCCAGAGGACGAAGATGACCGCGGCCGTGACGGCGACACCGACGCCGGGGACGCCGACGGCCTCGAGCAGCGTCTTGGAGTTCGTGAGGATGATCAGGCCGCCGGCGGCGGTGCCGAGCACGCGGGCCGCGAGGTGCTTGACCAGCCAGGCGGCGATCGGCGCCGCGATCACGCCACCGGCGAGCAGCGCGCCGGCGTAGCCCCAGTTGATGCCGGCCGCACCGAGGCCGACGAGGAAGCCGAGCGAGCCGCCGACCGCGACCACGAACTCGGAGGTGTCGATCGAGCCGACGACCTTGCGGGGCTCGAGTCGACCGCTGGACAGCAGCGAGGTGGTGCCGACCGGGCCCCAGCCGCCGCCACCGACGGCGTCCAGCGTGCCGGCGACCAGGCCCATCGGGGCGAGGAACGCTGCGGACGGGTGGCCCTTGAAGGTCGGGCGGGCGCCGCCGAGGCGCAGGAAGCGGTAGACGACGTAGAAGCCGAGGCTCAGCAGGATGATCGCGACGACCGGCTTCGCGACCGCGGCGTCCAGGTTGGACAGCAGGGTGGCGCCGAGGAACGCTCCGACGAAGCCCGGCACGGCCAGGATCGAGACGGTGCGCCAGTCGACGTTGCCGAGCTTGTGGTGCGAGGCGCCGGAGACCAGCGAGGTGCCGATCTCGGAGAAGTGGACGGCGGCCGACGCGGCGGCGGGGGCGACGCCGGCTGCCAGCAGCAGCGTCGAGGACGTCACGCCGTAGGCCATGCCCAGGGATCCGTCGATGAGCTGGGCGATGAGGCCCACGACGCCGAGAACGATGAGCTTGCGCATGGTGCGGGTCCTTCCGGGACGTGACAGCAGGCAGTAGTCGTGCGACTGAGGTATGTCAGGTGAAAGAGTAGACATACTTTGGGTGATAGACAAAACGGACCTGGTGCCCGGCGTGTCCGAGCACCTGGAGATCGCGGGTCGATCTCGGCGACTTGCCCGGTTCGTGTTGCGCAAGGGCGGATCGCGAGGCATCCTTTAGTTACCGGTGAGTAGAACTACCCAGTAGCGGTCGCCTCCGAGACCGCAGACCCGCACAGGAACAGGTGGAAG
>DATIAJ010000268.1:0-3250 GCA_035458105.1 Nocardioides sp. | reverse complement strand
GAGCCGGAGATGTCGAAGTCGGACTTGGAGCGGACGGCGCTGAGCTCGTCCTGCATGAAGACGAGGTTCCAGAACTCGAGCAGCCGGTCCTCGAGCTCGACCGGCATGTCGGGGCCCAGCGTGGCGGGGTCGAAGTCGGGTCCCCACTCGGGGCCGCGGTCGTAGAGGATCTCCGAGCACGGGCCGCCCGGGCCCGGGACGCCCATCGACCAGTAGTTCTCCTTGGGGCCGAGCTGCACGATGCGCTCGCGCGGCAGGCCGGTGACCTTCATCCAGAGCTCGACGGCCTCCTCGTCGCCGGCGAGCACCGACGGGTAGAGGCGCGACTCGTCCATCCCGTAGCCGCCGTCGGCCTGGGGCTTGGTGATCAGGTCCCAGGCCAGCTCGATGGCGCCCTCCTTGAAGTAGTCACCGAAGGAGAAGTTGCCGCACATCTCGAAGAACGTGCCGTGGCGGGTGGTCTTGCCGACGTCCTCGATGTCGGGCGTACGGACACACTTCTGGATGCTGGTGGCGCGGTCGTAGGGCGGCGTCTCCTGACCGAGGAAGAACGGCTTGAAGGGCACCATCCCGGCGTTGACGAACAGCAGGTTGGGGTCGTCGACCAGCAGCGAGGCCGACGGCACCACGGCGTGTCCGGCGGCCTCGAAGTGCGCGAGGAAGCGGCGGCGGATCTCGGCGGTGTCCATCAGTGCTGGTCCTTCATCTGTTCGCTGCTGCTGGTCAGTTCGGGTGGTCCATCTGTCCTGGGAGTAGGCCGGAGGCCCAGCTGCTCGCGCAACTCGGTTTCCCGCTCGGAGCGGCCCTGCTGCACCTCCTCGGCGAAGAGCCGGGCACCGGCCTGCCAGCCGCGGACCCGGTCACGCAGGCCGTCGGCGGTGAGGGACTCGGCGACACGGCGGGCGCGGGCAGCGGCGTACACCCCGACCCCCGCCCCGGCGACGAACCAGAGAGGGCGACCCATCAGGCGACGTCCTCCCCCACGTTGCCCCGCACGGCTGCGCGCTCGCGGGCCCGGAACTCGCGCAACGCCTGCTTCATCTCGGCGCGGCGCTCGCGTCCGGCGGCCTTGGTCTCCTGGCGCATCGCGAACCGGATCCGGTTGCGCGTCTCGCGCGACAGGGCGCGGCGCAGGCCGTGCGTCCAGCCGGCAGCCTTCACCACCGTCTCGCGCGCGACGATGTCGGTGAAGAGGCGGCCGTCGATGGGCCGGGCGACGGGCACCGCGGCCACGGGGTCGGCGTGCTCCTCGGCCCCCACCTGGGTGATCACGAAGGCGGCCGTGGAGGTGTCGGTGACGGGGGGCGCCTGGGCGGCGGGGGTCGACAGCAGGGCGACGCGCTCGGCGAGCCACGACGCCAGCGACTCGGCGCGGCGGGCGCGGCGGTGCGCGAGCAGGGCGACGGCGAGCGCCACCAGTGCCACCGCACCGGCTGCTGCCAGCCCCACCTGCTCGTTCGTCACGGCGCCGAGCCTACAAGCCTCACGGGATCGCGAGGTCACCCGTCGGGCGCACGCGCAGCCACCGGAAGCCGTAGCCGTCCAACGCCACCCGGGTCGTGGCCGCCCCGGTGAGGACCTCCTCGGCCATCAGGTCCACCGCCTCGAGGCCCTCGTCTCGGGGATCCACCGGTACGTCGACGACGACCGGCTCGCCGCCGAGGTTGTGCACCGTCACGACGGCACGGCCGTCGAGCTGGCACCGCTGCACCAGCACCTGGTCCGACGGCTGCTCGACCACGCTCCACGTGCCCCACCCCAGCTCGGGACAGGTGCGCCGGATGCTGATGAGCTTGCGCATGAAGCTCCACAGCGAGTCCGGGTCGTGCATCTGCGAGACCACGTTGACGTGCTCGGGCCCGTAGGCGTCCGGCACCACCCGCTGGACGAGGCGGGAGGGTGCGGCGGTGGAGAAGCCGCCGTTGCGCCCGCTGCTCCACTGCATCGGCGTACGGACGGCCATCCGCCCGTCGGCCTCGAGGTCCTCCCCCATGCCGATCTCCTCGCCGTAGTAGAGGGTCGGGGTGCCGGGCAACGAGAACATCAGGCTGTAGGCCATCCGGATCCGGCGCGGGTCGCCCCCGAGCATGGTGGGCAGCCGCCGCTTGAGGCCGCGGTCGTAGAGCTGCATCTCCTTCTCGGGGCCGAAGGCCGCGAACACCTCCTGGCGCTCGGCGTCGGTGATCTTGTCGAGGGTGAGCTCGTCGTGGTTGCGCATGAACGTCGCCCACTGGCAGGTCGCCTCGATGGCCGGGCGCTGCTCGAGCGCGGCGACCAGGGGGCTTGCGTCCTCGCGTGCCAGCGCGAGGTAGGTCGCCTGCATCCCGATGAAGTCGAACTGCATCTGCAGCTCGTCGGCCGCCTGGCCGCCGAAGAACTCCAGCTGCTGCGGGTGCTCGAGGTTGACCTCGCCGAGCATCATCGCGTGGCCGGCTCGACGGTTGAGGAAGCTGCGGATGGTGCGCATGAGCTCGTGCGGGTCGACCTCGAGCGCGGGGTCGCCGATGTTCTTCGCGTTCTGCTCCAGGAACGGGATGCCGTCGACCCGGAAGCCGTCGAAGCCGAGCTCCAGCCAGAAGCCGACCACCCGCAGCACCTCGTCGACCACCTCCGGGTTGGCGAGGTTGAGGTCGGGCTGGTGCTTGTAGAAGTTGTGGAGGTACCACTCTCCCGTGCGGTCGTCGAGCTCCCAGATCGAGTCCTCCCGGTCGGGGAAGACGACCAGCTTCGACGTGTCCGGCGGCTCGGTGTCACGCCACACGTAGTGGTCCCGGTAGCGGTTGGACGTGCTGCGCCGCGCCGCCTGGAACCACGGGTGTCGATCGGAGGTGTGGTTGACCACCAGGTCGGCGATCACGTTGATGCCGCGGTCGTGCGCGGTGCGGATCACCTCGACCAGCTGGCCGTGGTTGCCCAGCCGCGGGTCGACGCCGTAGAAGTCGGTCAGGTCGTAGCCGTCGTCGCGGTCCGGGCTCGGGTAGAACGGCATCAGCCACAGGCAGGTGATTCCCAGCTCGGCCAGGTAGTCGATGCGCTGCGCCAGGCCCTCCAGGTCCCCGGTGCCGTCGCCGTCGGCGTCGTAGAAGGTCTCGACGTCGAGGCAGTAGATCACCGCGCTCTTCCACCACAGGTCGCTCGTGTCGGTCACTCTCACCCGACCCACACAAGCAGACCGCGGACGTCGGCGTCAGCCCCGCAGGGCGGGGAGGACGTGCTCGCCGAAGGTGTCGAGGAAACCCTCCTGCTCCTG
>DATIAJ010000267.1:0-15667 GCA_035458105.1 Nocardioides sp. | reverse complement strand
GGGGCAGGTCCGCCACCAGTGACGGACCTGCCCACCAGGAGCCGCGTGGGGCTCCCTGACACCGCCTGACGCAACCCCGGGCGTCAGCGGCGCACCTCGCACTGCGTGCACCCCGTGTGATGCGCGCCGCCGACAAAAGGTTGCCGCGCTGGGGTCACCCGGGTGCGCCTACCGTGAGGGCATGGCCCACATCCCGACGTACGAGCTCAACGACGGCACCACCATCCCCGCCATCGGCTTCGGCACCTACCCCCTCAAGGGCGACGACGGCACGGACGCGATCCGCACCGCCATCGAGGCCGGCTACCGGCTGGTCGACACCGCGGTGAACTACGAGAACGAGGTGGAGGTCGGCGAGGCCATCCGCCGCTCCGGCGTCCCCCGCGACGAGCTGGTGGTGGCCAGCAAGATCCCGGGCCGCCACCACGCGTACGACGACGCGATCCGGTCCGTGCGCGAGTCGCTGGACCGCCTGGGGCTCGAGCGCACCGACCTGCACCTGATCCACTGGCCCAACCCGAGCCAGGGAAAGTACGTCGAGGCCTGGCGGGCGCTCGTGCGGCTGCAGCAGGACGGGCTGGTGCGCTCGATCGGCGTCTCCAACTTCACCGAGGAGCACCTCGAGCGCATCATCGACGACACGGGCGTGACGCCGGCCGTCAACCAGGTCGAGCTGCATCCGCGCTTCCCGCAGGAGGACTTGCGCAAGGTCCACGCGCGTCTCGGCATCCGCACCGAGGCGTGGAGCCCGATGGGCAAGCGGCGCGCGCCGCTGGACGAGGACGTCGTCCGGGCGGCTGCCGAGGCGCACGGCGTCTCCCCGGGCCAGGTCATCCTCCGCTGGCACGTGCAGCTCGGTTCGCTCCCGATCCCCAAGTCGGCCGACCCCGCCCGCCAGGCCCAGAACCTCGACGTCTTCGACTTCGAGCTCAGCGACTCCGAGGTCGCCGCAGTCTCCGGCCTCGCCGAGCCCGACGGGCGGCTCTTCGGCGGCGACCCCGACACCCACGAGGAGATGTGACGGGCCGCTGGCTACCATCACCGGCATGCTGAAGCGACTGGCCACCGTGGCCGCCTGCCTGTCCGTGCTCGCCCTCTCCGCCTGCGGCAACGAGGCCGACGGGACGGACAGCGCGACGGACTCCACGTCGGAGACGTCGGGCGAGTCCTCCGAGGCTGCGGGTGAGACGACCACCTGCGAGTACCCCGAGGACGGCCAGGAGCCGGCACGCGAGGTGGAGGCCCCGGAGGCCGAGGCCCCGTCGGAGGGCACCGTGCCCGCGACGATCACCACCAACTTCGGCGACATCGGTCTCACCCTCGACGCGGCGACCGCGCCGTGCACGGTGAACTCCTTCGTCTCGCTGGCCGAGCAGGGCTTCTACGACGACACCCCGTGCCCGCGCATCGGCGACCAGGAAGGCTTCGGCATCCTGCAGTGCGGCGACCCGACCGGCACCGGGTCCGGGGGCGCCGGCTACTCGTTCGCCGACGAGCTGAGCGGCGACGAGACCTACCCGGCCGGCACCCTGGCGATGGCCAACGCTGGCCCCGACACCAACGGCTCGCAGTTCTTCCTGGTCTTCCGCGACTCGCAGTTCGCGCCCAGCTACACCGTCTTCGGCACCATCGACGAGGCCGGTCTGGAGACCATCGACGCAATCGCGGCCGAGGGCAACGACAACGCCCACCCGGCCGGTGGCGGCGCACCCAACAAGGACGTCACCATCGAGAGCGTCACGGTCGGCTGAACGTCCCCGGTCGGTGGGACCTTCAGCCCTCACGGCCGGGAGCCGGGCGCGGCAGGGTCGGTGCCATGGAGCACGAGATCACCGTGGTGGACCTGAGCGAGCAGCCGACCGCCGTCGTCAAGGGGCGGGCGACACCGGAGAGCATCTCGGACGTCCTCGGTCGCACGTTCGAAGCGGTCGCCCGCGCGGCCGCCGACCAGGGTCGCCGCCTCGCCGGGCCCCCGTTCGCCCGCTACCGGACGATGGACGAGTCGGGCTGGGAGCTCGAGGCGGGCTTCCCGGTCGACGCACCGCTCGTCGCCGACCGCGAGGTCGAGCCGTCCACCCTCCCGGCGTGCCGGGCAGCGCGGCTGGTGCACACGGGGTCGTACGACACCCTCGGCGAGGCGTGGGGCGAGGCGTCCACGTGGCTGGAGGAGCACGGCTACGTCGCCACCGACGCGCCCTGGGAGAGCTACCTCGACGAGCCCGAGGTCCCCGAGCCGCGCACCCTCATCCTGATGCCGTGCACCCGGGTCAGCGGCTGACCGTCTCGTAGGTGATCGCGGCGCCGAGCTGGACGGTCCGCGAGACCGTGCACAGCCGGTCGCGCGACATCTCGATGGCCGCCTGCACGCGGTCGCGGGCGGCATCCCCCTCCGGGCCCTCAGGGAAGTCGACGTCGAACGACAGCCGGAGGCCGGTGAGGTGGTTGCCGTCGGCGTCGCGCACCTTGTGCCCCTCCGCGTGGACGTCGAAGGTCGTGCTGGAGGCGCGCTTGTGGGTGATCGCCTCGACGTCGAGCGCGCTGCACCCAGCGATCGCAGCGAGCAGCAGCTCGATCGGGGTGAAGTCGGGGTCCTCTCCCCCGGTCCCGAAGAAGGTTTCACCACCCCGGTCGTTGGTCGCCTTGAACCGGGCCGGGCCGATGCGGGTGAGCTCGACGCTACGCAGCGTGTCGTCCGTCATGACGAACACCCTGCCAGAGCGCAGGCTCCGAAAGCGGGCCCGGTCCCCGGCTAGTGTCGAGGCGTGACCACCGACCGAGCGCGACGCCCCGGCCCCTCGGTCCGCATGCGCGTGGTGGAGCACGGCGACGGCCGTGAGGTGCGGCGCGAGGACCGGCTGATCACCGAGGAACCGCTCGAGATCCGGGTGTGCACGGTGTCGCAGGCACCGCAGCGGGCCTGGGTGACGATGCGGACCCCCGGGCACGACTTCGAGCTCGCCGCGGGCTGGCTGGTCAACGAGGGCCTGGCCGCGCCCGCCGCGATCGCCCAGGTCGCCTACTGCACCGACGTGGGCCTCGCCCCCGAGGAGGAGTTCAACGTCGTGACCGTCACCGTCACCGGCGCCACCCCGCTCCCCCACCGGCACGAGGCCGCTTCGGCGGGGTCGTCGGCCTGCGGGGTCTGCGGCAAGGACAGCGTGGTCGAGGCGCTGGCCACCCGGACGTCGCGTCCGTGGTCGGGTCCGCGTCCCGAGGCGTCCGTCGTACGACGGCTGCCGGAGGCGCTGCGCGAGCGCCAGACGCTGTTCGAACGCACCGGCGGCGTGCACGCCGCCGGGCTGGCCGACGCGGACGGGACGCTGTCGGTGGTCCGCGAGGACGTCGGCCGGCACAACGCCGTCGACAAGGTGGTGGGGGCCAGGGTGCTCGCCGGCGGACCGGTCGCCGCCGCGTGCCTCGTGCTCAGCGGACGCGTCGGCTTCGAGCTCGTCCAGAAGGCCGCGGCCGTCGGCATCGGCTCGATCGTGGCGGTCGGTGCGCCGACGAGCCTGGCCGCCCGGCTGGCCGCCGAGGCGGACATCGACCTGTGGGGCTTCACGTCCGCGGGCCGCACCGTGCGCTACTGATCCGGCCCCTGACTCAGCCCCTGACCCGTAGCAGGGCGGCGTGGTGGACCCGCCCTGTCGGTGCTTCGATCTAACGTCGTCCCGTGCGCATCCTCCACACCTCCGACTGGCACCTGGGGCGGTCCTTCCACCGAGAAGACCTCCTGGGCCACCAGGGTGCGTTCGTCGACCACCTCCTCGAGGTCGTCGCCGCCGAGGACGTGGACGTCGTCGTGGTCTCGGGCGACGTCTACGACCGCGCCCTGCCCCACGTCGACGCGGTCGCCCTGGCCGACGACACCTTCGCGCGGCTCGCCGCCTCCCGCGCACGTGTCGTGGTCAGCAGCGGCAACCACGACAGTGCCCGACGCCTCGGCTTCGGCTCGCGGCTGATGGACGCCGCCGGCGTCTTCGTCCGCACCGACGCGTCCTCCGTCGGCACCCCCGTCGTGCTCGCGGACCGGCACGGCGACGTCGCGATCCACGCCATCCCCTACCTCGACCCGTCGGCGCTGCTCGAGCCCTGGGGCCTCGCGCGACGCAGCCACGAGGCCGCGCTGGCAGAGGCCATGTCGCGCGTGCGCGCCGACCTCGCCGCCCGTCCCGCGACCACCCGCAGCGTGGTCCTCGCCCACGCCTTCGTCGCGGGCGCGACGCCGTCCGAGTCGGAGCGCGACATCAGCGTGGGCGGTGTCTCCCGGGTCGCGACCAGCGTGTTCGACGGCGTCGACTACACCGCGCTCGGCCACCTCCACGGCCCCCACGTCCTCCACGAGCGTCTGCGCTACTCCGGTTCCCCGCTGGCCTACTCGTTCTCGGAGGCCGACCAGGTCAAGGGGGCCTGGCTCGTGGACCTCGACGCCGCGGGATTCGCGTCCGCGACCTGGATCGCCGCTCCGGTGCCGCGCCGGCTGGCCCGGCTGTCAGGCACGCTGGAGCAGCTGCTCGGTGATCCCGCACTCGCCGGCCACGAGGGCGACTGGGTGCAGGCCACCCTCACCGACGAGCGCCGCCCGCTCCGCGCGATGGAGCTGCTGCGACGCCGCTTCCCGCACACGCTCGTCCTGCAGTTCCCGACGCCGGCCGCCGACGTCCGCACCCCGCCGCGACCGACCCCCGGCACCAGCGACCACGCCATCGCGGTCGACTTCGTGCGCCACGTCCGCGGATCGCAGGCCACGCCTCAGGAGTCCGCCCTCCTGCGTGAGGCGATCGACGCCTGCTGCCACGACCCCGACCAGGACGTGCTCGTCGGCGCCCTCGCCACCACTGTGAGCGGTCCCGCGTGAGGCTCCACCACCTCCGCGTCGTCGGCTTCGGTCCGTTCGCCGACCCCGTCTCGATCGACTTCGACGCCCTGTCCGACGCCGGCCTCTTCCTGCTCAGCGGCCCGACGGGCGCCGGCAAGTCGAGCATCCTCGATGCCGTCTGCTTCGCGCTCTACGGCGACGTCCCCGGTGACCGCGCGGCGGCCAAACGGCTGCGCTCGGACCACGCCGCCGATGATGTCGCGCCCCGGGTCGTCCTCGAGGTGACTCTGTCCGGGCGGCGGTTCCGCATCGACCGCTCACCGTCGTGGACCCGGCCGAAGAAGCGCGGCACCGGCACCACCACCGAGCAGGCACGCGTCGTCATCTCCGAGCGCCGCCCGGCCGACGACGGCGAGCACGTCTGGCACCCCCTCAGCACGCGCCTCGACGAGACGGGCCACCTCGTCACCCGGTTGGTCGGGATGACGCTGCCGCAGTTCTGCCAGGTCGCGATGCTCCCCCAGGGCCGCTTCCAGGCCTTCCTGCGTGCCCGGTCCGAGGAGCGTCACGCGCTGCTCCAGCAGGTCTTCCAGACCGGCCGCTTCGACCGCACCGAGCGCTGGCTGCGCGACCGCCGGGTCGCCCTGCGGCGCGCCTCCGAGACCCACCGCAGCACGGTCGCCGACCTGGTCAGCCGCGTGAGCGAGGTGGGCGACGAGCGCGCGCCCGACGACTGGCAGTCCGACCCCACGGTCCTCGACGACTGGGTCACCGGGCTGGGTGAGGCCGCCGCGTCGGCGTCCGACCAGCAGGCGGCGCTCACGGCATCAGCCGCGGAGACGGAGGCTGCTGCCGCCGCCGCTGACGCCGCGGGCGTCGAGCTCGCGGCACGTCAGGCCACCCACGCCGCGGCCCTTCGCGACCGGGCAGCGCTGGAGGCCGCGGCGCCGGAGCACGCCGATCGCGTCCGGCGCGCCGACCGGGCGAAACGCGCCGCCGCAGCCCGCTCCCTCCACGAGCTCGCGGTGGCCTCGCGCGCCACGGCCGACGAGATCGAGCAGCGTCTCCGGGTCGCCGTCGCCGAGCTGGGCGCGCTGCTGGGTGCGCCGACGACCGACGACGCGGCGGGAGAGCACCACCGTGCGGCCACCCGCGTCCTCGACGACCTCGCGCGCGTGCGTCCGCTCCGACGCCAGGTCGCCGAGCTGGAGTCCCTGCGCCACCGGACGACAGCCAGCCGCCGAGAGATCGCGGTCGAGCTCGATCGGCTGGCAGACCGGGAGGAGCAGGTGCCGCTGGCCCTCGCCGACCTCGAGCCACGACTCGCGGCTGCCCACGGGGCGGCCGCCGAGGTCGCGACCCTCGACCACGAGCTCGAGGCTCTCCGGTCACGGGTGCGAGCGGCACGCTCGGCCGAGGAGCTGGCGACCGAGCTCGCGGCCGCCCAGCGCGACCTGGGTGTCGCGACGCAGACGCGGCTGCTCGCCCGCGAGGCGCTCGTCGAGATCCGTGAGCAACGGCTCGACGGCATGGCCGCCGAGATCGCTCTCAAGCTCGCCGCCGGCGCGTGCTGTCCCGTGTGCGGCTCGGCCGACCACCCCTCCCCCGCCTCACCTGCGTCCGGTGCCCCCGACGAGGCAGCCGAGCGTGACGCCCGCCGGGAGGTGGACGACCTCGAGGTCGTCGTCGAGGCCCACGCCCAGCAGGTGCGCGGTCTCGAGACCCGGCTCGCCACCGCCCGCGCCGAGGCCGGCGACACGACCGAGCGACTCGTCACCGCAGAGGCAGACCTGCGCGACCGCGCCGAGGGCGCCCGAGCCACCATGGCCACCCTCACGGCGCTGGTCGCTCGCCACGACGCCCTGCTCCTCGAGCGCGACGACCTCGGCCGTCGGCGCGAGGCCCTCGCCTCGTCCGCCTCACAGCTCGACACCGACACCGCCGTCCTCGACGCGCGACTCGACACGCTGCACCAGCAGGTCCGCGCGGTCGTGCCCGACGGTGCCGACCTCGACGCCCTCACGGCACACCACCAGCAGGTCGAGTCCCTCGCCCGGCGCTGCATCGACACCACCGCAGACCTCAGACGCGCACGCGACGCGTCGACGAGCACCCAGGGGGCCGCTGACAGGGCGGCGGCAGAGGCGGGGTTCGCCTCCTCGGCCGAGGCCGCGGCCGCCTGGCTCTCCGACGTCGACCTCGACGCCCTCCTCGCGACGATCGAGCAGCACGAGCGCGAGCTCGCCCGCACCGGTGAGCTGATCGCCGACGACGACCTCGCGCGTGCCGGCGCGGCGGCAGCGCCCGATCTCGAGCAGCTCGCCGACGCCCACCGCCGCGCGAGGGAGGCGGCGACGACGGCGCGTCATCGTGGCCTGGCCCTGCGCGAGCGCCTGCACCGCCTGAGGGGCCTCGCGGGTGAGGTCCGCACCGCGCTCGCCGCGTGGGAACCGCTTCGCTCCGAGCTCGACCTGGTCGCCGACCTCGCGGCCCTGGTCGAGGGCAAGCACCCCGACAACCGCCACCAGATGCGTCTCTCCGCCTATGTCCTCGCCCACCGGCTCGGCCAGGTCGTCGAGGCCGCCAACCTGCGCCTCTCCACCATGAGCGACCGGCGCTACTCCCTCGTCCACACCGGCCAGCGCGGTGCCGGGGAGACGCGCGGCGGCCTCAGCCTGCTCGTCCGCGACGACTGGACCGGTGACAGCCGCGACCCGGCGACCCTCTCGGGCGGTGAGACCTTCGTCGTCTCGCTCGCTCTCGCGCTCGGGCTCGCCGACGTCATCACCCAGGAGGCCGGCGGCGCCGACCTCGACACCCTCTTCGTCGACGAGGGCTTCGGCTCGCTCGACGCCGAGACCCTCGAGGACGTGATGGACACCCTCGACACCCTGCGTGACGGCGGCCGGGTGGTGGGGGTCGTGAGCCACGTGCCGGAGCTCCAGACCCGGATCCCGACCCAGCTCCGGGTCCACCGCGGTCGCAGCGGCAGCCGCATCTCGCTCTCGCTCGCCTGACCGGACCAACCGCCCCGGCGCGCGGCTCGGCTAGGTTCGTCCCCATGAATGCGCCCGGGCTCGACCCGACCTTCAGCGACCTGCCGCACCGCCGGCTCGGCGAGGTGGCCCTCGCCCGGGCCCAGGAGCTCGGTGCGAGCCATGCGGACTTCCGCTTCGAGCGCAACCGCTACCAGTACCTCGGCGCCCGCGACGGCATCCTGCAGACCGCGAGCGACGCCGAGGACCTCGGCTTCGCCGTCCGGGTCGTGCACAAGGGTGCGTGGGGCTTCGCGTCCGGGGTTGCCCTGACCGACGACGAGGCTCGTCGCGTCGCCGAGACGGCTGTGGCGGTCGCCACGGTGGCGGCCGCGATGACGACGACCCCGGTCGAGCTCGCGCCCGAGCCGGTGCACGACGACGTCACCTGGGTGTCGGGCTACGACATCAACCCGCTCGACGTACCCACCACCGACAAGGCGGCCCTCCTCGTCGACTGGACCGAGCGGCTGCGCACGGGCGCTGCCGTCGCCCACGCCACGGCCTTCCTGCAGCAGGTGCAGGAGAACAAGTACTACGCCGACCTGACCGGCACCCGGACCACGCAGCAGCGGGTGCGGCTGCAGCCGGGCTTCGAGGCCACGGGCGAGGACGAGCAGACCGGCATCTTCGACTCGATGGCCTCCATCGCGCCGCCCGTCGGGCGCGGGTGGGAGTACCTCACCGGAGCGCACTGGGACTGGGACGCCGAGCTCGCCGAGGTCCCCGACCTGCTCGCCGAGAAGCTGAAGGCGCCCACCGTCGAGGCCGGGACCTACGACCTCGTCGTGCACCCGTCCAACCTGTGGTTGACCATCCACGAGTCCATCGGCCACGCCACCGAGCTCGACCGCGCGCTGGGCTACGAGGCCAACTACGCCGGCACGTCGTTCGCCACCTACGACAAGCTCGGCACCCTGCAGTACGGCTCGCCGGTGATGAACGTGCGCGGTGACCGCACGCAGGAGCACGGCCTCGCCACGGTCGGCTACGACGACGAGGGCGTGCAGACCCAGGAGTGGGACATCGTCCGCGACGGCGTGCTCGTGGGCTACCAGCTCGACCGCTCCATGGCACATCTCAAGCCCGAGCTCAACGCTGGCCGCTCCAACGGCTGCGCGTACGCCGACTCCCCCGGCCACGTCCCGATCCAGCGGATGGCCAACGTGTCGCTCATGCCCGGCACCGACGACCTGAGCACCGACGACCTCGTCTCGCGCGTCGAGCGCGGCATCTACGTCGTGGGCGACAAGTCGTGGTCGATCGACATGCAGCGCTTCAACTTCCAGTTCACCGGCCAGCGGTTCTACAAGATCACCGACGGCCGCCTCGACGGGATGCTGCGCGACGTCGCCTACCAGGCCACGACCACGGACTTCTGGGGTTCCATGGAGGCCGTCGGCGGACCGGACACGTGGGTCCTCGGCGGTGCGTTCAACTGCGGCAAGGCCCAGCCCGGGCAGGTGGCCGCGGTCAGCCACGGGTGCCCGACCGCGCTCTTCCGCGGCGTCAACATCCTCAACACCATCGACGAGGCAGGCCACTGATGACCTCCCCCCTGCACACCCCACAGCAGCTGGTCGAGCACGCGCTCGCGACCTCCACGGCCGACGACTGCATCGCGATCGTCCGCGACGTCACCAGTGCCAACCTGCGCTGGGCCAACAACACGCTGACCACCAACGGTGTGATGACCGAGGTGTCGGTGACCGTGGTGAGCTTCGCCGCGGTCCAGGGCGGCGTGGCGACGGGCTCGGTCTCCGGCAGCGCCTCTACGCCGGAGCAGGTCACGGCGCTCGTCGACGCCGCCGACGCCGCCGCACGCGCCGGCTCCCCCGCCGAGGACGCGGCCGAGCTCGTCGCGGACGCCACCTCGCCCGACTGGGACACCGAGGCCGAGACGACCGACATCGGGGTGTACGACGCCTTCGCGCCTGCCCTGGGCGAGGCGTTCGTCCAGGCCACCGCCGAAGACCGGCTGCTCTACGGCTTCGTCAACCACGACGTCGCCACCACGTACCTCGGGTCGAGCCGCGGCCTCCGGCTGCGGCACGTGCAGCCGACCGGCCACTACGCGTGCACCGCCAAGGACACCTCGCTCACCCGCAGTGCCTGGACCGGTGGCGCGACCCGTGACTTCCGCGACGTCGACGCCGCGGCGATGGCTGCCACGGTCGCGCAGCGCCTCGCCTGGGCCGAGCGGCGGATCGACCTCCCGGCCGGGCGCTACGACACGGTCCTGCCGCCGTCGTCGGTCGCCGACCTGATGATCGACGCCTACTGGGGCGCTGGCGCGCGTGTGGCCCACGAGGGCGAGTCGGTCTACAGCCGTCGCGGCGGGGGCACCCGGATCGGTGACAAGGTGGCGGCCCCGGGCGTCAGCCTGTTCTCCGACCCGGCGCACCCGGGCCTGGAGTGCGCACCGTTCGTCATCGCCGGCGCCTCCGACAACACCGACTCCGTCTTCGACAACGGGCTGGCGCTGGAGCGCACCGACTGGATCCGTGACG
The DNA here is from genome assembly GCA_035458105.1 of Nocardioides sp. Lineage (GTDB taxonomy): Bacteria > Actinomycetota > Actinomycetes > Propionibacteriales > Nocardioidaceae > Nocardioides. The sequence continues at coordinate 5,306 of DATIAJ010000267.1, read as the reverse complement.
GCCTGCTGACCGGGCTGCTCCAGACCCGGCACTCGGCCGGCATGACGGGCCAGCCGGTGACCCCGATGATCGACAACCTCGTCCTCGAGGTCGGCGACGGCGCGGGGACGATCGAGGACCTGGTCGCCGGGACGCAGCGCGGGCTGCTGCTGACCTGCCTGTGGTACATCCGCGAGGTCGACCCCCAGACGATGCTCCTCACCGGCCTGACCCGCGACGGCGTCTACGTCGTGGAGGACGGCGAGATCGTCGGTGCGGCCAACAACTTCCGCTGGAACGAGAGTCCCATCGACCTGCTCAACCGCTTCAGCGCCGCCACGGAGACGGTGCCGAGCTTCAGCCGCGAGTGGGGCGACGACTACTTCTCCCGCACCGCGACGCCGGCGCTGCGGATCCCCGACTTCAACATGTCGAGCGTGTCGCAGGGCGTCTGACGCGACCGCCTCAGCGCGGGTGCCCGCCCGGCACGTCGACCTCCGGGTCGTAGGGCGTGCGGGTGTAGACGAACGTCGCACACTCGAGGTGGTGGACCGACCCGTCGGGACGGCGTACGACGTCGAGCCGCTCGCCGCGGTGGTAGCCCGAGACGCCGACAAGCGTGCCGTGGACCGGCTCGAAGCGGTCGGTCACCACGTTGCCCCGGGCCATGGCGCGCAGCTCGAGCCCGTCGTTGTGCCAGCGGACGTCGTACGCGGTGTTGCCCCAGAACCACAGTCCCGGCACGCCCGTGGCCTCGGGCGGGACGGCGACGGTGGGGCGCCACGGTGCCGGGCGGGTGTCATCTGCGTCCGGATCGCCCTCGATGAGAGAGACGGCGAGCTCGCGCGGGTCGATCCCGGTGGTCGCGTTGGCGAGCACGACGGCGCCGATGCCGCTGTCGGGGTCGACGTGCAGGGCCGCCAGGAAGCCGGGCATGGAGCCGTTGTGGCCGACCAACCGGCCGCCGGGATGGAGGCCCAGCATCAGCCCGAGCCCGTAGTCGGGGGTGACGGGTCGCTGCATCTCCGCCAGCGACGACGACCGGACCAGGTCGGGCCGAGCGCCGCCGAGGACCTGGCCCCACGTCACCAGGTCGGCCAGGGTGGACCACAGCTGGCCGGCCGGGGCCATCGCCCCCGTGTCCGTGAGCGGCTCGTGCACACGAACCCCCGTGAAGTGGTCCACGCTCCAGCCCGGCTGGGCACCCGGACGCGGCAGGTACGACGTCGCCCGCATGCCGAGCGGCTGGAGCAGGCGCTCGGCGACCAGGGCCCGCCACGGTGCCCCGAGGCGCCGCGCCACGACCTCCCCGAGCAGGCCGTAGCCGAGGTTGGAGTAGTGGAACCAGGCACCCGGAGGCGCCACCCGACCACTGCCGTCGTTCGCCGCGGCGAGGGCGGCGAAGTCCCCGCCCCGGGTGCGCTCCCACCACGCGCCGCGGGGCTCGCTCTGCATCCCGGAGGCGTGCGCGAGCGCGTCGCGGATGGTCACCTCGCCGTAGCCCACGTCGCCCAGGTGCGCGCCGAGCGGGTCGTCGAGGTCGAGCAGGCCCTCGTCGCGGGCCTGCACGACCAGGATCGCCGTCATCGTCTTGGTGATCGAGCCGATCCGGTACTGGCCGTCCAGTCCGGGTGCCTGCCCGGCACCGCCCGCCCACACCGCGCCGTAGCGGTCGAGGACGGCGCCGACCACGGACGTCAGTCGGCCCTCGGCCTGCGCGACGTCGAGCAGTCGCTGGCGCTGGACACTCACGAGGGCGACCCTAGAGCAGCACGCCCGCCTCAGTCCTGCGCGAACGCCTCCGGCGGCGGGCACGCGCAGACCAGGTTGCGGTCGCCGTAGGCCTGGTCGATGCGAGCCACGGGCGGCCAGTACTTGTCGGGGTCGATCCCACCCGGGAACACACCGACCTCACGCGAGTAGGGGCGGTCCCACTCGCCGACGAGCGCGCGGGCCGTGTGCGGTGCGTGGCGCAACGGCGAGTCCTCGGGGCTCCACTCCCCCGCCTCGACACGGGCGATCTCCCCGCGGATGGCGATCATCGCGTCGCAGAACCGGTCGATCTCGGCCAGGTCCTCGGACTCGGTGGGCTCCACCATCAGCGTCCCGGCCACCGGGAACGACATCGTCGGCGCGTGGAAGCCGTGGTCGACGAGCCGCTTGGCCACGTCGTCCACACTCACGCCACTGGCCTTCGTGATGCCCCGCAGGTCGAGGATGCACTCGTGGGCGACGAGGTCGCCGTGCCCGCGGTAGAGCACCGGGAAGTGCTCCTCGAGACGGTGGGCGATGTAGTTGGCCGACAGCACGGCGACGGCCGTCGCACGGGTCAGTCCCTGCGCGCCCATCATCCGGATGTAGGCCCACGTGATCGGCAGGATGCCGGCCGAGCCGTAGGGCGCGGCGCTGATGGGACCGATGCCCTGCCGCTTCTCGGCCTCCGGGTGCCAGTCGTGCGAGGGGAGGTACGGCGCCAGGTGTGCGCGTACGGCGACCGGGCCGACGCCGGGGCCACCGCCGCCGTGCGGGATGCAGAACGTCTTGTGGAGGTTGAGGTGCGAGACGTCGCCGCCGAACTCGCCCGGGCGGGCCCAGCCGAGGAGGGCGTTGAGGTTGGCCCCGTCGACGTAGACCTGCCCGCCGTGGTCGTGGACGATCTTGCACAGGTCGGTGATCGTGTCCTCGTAGGCCCCGTGCGTGGACGGGTAGGTCACCATGATCGCGGCGAGGGTGTCGGCGTGCTGGTCGCACTTGGCGCGGAGGTCGTCGAGGTCGACCGAGCCGTCCTCGGCCGCCGCCACGACGACGACCTTCATCCCGGCCATCACCGCGGACGCGGCGTTGGTGCCGTGCGCCGAGGACGGGATCAGGCACACGTCGCGGATCGGCTCAGTGCCGTTCGCAGACCGATTGGCAGCGTGGTAGCCACGGATGGCCAGCAGGCCGGCGAGCTCGCCCTGCGAGCCGGCGTTGGGCTGCACGGAGACCTTGTCGTAGCCGGTGACCTCGGCCAGCCACCGCTCGACGTCGTCGACGAGCTCGCGGTAGCCGGTGGCGTCCTGGGCGGGGGCGAAGGGATGCAGGTCGGCGAAACCGGGAAGGCTGATCGGCTCCATCTCGGTGGTGGCGTTGAGCTTCATCGTGCAGGACCCGAGGGGGATCATGCCGCGGTCGAGGGCGTAGTCGCGCGACGACAACCGGTGCAGGTAGCGCAGCATCTGAGTCTCGCTGTGGTGGGTGTTGAAGACCTCGTGGGTGAGGTACTCGGTGGTGCGGCGCAGGGCCTCGGGCAGGCCGGAGGCGGCTTCGTCGCCGCCGGGCGCGACCCCGAACGCGCGCAGCACCGCCGCGACCGTCGACGGGCTGGTGCGCTCGGACGTCGACAGGCCGACGTGGTCGGCGTCGACGAGCCGCAGGTGCAGCCCGACCTGACGAGCCGCAGCCACGACCTCGCCTGCACGCCCGGGCACGGCCACGGTCAGCGTGTCGAACCACGTGTCGTTGACGACCTCCGCTCCCCCGGCTCGCAGCGCGTCGGCGATGCGGCTCGCGTGGTCGTGGGTGCGCTGCGCGATCCGCCGCAGACCCTCGGGGCCGTGGTAGACCGCGTACATCGAGGCCACCACGGCCAGGAGGACCTGTGCCGTGCAGATGTTGGACGTCGCCTTGTCGCGGCGGATGTGCTGCTCGCGCGTCTGGAGGGCGAGCCGGTAGGCGGGGCGGCCCTCGGCGTCGACCGACACCCCCACCAGACGGCCCGGCAGGTGTCGCTCGAGACCGGCCGCCACCGACATGAAGCCGGCGTGCGGGCCGCCGTAGAAGAGGGGTACGCCGAAGCGCTGGGAGGAACCGACCACGACGTCGGCGCCGAGGGTGCCGGGCGCCTCGAGCAGCGCGAGGGCGAGGATGTCGGCCGCCACGACCGCCAGGCCGCCGCGCTCGTGCGCGGCGTCGATGACCGGACGGGGGTCGCGGACCGCCCCGGAGGCGCCGGGGTACTGGACCAGCACCCCGCACAGGTCGCCGTCGGGCAGGCCGTCGGACAGGTCCGCCACCACGACCTCGATGCCCATCCCCTCGGCCCGGGTGCGGACCACGTCGATCGTCTGGGGCAGCGCGTCCGCGTCCACGACGAACGGTCCGGTCACGTTGCGCTGCGCACGGCGTACGAGCGTCATCGCCTCAGCGGCAGCGGTGCCCTCGTCGAGGAGCGAGGCGTTGGCGGTGGGGAGGCCGGTCAGGTCGGCCACGACCGTCTGGAAGTTGAGCAGGGCCTCGAGGCGGCCCTGGGAGATCTCCGGCTGGTACGGCGTGTAGGCGGTGTACCAGGAGGGGTCCTCGAGCACGTTGCGGCGGATCACCGCAGGCGTGATCGTGGCGTGGTAGCCCAGGCCGATCATCGCCTCCGCCGGGCGGTTCTGCGAGGCCAGGGTGCGCAGCGCGCGGGCCGTCGCCTCCTCGTCCAGCGGGTCCGGCAGGTCGAGCGCCGCTGCCGAGCGGATCCCACCCGGAACAGCGGCCGTCATCAACGACTCGAGCGACTCATGTCCGATCGCCTCGAGCATGTGGGCGACGGCGGCGTCGTCCGGGCCGATGTGCCGCGCGACGAACTCGCCGAGCGAGTCGGTGGGGCCGGCGGCGGTCGGGGTGGTGTCGGGCACGAGGGGCTCCCTGAGGTCGCGTCGCTTGACCTCCCCCTCTGTCAGCCCGGTGGCCTCCAGAGTGCCAACCCATGCGGTCCGGGTGCCTGAGAGGTTCCGGGGAGGAATTGCCCCTTCGGCGCACGACGTCCGGTCCGAGGACCGCGCGTCGCGACTCTCCCGCATGGGATGTCGGCGGCACCGAGTCTAGCGGGACCGCCCGGAAATGACGGAGGCCGCCCGGTGCACGGGCGGCCTCGTCGGAGAGTCGTGTGGTGAGGTGGCGGTGCGGTCAGCCGGTCTGCCGCGCCGCGCGGCGGGCGGCGAGCTCGTCGTTGGCCGACGGGGCGGCCTGCTCGGCGGTGCGCTCGGAGGGCAGCTCCGCGAGGGTGCCCTCGATCTCGCGCCAGACGCCGCCGATGGCGATGCCGAAGACGCCCTCATGGCCATCTTGTCAGTGAACCGATCCAGTTCCCACCGCGAGCGGGACGTCAAAGGGGGGATGATCTCGGACATCTCATCCGACTCAGCCTGCTCAGCACGTTCTTCTAGGCGAACGCGCCAAAGTGAGCGTCGTCCTGAAGACCGCGCCGCGCATTGCGCATCGACATAGCGTCATCGTAAACGACCGAGTGCTCAAGGAGCTTCGCGACTTTGCAGACACCATAGAAGCCGAGATGACTTGCT
>DATIAJ010000266.1:0-3623 GCA_035458105.1 Nocardioides sp. | reverse complement strand
CCTCGCACGGCAGCCCGCACTCCTCCTCGACCTCGCGGGCCAGCGCGACCGACGGGTGCTCGCCGTGGTCCACGCCCCCGCCGGGCAGCGTCCACCTCCCGGGGTGCGCGGCGGTCCCGGAGAGCCGGGTCAGCAGCACCTGCTCGTCCTGTCGGTGGCGGGTGACGAGGGCGTACGCCGCGATGCGCTGCAGGCGGAACGGCTGGTGGTCGACGAGGGCCTCGGTCACCACCGCCGACACCGGGACGGCACCCGAGGCGACCTCGTCGAGGGTCTTCCAGGCCGCCTCGATCGTGGAGCCGTCGACCTCGACCACCCGCGGCACCGGCGACTGCGGTGGCACCCAGCCCTCGTAGACCAAGCGGATCGCGTGCGCGTCGACGAGCTGACCGTCGCGGGGCGAGCGAGGCATGTGCGCGCTGTAGACCCGCGCCCGGTCACCGACCGTCGCGTCCAGCCCGGTCTCCTCCTGCACCTCGCGGATCAGGGCGTCGCGCGGGTCCTCCCCGTGGTCGACCCCACCCCCCGGCAGCGTCCACAGCTCGGAGCGGGAGACCCGGGGCGCGAGGCGGCTCAACAGGATCTCGACCCGTCCGCCGCGCTCGCGGAGGATGACGGCGTACGCCGCCACCCGCTGTCGCCTCGGCAGGGATCCCATGCGTCCAACCTAGTGAAGGACCCGGTGAAGTACGGTGAGCGCCGTGCCCCCCGCGTCCCGTGATCCGTGGCTCGACAACGTCAAGATGGTGCTGGTCACGCTCGTCGTCGTCGGCCACGCCATCGGCCTCGTGGAGGACACCGCGGGCAGCCACTGGGTCTACGACTTCATCTACCTGTGGCACATCCCGGCGTTCGTCTTCATCAGCGGCTACCTGTCGAAGTCCTTCGAGTGGGACCGCCGCCGGATGAAGAACCTGGTCTACACCCTCCTGGTCCCCTACCTGCTCTTCGAGCCGGCCCTGTTCTACTACCGCCGCGAGGTCGTCGACGAAGGGGTGACGGGTCCGCTGTGGTTCGAGCCGCACTGGACCATGTGGTACCTCATCGTGCTGCTGATGTGGCGCCTGGTCACCCCGATCCTCAAGCGGCACTGGCTCTTCCTGCCGCTGTCGGTGATCGTGAGCCTCGTCGGCGGGATCTGGGACACCGAGGCCCTGATGATCCCCCGCTTCCTCGGCCTGCTGCCGTTCTTCGTGCTCGGCCTGCACCTCAAGCCCCGCCACCTCGCGCACCTCGACGACGTCTGGGTGAAGGTCGCGGCGGTGCCGATGCTCGTCGGCATCGGGATCATGGCGCTCTACACCGACACCTGGGCCGAGTCGGCGCTGCTCTGGTACGACACCGGCTACTCCGAGATCCCGATCGACAACGAGTTCGTCTTCCAGACCCGGCTGACGGTGATGATGGTCGGCCTGCTCGGCGCCTTCGCGGCGATGTCGCTCGTGCCGCGGCGCAACCTCGGCTGGTTCACCACCATGGGCACCGCCACCATGGTCGTCTACCTCTTCCACGGCTTCGTCATCAAGACGTTCAAGGCGATCGGCTGGCCCGAGTTCACCGCCTCCTACCCGACGCTCGGCCTGGTCCTGACCGTCCTCGGCGCCATCGGCCTCACCTTCTTCCTCGCCTGCCCGCCCGTGCGGCGGGTGCTCGAGCCCTTCACCAACCCGCTGGGCTGGCTGGAGTCGCGCCACCGGAATCGGGCAAGCAAGGCCCCCACGTCGGCCTGATCGCGGCGCGCGGCACCACGTCGAGGTGCGCGGCCTCGGCCCGCGTCGGCGCGTGCCCGCCCAGGTGCGCGGGGTACCACGGCGCATGCTCGCCCGGCCGCGGGCGGTGGTGCGGGAGCCGTTGCAGCTCCTCGAGCTGCACCGTCAGCACCTCCCCGAGCCCCCGGGTCCAGTCGGTCAGGTCCTCCCCCGGCGCGATGCCGAGGGGCGGGCCGAACGACACGTCGACGCGGCGTCCGCGGGTGAGGTCGGGGCGCGGCTCGCGGCCACGCGCGTCGGGCACGCCGACCGACCAGACGCGCTGCGGGCCCCAGACGGCCACCGGCACCACGCAGGCACCGGTCTCGCGCGCGAGGCTCGCCACCCCACGCATCAGCGACCGCACGGTGTAGGAGTAGCTGATCCCCGCCTCGGGGAACGCGCAGACGGCCTCGCCGGCGCGCAGCAGCCCGCGGGCGACGACGTACGCCCCTGCGGGCGCCTCCCGGTCGACGGGGACGTGACGCATCGCGGTCATCGCGCGCGCCACGCCGGGCACGTGCCAGACGTCGTGGCGGGTCATGAACCGGACGCGGCGCCCTGACGAGCTGGCGGCCTCCTGCACGAAGACGAAGTCGGGGTACGACACGTGGGTGGCCGCCAGCAGCACCGGCCCCTCCGCCGGCACGTGCTCGGCCCCGATGCCGGTCACCTGCATCCCGAGGGCGCGCATGCCGGTCCTCCCGAGCGCGACGGCGGCCCGGTAGGTGAGGTCCCGACTCACGCGAACGGTGGGCGGGCGTCGCGCGCCATCGACCGCCGGCCCGCCCAGCGCCAGACCCGGGCCGCGCGGTCGCGGTCGGCGTCGTCGACGAGGTTGCCCATCCAGCGCAGGGCCAGCGTCATCAGCCAGTCCGAGCGCATCCCGGCCGGGCCGAGGGCGGCGACGACCTTGGGCTGGGTGGCGATCCCGGCGAGGCGGCGGGCGATGGAGAACGCCTCGCCGTAGTGCTCCACCAGCGTCGATCGCCAGGCCTCGCCGAGCCCGGCGCCGCCGGCGATGTGCTCGGCGACGAGGCGACCTGTCTCCAGGCCGTAGTCGATGCCCTCGCCGTTGAGCGGGTTGACGCAGGCGGCGGCGTCGCCGATGAGGGCCCAGTTGGGGCCGGCGACGTTGCTGACCGCACCGCCCATCGGGAGCAGCGCCGAGGTCGGCATCCGCAGATCACCCGACAGCCCGAACTCGGCGCCGATCGTGTCGGCGTAGGTCTGCATGAGCGGCTTGATGGCGACCTCGGCGGGGCGCCTGCTGGTCGCCAGGGTGCCGGCGCCGAGGTTCACCGTGCCGTCGCCGAGCGGGAAGATCCAGCCGTAGCCCGTGACGAGGTCGCCCTGCTCGTCGCGGAGCTCGAGGTGCGAGCTGATCCACGGGTCGTCGCTCATCTCCGAGGCGACGTACGACCGACCGGCGACGGCGTAGACGGTGTCGCGGTGCCACTCGCGGCCCAGCAGCTTGCCCAGCGGCGACCGGACCCCGTCGGCCACGACCAGCCACCGGCAGGCGACCTCGTAGGTGCCCTTGGCGTCGCGCAGCTCGACCGCGGCGACCTGCTCGCCCTCACGGCGTACGCCGACCGCGCGGGCGCCGTCGACGGCACGGGCGCCGCTCTTGATGGCCACCGTGCGCAGGTGGTCGTCGAGCTCGGTGCGGGCGACCGCGGATCCCCAGGCGGGCAACGAGCCGCCCGGCCAGGGCAGCAGGAGCGTCTGGCCGAACCCGTGGGCGCGCAGGCCCTCGTTCACGGTGTGGGCGCGCAGCCAGTCCTCGAGGCCGAGCTTCTGCATCTCCCCGATCGCGCGCGGGGTCAGGCCGTCACCACACGTCTTGTCGCGCGGGAACGTGGCCGCGTCGGC
>DATIAJ010000265.1:0-12229 GCA_035458105.1 Nocardioides sp. | reverse complement strand
CGGACCGCACCTGCTCCCGGCCAGCGCCCACTCGTACCTCGAGCGCTCGGCGACCTCGCTCCGCGACGCGATCACCGCACGTGACGTGCCGACCCGCTATGCCTGTGCCCACGTGGCCGCCCTCTGCGCGGCGGCCGCGCTGCTCGCGGCCCGGGCCCGGCCGGCGCCGCGGGGTCGCCGGCAGAAGAACGCGTGGGTGCTCCTCGCCGAGGTGGCTCCCGAGCTGTCGGAGTGGGCGAGCTTCTTCGCCGCCGGGGCCGCCAAGCGCGCAGCCGCCGAGGCCGGCTCGACGCGGGCCGTGACCGAGCGGGAGGCCGACGACCTCGTGCGCGACGCCGACCGGTTCCTGGCCGTGGTCGAGCAGGCGCTCGGCCTGGTCCCGCACGCCAGCGTCGCCTGAGGGCCGGGTGCAGGTGTCGTCCGACCCGTTCGTCCACCTCCACGTCGCCTCCGGGTTCTCCCTGCGGTACGGCGCGTCCCATCCCGACGCCCTCGTCGAGCGGGCGGCCGAGCACGGCATGGACACGCTGGCCCTCACCGATCGTGACGGCACCTACGGCGCGGTGAAGTTCGTGAGCGCCGCTCGCCGCGCGGGCGTCCGGCCGGTGCTCGGGGTCGACCTCGGGGTCGCCCCGACCATGGGTGCGCCGGCGGGCGGGAGGGCGGGCGGGCGCATCGCGGGGCCTGCGCCACGTCGTCGTACGCCGGTGCGGGGCGGGACGGCCCGCGACGCGCCGACGCAGCCGGGCGGCAGCGCGCGTGTCACCTTCCTCGCCGTCGGCAGGGCCGGGTGGGCGGCGATCTGCCGGATGGTCTCCTCGGTCCACCTGTCCGGCGAGCGCGGTCGCCCTGTCGCCACGCTCGACCTCCTGGCCCCGCACCTCGCTCGCGGTGACGTGCTGGTGCTGCTCGGACCGTCCTCCGAGCTCGGGGCCGTCGCGACCCGGCGGCGCGACGACCTTGCTCCCGTCGCGCTCGCGCCGTGGCTCGAGGTGGTGCCGCGACACCACCTCGTCGTCGAGCTGGTGTCCCACCGGCTCGGCGGTCGTGGGGGCGACTGGGGACCGGGGACCTCGGCGCACGCTGCCCGCATGGCCGCCCTCGCCCACCGTGCCGGTCTGACGACGGTGCTCACCAACGCGGTCCGCTACGCCGACCGCCTCGACGCGCCGACCGTCGACGTCCTCGATGCGGCCAGGCGCCTGGTGCCGCTCGGCTCGGCCGGGCTCCGCGACGTCGGCCCCGACGGCGCCCGAGGCAACGCCGAGGGGTTCCTCAAGTCCGGCAAGCAGATGCACGAGGTGGCCGACGAGATCTGCCGGCTCGCCGGGCTGGGCGACGGCGAGCGGGAGGCGAGGCGGCTGCTCGCCCGCACGAGGACGGTGGCCGACCGCTGCGCACTCGACCCGCGCGCCGACCTGGGCATCGGCGAGGTGCACTTCCCGGAGCTCGACCTGGCCGACGCGTCCTCCCACCGCACCGCCGACGCCCTGCTGCGTGCCCGGTGCGAGGCGGCGATCGGCTGGCGCTACGGCACGGGCCCGATGATGCGGGTCTGGAAGCGGCTCGACGACGAGCTCGAGACCATCCGCGCCCTGGGCTACGCGTCCTACTTCCTCACCGTGGCCGACGTCACCGACCTGATCGGCGACATGGGCGTACGTCGTGCTGCCCGCGGGTCCGGCGCCGGGAGCATCGTCAACTACCTGCTCGGCATCTCGGGGGTCGACCCGATCCGCCACGGCCTGCTGATGGAGCGGTTCCTCTCGCCGCTGCGCGCGTCGCTGCCCGACATCGACGTCGACGTGGAGTCGGCGCGGCGCGAGGAGGTCTACCGCGCGATCCTCGACCGCTTCGGAGGCGAGCGGTGCGTCACCGTCTCGATGATGGACACCTACCGGGTCCGGCACGCCGTCCGCGACGTCGGCGCCGCCCTCGGCATGCCGCCGGGCGAGGTCGACGCGATCGCCAAGGCGTTTCCTCACGTGCGGGCGCGCGATGCCCGCTCGGCGCTGCGCGACCTGCCGGAGCTGCGGGCCGGCGGGCTCGGCGACGGGGGACTCGACCGGTTCTTCGGCCTGGTCGAGCGGCTCGACGGGCTGCCCCGGCACATCGCGATGCACCCCTGTGGCGTGCTGCTGTCCGACCTGACCCTGCTCGACCGCACGCCCGTCGAGGCGTCCCACGCGGGGTTTCCGATGAGCCAGTTCGACAAGGACGACGTGGAGGAGCTCGGCCTGCTCAAGCTCGACGTGCTCGGCATCCGGATGCAGTCCGCGATGGCCCACGCCGTCGCGGAGGTGCACCGGGTCGACGGGGTGCAGGTCGACCTCGACGACGAGGCCCAGGTGCCGTTCGACGACGCCACGACCTACGACCTGATCAGCAGCGCCAGGACGCTCGGCGTCTTCCAGATCGAGTCGCCTGGCCAGCGTGAGCTCGTCGGCAAGTCCGGCATCGAGACCTTCGACGACATCATCACCGACATCTCCCTCTTCCGCCCGGGCCCGGTCAAGAGCGACATGATCACCCCCTACCTGGAGGCCAAGCACGGGTGGCGCGACGTCCACTACCTCCACGACGACTTGCGCCCGATCCTCGAGGGCACCCGCGGCGTCGTCGTCTTCCACGAGCAGGTGATCGAGATCGTCGCCCGGTTCGGTGGCGTCTCCTACGCCGAGGCCGACGAGAAGCGCCGCGCGCTGGGAAGCCGCGATGCGATGGCGGCGACCCGGGCATGGTTCTTCCCGCGCGCGCTGGGCCAGGGCTACGACCCGCCGCTGGTGGAGCGCATCTGGGCGGTGCTGGAGGCCTTCGCCTCCTTCGGGTTCTGCAAGGCCCATGCTGCCGCGTTCGCGCTGCCGACCTACCAGTCGGCCTGGCTCAAGGCCCACTGGCCGGCGCACTTCCTTGCCGGGGTCCTGACCCACGATCCGGGCATGTACCCCAAGCGCCTGATCCTCGACGAAGCCCGGCAGGTCGGGGTCGGCGTGCGCGGGCTCGACGTCAACTCCAGCGCGTCGACCTACGTCGTGGAGCGAGACAGCTCGGTGGATGGCCCGGGGAGACATGCGATCCGGGTCTCGCTGTCCGACGTCAAGGGCATCAGCGCGAGGGAGGTCGCCCGCATCGTCGAGGCACGCCAGGGTGGCCGCTACGTGTCGCTCTCGGACTTCTTCCACCGGGCCCGGGTCTCGCGACCGACGCTGGAGCGGTTGGTGCTGGCCGGTGGTTTCGACGACGTCTACGGCATCTCGACCGGGGAGCAGGCGGTGGACCGGCGCGGCCGGGTGACGCGACGCGACCTGCTGCTGCAGGTTGCCGAGCTCGACCTGCACGCCCGCCTGCTCGACCGGGGCTCACGGGCGCGCGGGCGCGGCCGGGCGAGCAGGAGCGCCACCCCGCCGGCGCTCATCGCCGCGACCGACGCGGCAGCCCGCAACAGCACCGACCCCGCGGTGCGGGACGGGTCGACGCCGACGGAGCGGCACGCGCTGGCCGATGCCGGCGTCTGGGCTCGCGCCTCCGCGCAGTCGCTGGCCGCGCGGCCGGTCGTCGATGCCGAGTCGGTCCAGCTGACCCTGACGCTGGGTGACGAACCGGGTCGACTGGGGGAGCAGACCACCGGCCTGCCGGAGATGACCACGGTCGAGCGGATGCGCGCCGAGCTGGAGATCCTCGGCCTCGACGTGAGCCAGCACGCGATCACCCCCTACGCCTCGCTCCTCGAGGCGCTCGGGGTGACCCGCAGCCGTGACCTGCTGCGTCGACGCAGCCGCGCCGAGCTGCTCGTGGCCGGGGTGAAGGTGGCGACCCAGACGCCGCCGATCAGGTCCGGGCGCCGGGTCGTGTTCCTGACGCTCGACGACGGCACCGGACCGGTCGACGCAACATTCTTCGACGACGCCCAAGGCCCCTACGCCGCGACCGTGTTCTCGTCCTGGCTGCTGCTGGTGCGCGGCGAGCTTCGGCGCACCGGTCGCCGTGGGGTGTCCTTGCGCGCGACCGGAGCGTGGGAGCTGTCGGCGCTGCACGCCCTCTGGCAGCGCGCCCGCACCACCGACGAGGCCCTCGAGCGGGTGCGCGCCGAGCTGTCCCGGCAGCCCGCGCCGGACGCGCCCGGACCGGACGAGCCCGCGACGAGGCGCGTCCTCGTCCACTCCAGCGGCTTCCGGCTCTCGCCCTACGCCGACGTCGGCCCGGCCGGGGACTCGCCCCGCGACGTCGGCCGCAAGCTCGCGACCGAGGCGCCGCCCTCGCGCGCGCTGTGGCACCGCAGCCCCGGGAGCCCGGGATGAACCCCGCCACCGCGCCGACCCTCCGCGCCCGCGGCTGGGCGGGGGCGCCGGTGGACGAGCCACTAGGGTGGCGCCCATGGCCCAGCCGACCGCGAGCTCCTCTGCCAGCGAGCGCCGCCAGTCCGTCCGCACCGGCGTGGCGTGGGACGGCGTACGCCGCCTCCTCGAGGCAGCAGCCGCCGACGGTCACCCGGCCCGGATCGTCGACATCGGTGGCGGGACCGGCGGGTTCGCCGTCCCGCTGGCCGAGCTCGGACACACCGTGCAGGTCATCGACCCGAGCCCCGACGCCCTCGCCTCGCTCGACCGGCGTGCGCGCGAGCGCGGCGTGTCCGACCGCGTCACCGGCCAGCAGGGCGACCTGTCCGACCTGTCCGACCTGGTCGACGAGGCCGACCTCGTCCTCTGCCACGGCGTGCTGGAGATGGTCGAGGACCCTGCCGCGTCCCTCGCCTCGATCGCCGGCGTGCTGCGTCCCGGCGGACACCTCAGCCTGCTCGTGGCCCAGCGCCACGCCGCCGTGGTGGCGCGCGCCATGGCCGGTCACTTCCAGGCCGCCCGTGAGCTGCTCGACGACGTACCCCACCGCCCGGAAGGCGGATCGGTCGGTGGTTCGGCCGGGCAGGCCGGCCCGGTCGGGCGCAGCGGCCGTCGTTTCACCCACGACGAGATCGTCGACCTCCTCGCTGGTGCCGGCCTCAGCCCCGAGTCCGTCCACGCCGTCCGTGTCTTCGCCGACCTCGTCCCGGGCAGCCTCCTCGACCTCGAGCCGGGCGCGACCGCGGCGCTGGTCGAGCTCGAGAAGGCCGTGGCCACCCGCGCTGAGTACCTCCCGCTCGCTGCCCAGCTCCACGTCGTCGCGCGCCGCTGACGTCCGCCCCCGCGGGGGTGGGCGATGACCGACACCCCGCTGCTGCACGTCGACATGGACGCGTTCTACGCCTCCGTCGCGCTCCGGGAGCGTCCCGACCTGCTCGACCAGCCGGTCGTGGTGGGCGGGAGCGGACGCGGCGTCGTGCTGGCCGCCAACTACGTCGCGCGCAGCTACGGCATCAGGTCGGCCCTGCCGATGACGCGCGCCCGCCGCCTGTGCCCGCGCGTCGTGGTGCTCGCGCCCGACTACTCCACGTTCATGAGCGTCTCGGCGTCGGTGATGGAGACGTTCCGCGACGTCACGCCGGTGGTGGAGGCGATGTCGCTCGACGAGGCGTTCCTCGACGTGCGGGGCGCCACGCGACGGCTCGGCGCCCCCGGCGAGATCGCCGAGCGGCTCCGGGCGACCATCTACGACGAGCAGGGCATCACGTGCTCCGTCGGTGTCGCCGCGTCGGTGTCGGTCGCCAAGGTCGCGAGCAGGCGGGCCAAGCCCGACGGCGTGGTCGTGGTGCCCCCGTCCGAGGTCACCTCCTTCCTGCACCCGCTCGACGTCGGCGAGCTCTACGGCGTGGGGGAGAAGACGCAGGCACTCCTGCACCGCTTCGGCCTGCTCACCGTGGGCGACGTCGCCCACACCCCGCTGCAGACCCTCCAGCGCGCTCTCGGCGACCACCTCGGTCGCCACCTCCACCACCTCGCCTGGGGCACCGACCGACGCGACCTCTCGCCGACGGCCGGCCCGCACGAGCCGGAGCGGTCGATGGGGGCCGACGAGACCTTCGCGCGTGACACCGACGACCGGGACGTCATCGTCCGCGAGCTGCTGCGGCTGTCTGCCCGGGTCACCGCACGCATGCGCGCGGCGGGAGTGGCCGGGCGCACCCTCACCCTGAAGGTCCGCTTCGCCGACTTCACCACGATCACCCGCTCGCGGACGATGCCCGAGGCCACCGACGTCACCGTCGAGGTGCACCGCGCGGTGACCCACCTCTACGACGCCCTGGGCCTCCAACGCGCCCGCCTGCGGCTGGTCGGCGTACGGGTGGAGGGGCTGGTGCCGCGAGCGACGGTGCACCGACAGCTCGTGCTCGGAGAGCCCACGCACGGATGGGCCGACGCCGACCGTGCCGTGGACCGCGCGACGCGGCGGTTCGGGGCCGCGGCCGTGCGGCCGGCGAGCCTGGTGTGAGGCCCCGCCCCCTGCGTCGGGGTGAATTTTCCGGGGACGCCTACCGTAGGTGGGGGCGGGTGCCTAGACTTGCACCAGAAGGTGAGGAGGAACCGTGGAGCTCTCCGAGGAAGAACTGCGAATGCTCGAGCAGATGGAGCGCGCCCTCGTCGAGGAGGACCCCAAGCTCGCCTCCACGCTTCGCGGCACTTCCTTCCAGCGGGCCGCCCGTCGTCGGATGATCCTGGGCGGCGCAATCCTCCTCGTCGGCATCGGTCTCCTGATCGTCGCCGTGCTCCTCGACCTCACCGCCGTGCTCCAGACGATCGTCGGGGTCCTCGGCTTCGTGGTCATGCTCGGCGGCGCGATCCTGGCCCTCACGTCGGCGCGCAGCCCGGGCCACGCGACGCCCAAGGTGCGCGCATCCGGCCGCACCGGGTTCGGTGTCGTCGACGGCGGTCGTCCGCACCGGCCTCGGCGGCAGCGCTCCGGCAGTCCGTTCATGGAGCGCATGGAGGAGCGGTGGCGCCGCCGCCGCGAACGCGGCTTCTGACCGCAACTGCTCCCGCGCCTGACCGGGCACCTCCTGCCCGTCCCGCGCCCTGACCGGGCACATGCTGCCCGTCCCGCGCCCTGACCGGGCACTTCCTGCCCGTCTCCGTCCCGTGATCGTGACAGCGCCTCCTTCCCTTCCACGAGGAAGTGCCCGGTCGGCGCCTGGACGGGCAGGAAGTGCCCGGTCGGCGTCTGTGACGGGCAGGAAGTGCCCGGTCGGCGGGCGCGGGTCAGCCGATGAGCTCGTCGACCGTCCGGGCGGACTCGTGGTCCGGGGTCGTGGTCGTGGCCCGGCCGGACCGGCCGCGGAGGCGCCAGGACGTACGGCGTCCCACGACCGAGGCGGGCCACCACTCGGCGCGTCGTGCCTCGCGTGACGTCACCCCGGCGGTGAGGGACTCCTCGACGAGGGCGAGGTCGCCGGCCAGGCGATCGGCGGTGAAGGTCTCCGGGTCGCGGGCGTAGCGGCTGCGTTCGAGCGAGGCGACGAGACGGTCGAGGGCCTGCGCCGCTTCAGGAGCCTGCTCGCGACCGCGACGCGGACGGTCGGGCCGCGAGCGGTCGTGGACGGGGGTGGCCAACAGGTGCCCGAGCCAGTCACCGACGCGACGGGGCGAACGACCCTCCGGCCAGGCGTGGCCGAGGTCGCGTGCCACGTCGCGCAGCTCGAGCCAGAGGTCCTCGACGTCGCCGTCGAGGCGGCGCCGACGCCGTGAGGCACGGACCAGCCGGGGCGTCAGCAGCAGCAGGACCACCAGCGCGAGGCCGACCAGGCCGGCGAGGATCGGGACCCAGGGGATGGACGAGCCGGACGCGTCGTCGGCAGCGGCCTCGGCGTCGGCCTGCTCGCCGCGGTCGGGCAGCTCCTCGGCGGGTAGCCCGGCGCTGGGCGTCGGGGTCGGGACGACCGGCTCGAACTCGGCCTCGGTGTAGCCCGGCGGCTGGCTGGCACGCGACTGGGGGGTGGGCTCGAACCGCACCCAGCCCGACCCGGGGAAGTAGAGCTCGGGCCACGCGTGGAAGTCGTGCGCAGAGAACTCCCACGCGCCCCTGGTCGACTTCTCGGGCTCGAGGAAGCCGATCGCGACCCGGCTCGGGATGCCGAGGACGCGAGCCATGATCGCCATCGACGCAGCGAACTGTGTGCAGTAGCCGGACCGATCGTCGAGGAACGCGAGCAGATCGGCGTCGCCGCGGCCCGCCGAGGCGGCCTGCGCCTGGTCGTAGCGGAACCCCCCGTCCTCGCGGAACCACTGCTGGAGCACCTGGGCCTTCTGGAAGCGGGTGGGGGCGTCGGCGGTGACGCTCGCCGCGAGCCGCCGGACCTCGTTGCTCAGGCTGCTGGGCACGTCGGTGAAGGTGGCGGCCACCGACCCGGCACCGGAGACGGCCCGGTCCATGTCCTTCGGGTCGTAGGTCAGCTCGGCGGCGGTGAAGTCGTAGGTGAGGTCGGCCGTGTTCAGGCCGTCGCGCGCGGCGATGAAGTCACGGGTGCTGAGGTCGTAGCGCCAGTCGGACCCGGCGGCGATCCGCGTGGTCTGCGCTGCCGTCGGCAGCCAGGTGGAGTCGAGGTCGGGCCCCACGCGGACGTCGTACTTGAACTGCCGGCGGGGCACGTCGACCCCCACCCCGTCGAGCGGGGGCAGGGAGCCGGTCGCTGCCTGCGACTCGGGGATCTCCCGGTCGCCGGGGGTCCACGCCGTGCCGGTGAAGTTGGTGAGCACCGACAGGCGGAGATAGGTCGGACGCGGCCCCGAGGTGGTCACCCACAGCATCGGGACGTCCTCGCCCCGGCTCAGGTTGCGTTCCAGGTCGAGCAAGGGGTCCTTCACCTCGACCTCGCGGGTGCCGGGTCCGTTGCCGTCGAGGACGCTCATGCTCATCGTCGGCACGGCGGCGGGTACGACGACCGCGAGCGCGATCGCGGTCGCGCCGAGCGCCAGCGCGGTGTTGCCGATGGCGCCGGTGCGCACCGAGAACGAGCCCTTCTCCCCGTCGGGCGCGCGTCCCCAGCTGGTGACGTGGTCGCTGTGCTGGATGAAGACCAGGGTGAGGAAGAAGGCGGCGATCACCGCGAAGAGCCACCACGACACCGGGTCGCCGGTGACCGCCACGGGAAGGGTGTACGCGGCGAGCAGCACGAGCCCGGCAACCGGGGCCCGGCGCAGCGTGCAGGCGATCAGGTCGACCAGCAGGACGATCAGCACCCCGCCGATGAGCAGCAGGGGATGCACGGGCGGGACGCCGGTCTGGACCGGAGCGGCGTAGCTGCGCGAGGTCTCGAGCGCGTCGTCGAGCGCAGCCCGGAAGGCGTCGACGTTGTCCGGGGTCGGGATGGGAGAGCCGGTCGTGGTGCCGAGCACCAGCAGCGCGCCGAGCACCAGCTGACCGGTGACGATCACGACGACAGGGAGGCGGTTCCAGCGGGCCAGGGCACCCGCCCCGGCCAGGACGACCCCGATCAGGAGCAGGGGGATGGCGACCTCGGCGAAGTCCTCGGTCAGCACCCGCCACGACAGCACGGTGGTCCACGCCGCCAGCAGCGCGATCCCGGCGATGCGCAGCTGGTGCGGGAGCGTGCTCCACGTGGACCTCATCGCGCGGCTCCCGACGAGGCCGTGGCCCGGCTCTGCATCAGGCCCAGCTCCTGCCAGGCGGTGTCGAGGCGGTCGCGCGGGCCGAGGGTGATCGAGCGCCACCCCGTGGACGTGAGGTGGGCGGCCGCCCCGGGACCCGGCTGGACCGGCAGGTGGGGCGCCCAGGCGTCGACGTCGAGGGCGATCGCCAGGCTCGACGACGCGTGGTGCTGCAGGCGGCGGAGGAACGGCAGGTCGGGGTCGCCGAGCCCCCCGAAGATCCCGATGGTGAGCCCACCGTGGCCCGGCTCGGCCAGCCACTGGGTGTCGGGCGCGGGGGAGTGGTCGAGCTGGACGACGGCCAGCGCCTCCAGGAGCGGGATGGTGCTGGCCTCGGCGGTGTGGGAGTGCCACTCGGTCTCGCGGCTGTCGCCGGAGGCGGTGACCAGCCGGACGGTGTAGCCGTGGTGCGCCAGGTGGACGGCGATCGAGGCGGCCGCGGACACGGCACCCTCGAGCGAGCTGGCGGCCCCCTGCCCGCGGTGGGCGATGCCGCGGTTGTCGAGGAAGACGGTCGCGCGCGACTGCCACGGCTGCTCCTCGCGGCGGACCATCAGCTCGCCGACACGCGCCGAGCTGCGCCAGTGCACGCGCCGCAGGTCGTCGCCGCGTCGGTACTCGCGGACGGTGACGTCCTCCGCGCTGCCGGTCGCGAAGGCGCGGGGGCGGTTGTCGCCCGAGCCGGTCCACGCCCCGCCCAGCGGGATGCTCGGCAGGGAGACAGTGCGCGGGGTGACGGTCAGCCGGGTGGTGGCGTGGAACGTGCGACCCAGCTCGACGAGGCCGAACGGGTCGGTCACGCGCACCGACATCGGACCGATGTCGAACTGACCGCGCAGCTCCGAGCGCACCTGGTAGGTCGCATGCCGGCGCCACCCGTGGCCGAGTCCCTCGAGCACGAAGCGCGGGCGGGTGCCCAGCACGTAGGGGAGACGCTCCTCGAGCAGCAGGACACCGGTCGGCGTGCGGGACTCGTTGGAGACGGTGAGCTCGACGGTGGCGGGCTGGCCGGCGACCACGAGCTGGGGGGAGACCGTGCGCACGAGCGAGAGGCGGTAGCGGGAACGGCCGACCCACCAGGCGGTGAGCAGCGGCAGCGCCGCCACGAGGACGCCGATGCGCACCACCGAGGAGTGGCCCACCACGACCGCGGCCACGACGGTGGTGATGCCGGCGGCCAGGAACGCCCGCCCGCGGACGGTCAGCGCAGCGAGCGCCTCACGCACGGCTGCCGCGTGGGATCGAGGTGGAGTCGGAGGCCGCGGGCACCGGCACCGACTCCACGATCCCCGACAGGATCGCGGCGGTGGTGCGCCCGCTCATCGTCGCCTCCACGTTGGGCAGCAGCCGGTGGGCCAGGACCGGGGACGTGATGCCGTGGATGTCGTCGGGGAGCACGTAGTCGCGCCCCTGCGTGGCGGCGACGGCCTTGGCGGCCCGCACGAGGTGGAGCGTCGCGCGAGGTGAGGCACCGAGGTGCAGGTCGTTGCTGGCGCGGGTGGCGGTGGTGAGGGCCACGGCATAGCGCTGCACGGCGGGCGACACGTGCACCCGGCCGACGATCTCGATGACCTTGCGGATCTCCCCGGCGTCGGTGACCGGTTCGAGGTCGTCGAGCGGGTTGTGCGCCGTGTGCCCCTCCAGCATCGCGATCTCCGCGGACTCCACCGGGTAGCCGACCGAGACGCGCGCCATGAAGCGGTCGCGCTGCGCCTCCGGGAGGGCGTAGGTGCCCTCCATCTCGATGGGGTTCTGCGTCGCGATGACCATGAACGGCTTCTCGAGCTGGTAGGTCGCGTTGTCGACGGTGACCTGGCGCTCCTCCATGCACTCGAGCAGCGCCGACTGCGTCTTGGGCGAGGCCCGGTTGATCTCGTCGCCGACGACGATGTTGGCGAAGACCCCGCCGGGCCGGAACTCGAACTCCCGGGTGTCCTGGTTGAACACCGAGACGCCGGTGACGTCGGAGGGCAGCAGGTCCGGGGTGAACTGGATGCGGCGCACGGTCGAGTCGATGCTTCGCGCGAGCGCCTTGCTCAGCTGGGTCTTGCCCACGCCGGGGACGTCCTCGATGAGGAGGTGGCCCTCGGCGAGCAGGACGACGAGGGCGGCGTTGACGACGTCGGGCTTGCCCGCGATCACACGCTCGATGTTGTGGCGTACGGCGCCGGTGACCCGCCGCACGGTGTCCAGGTCGGGCGCCTGCCCGGAAGACCCACTCGTCACGTTGTCGTCCATCCCCTCGTGCGTGCTCCTCCACCACGGTATGTGGTGCGCGCAACATACCCGCCCGGGCGGGCGCGCGCCGCCGTCGTCGGGCGACGTCCCCCACCCGGGCGACCCGCCGTCCCCCACTTCGCCCCACCACCTCGGCCCCGGCCTCCCCACCCACGCTCCACCCGGCCCGTCCTGAGCGTGGATCACGCCGGATCCACGCGGGACGAGGCGGCGTCGGGAGGGGCGCCGACGACGTACGAGCGCGACGGGACGGGCGAAATTCGTGCGTGAAACACGCTGGATCTGGTTGACGGTGGAGCGAAGTGGAGTACTGTGGTGCGAAGTGGGGGACAGGGTCGATCTGCCCGCCGAGCAGGGGAGGTGCCGGATGTTCTTCGGCACCTACACGCCCAAGCTCGACGAGAAGGGCCGGCTCTTCCTCCCGGCGAAGTTCAGGGACGAGCTGACGGAGGGACTCG
>DATIAJ010000264.1:0-2184 GCA_035458105.1 Nocardioides sp. | reverse complement strand
CGTGACGGTCTTCGGCGTGGTGCCGTCGTTGAGCTCGGTGATGCCGCTGATCGAGATGATCTCGGCACCGGTGAGGCCCAGGTCGTCGGCGGTCTTGCCGTCGGGGAACTGCAGCGGGATGACGCCCATGCCGATGAGGTTCGAGCGGTGGATGCGCTCGTAGGACTCGGCGATGACGGCCTTCACGCCCAGCAGCGCGGTGCCCTTGGCGGCCCAGTCGCGCGAGGAGCCGGAGCCGTACTCCTTGCCGGCCAGGACGACCAGCGGCGTGCCGGCCTCCTGATAGCTCTGGCTGGCCTCGTAGACGCTCGTGACCTCGCCGTCCTTGGTGAAGTCCTTGGTCACGCCGCCCTCGGTGCCCGGCGCGATCTGGTTGCGCAGGCGGATGTTGGCGAACGTGCCGCGGATCATGACCTCGTGGTTGCCGCGGCGCGAGCCGTAGGAGTTGAAGTCGCGCTGCTCGACGCCGTGCTCGGCGAGGTAGTGCCCGGCGGGGCTGTCCTTCTTGATGGCGCCGGCCGGGCTGATGTGGTCGGTCGTGACCGAGTCGCCCAGCTTGAGCAGGACGCGGGCCCCGACGATGTCGGTCACCGGCTCGGGCTCGTCGGGCATGCCGTCGAAGTAGGGAGGACGGCGGACGTAGGTCGAGTCCTCGTCCCACTCGAAGGTGTTGCCCTCAGGGGTGGGCAGCGACTGCCAGCGCTCGTCACCCTTGAACACGTCGGCGTAGGAGTCACCGAACATGTCGGAGGTGATCGCGTGGGCGATCGTCTCCTCGATCTCCTGCGGGCTCGGCCAGATGTCCTCCAGGTAGACGTCATTGCCGTCGGTGTCCTGGCCCAGCGGGTCGCCGAACAGGTCGACGTCCATCGACCCGGCCAGCGCGTAGGCCACGACCAGCGGCGGCGACGCGAGGTAGTTCATCTTCACGTCCGGGTTGATCCGGCCCTCGAAGTTGCGGTTGCCGGACAGCACCGAGACGACCGCGAGGTCGGCCTCGTTGACGGCCGCGGACACCTCGGGGATGAGCGGGCCGGAGTTGCCGATGCACGTGGTGCAGCCGTAGCCGACGAGGTTGAAGCCGAGCTTGTCGAGGTACGGCGTGAGGCCGGCGCGGTCGTAGTAGTCGGAGACGACCTTGGAGCCGGGCGCGAGCGAGGTCTTGACCCACGGCTTGCGGGTCAGGCCCTTCTCGACGGCCTTCTTGGCCAGCAGCGCGGCACCGATCATCACGCTCGGGTTCGAGGTGTTGGTGCACGACGTGATCGCGGCGATCACGACGGCGCCGTGGTCGATCTCGACCTCCTGGCCGTCGAGCGAGACCTTCGTCCGCTTCGTGGGCCGGCCGGCGTCCTTGGGAGCGTCGGCGTGCACGGGCTTGCCGTTGCCGCCCTCGTGGCTCGGCGAGTCGGAGGCGGGGAAGGACTCCTCGACCGCCTCGTCGTAGCCCGTGGCCTCGGCGGCGTCGTCCGGGTCGGTGTCACCCTCGTCGACGTAGTCGCTGAGGGCCGCGCGGAACGAGTCCTTGGCGGCCGAGACCTCGACGCGGTCCTGCGGGCGCTTCGGCCCGGCCAGCGACGGCACCACGGTGGCGAGGTCGAGCTCGAGGCGCTCGCTGTAGCGGGGCTCGGCGCTCGGGTCGTGCCACAGCCCCTGCTCCTTGGCGTACGCCTCGACGAGCGCGAGCTGGTCGTCGGTGCGGCCGGTGAGGCGGAGGTAGTCGATCGTCTGCTCGTCGATCGGGAAGACCGCGATGGTCGAGCCGAACTCCGGGCTCATGTTGCCGATCGTGGCGCGGTTGGCCAGCGGCAGCGCGGAGACACCCTCGCCGTAGAACTCGACGAACTTGCCGACCACGCCGTGCTCGCGGAGCATCTCGGTGATGGTGAGCACCAGGTCGGTGGCGGTCGAGCCCGCGGGGAGCTCGCCCGACAGCTTGAAGCCGACCACGCGCGGGATGAGCATGGACACCGGCTGGCCGAGCATCGCGGCCTCGGCCTCGATGCCGCCGACGCCCCACCCGACCACGCCGATGCCGTTGACCATCGTGGTGTGGGAGTCGGTGCCGACGCAGGTGTCGGGGTAGGCCACGCCGTCGCGCACCATGACCACGCGGGCGAGGTGCTCGATGTTGACCTGGTGGACGATGCCGGTGCCCGGCGGGACGACCTTGAAGTCGTCGAA
>DATIAJ010000263.1:0-3310 GCA_035458105.1 Nocardioides sp. | reverse complement strand
CGCCTACCGCCGGCACGACGTCGCGTACGAGCTCATCACCAAGGAGCGGCTTCGCACCCCCGGGACTGCCGTGCGTGCACTCCACGCGATGCTGGTGAGCCGCGGCTACCAAGGTGCGCCGCCGGAGTTCGGACCTGAGTGGGACGCGCTGTTCATGCGCCTGTCCGACGTCGTCAGGCCGCGGACGCCCCGACAGCGGTGAGTGACGCAGGTTTGTCGGCGCGAAGAGCTGCCTGGCTCACCGCTCGGACGGTTGGCACGATGAAGCGGTGGGTGACGCAGGTTCCTGGGCCGCAGAACGTGTCTCACGCACCGCTAGGGGCCGAAGCTACGGAGCCCAGCAGACGCGAGCGCGCGACGACGCTGAGCCCGGAGACGCGACGAGGGCCGGGGGAGACCCCCGGCCCTCGTCGCGTGTGGAGCAGTACGTCGCTCAGTGACCGTGCTTGATGGCGGTGCGGAGGTCCTTGTTGAGCTGGGAGATCACGTCGAGCGGGATCTCCTTGGGGCAGGCGGCGGTGCAGGCACCGATGTTGGTGCAGCCGCCGAAGCCCTCGTGGTCGTGCTGGGCGACCATGTTGACCACGCGCTCGTCGCGCTCGGGCTGGCCCTGGGGGAGCAGGCCGAGGTGGGTGACCTTGGCGCCCATGAAGAGCGAGGCCGACCCGTTGGGGCAGGCGGCGACACAGGCGCCGCAGCCGATGCAGGTCGCGACGTTGAAGGCGCGGTCGGCGTCGTCCTTGGGGACCGGTACCGAGTGGGCCTCGGGCGCCGAGCCGGTGTTGACCGAGACGTAGCCGCCGGCCTGGATGATCCGGTCGAAGGCGCCGCGGTCGACGACGAGGTCCTTGACCACCGGGAAGGCGTCGGAGCGCCACGGCTCGATCGTGATGGTCTCGCCGTCGCTGAACGAGCGCATGTGGAGCTGGCAGGTCGTGGTGACCTCGGGACCGTGCGCGTCGCCGTTGATCATCAGCCCGCACATGCCGCAGATGCCCTCGCGACAGTCGGAGTCGAACGCGATCGGGTCCTCGCCCTGGTCGTTGAGCTGCTCGTTGAGCACGTCGAGCATCTCGAGGAACGACATGTCCGGGGAGACGTCGGCCAGCTCGTAGGTGTGCATCGCACCGGCGCTGGCGGCGTCGGGCTGACGCCAGATCTTGAGGGTCAGGTTCATTACTTGTAGCTCCGCTGCTTCATCTCGATGGCGGTGTAGACCAGGTCTTCCTTGTGCAGCACGGGCCGCTCGTCGAGACCGGCCCACTCCCAGGCGGCCACGTAGGCGAACTCGTCGTCGTGACGCAGTGCCTCGCCGTCCTCGGTCTGCGACTCTCCGCGGAAGTGACCGCCGCAGGACTCGCGCCGGTTCAGCGCGTCGATGCACATCAGCTCGCCGAGCTCGAAGAAGTCGGCCACGCGGCCGGCCTTCTCGAGCGACTGGTTGAGCGACTCGCTGGTGCCGAGGACCTTGACGTTGCGGTAGAAGTCGTCGCGGAGCCCGCGGATCAGGTCGATCGCCTTCTTGAGGCCCGTCTCCGTGCGCTCCATGCCGCAGTACTCCCACATGATGTTGCCGAGCTCGCGGTGGTACGAGTCGACGCTGCGGGTGCCGTTGACGGACAGGAAGTGCTCGATGCGGTCGGTGACCGAGGTGCGTGCCTCGACGACCGCCGGGTGGTCCTCGCCGATCGGCTCGAACGGGCCGTCGGCCAGGTAGTCGCGGATCGTGTGCGGCAGGACGAAGTAACCGTCCGCCAGGCCCTGCATCAGCGCCGAGGCGCCGAGGCGGTTGGCGCCGTGGTCGGAGAAGTTGGCCTCGCCGGTGACGAACAGGCCGGGGATCGTGGACTGCAGGTCGTAGTCGACCCACAGGCCGCCCATGACGTAGTGCACGGCCGGGTAGATCCGCATCGGCACCGAGTAGGGGTCCTCGCCGGTGATCCGGGCGTACATGTCGAAGAGGTTGCCGTACTTGTTGGCCACCGCGTCGCGCCCGAGGCGGTCGATCGCGTCGGCGAAGTCGAGGTAGACACCACGTCGTACGCCGTCCACCTCGGGGCCGACGCCACGACCCTCGTCGCAGACGTTCTTCGCGGCCCGAGAGGCGATGTCGCGGGGGACCAGGTTGCCGAACGAGGGGTAGATCCGCTCCAGGTAGTAGTCGCGGTCCTCCTCGGCGATCTCGCGGGGGTCCTTGTCGCAGTCGGCCTGGTTCTTCGGCACCCAGATGCGGCCGTCGTTGCGCAGCGACTCCGACATCAGCGTCAGCTTGGACTGGTGCGAGCCGGAGACCGGGATGCAGGTCGGGTGGATCTGCGTGTAGCAGGGGTTGGCCATGTAGGCGCCCTTGCGGTGCGCGCGCCACGCGGCGGTGACGTTGGAGCCCATCGCGTTGGTGGACAGGTAGAACACGTTGCCGTAGCCGCCCGACGCCAGCACGACGACGTCGGCGAGGTGGGTCTGGACCTCGCCGGTGACCATGTCGCGGGCGATGATGCCGCGTGCCTTGCCGTCGGCGACGATCAGCTCGAGCATCTCGTGGCGGGTGAACATCGAGACCGTGCCGGCGGCGATCTGGCGCTCGAGTGCCTGGTAGGCGCCGATCAGCAGCTGCTGCCCGGTCTGGCCGCGGGCGTAGAACGTGCGGGAGACCTGCACGCCGCCGAAGGAGCGGTTGTCGAGCAGGCCGCCGTACTCGCGGGCGAACGGGACGCCCTGGGCGACGCACTGGTCGATGATGTTGGTGCTGACCTCGGCGAGGCGGTAGACGTTGGACTCCCGCGAGCGGTAGTCGCCGCCCTTCACGGTGTCGTAGAAGAGGCGGTGGACGGAGTCGCCGTCCTCCTTGTAGTTCTTCGCGGCGTTGATGCCACCCTGCGCGGCGATCGAGTGCGCGCGCCGCGGCGAGTCCTGGTAGCAGAAGGTCTTGACGTTGTAGCCGGCCTCGCCGAGCGTGGCGGCGGCCGAGGCGCCGGCCAGGCCGGTGCCGACGATGATGATCGAGAGCTTGCGGCGGTTGGCCGGGTTGACGAGGCGGGCCTCGAACTTCCGGTTCTGCCAGCGGTCCGCGATCGGGCCCTGCGGCGCCTTCGTGTCGATCAGCGGCTCACCCGGGGTGTAGTAGCCCGCGGCGTCGTCGTAGTCGCCGTCGAGCGACCCGCTGTGCGAGGCCTCCGTCGAGGTGACGGTGTCGGGCATGTCCATGTCGTGGCTGTCGTGGCTCACGTGCGGTGACCCCTTACTTGGTGATGATGCCCGCGAGCACGGCGAGCGGGACGAGGGAGAAGCCGATCGAGACGATCAGCGCGAT
>DATIAJ010000262.1:0-4319 GCA_035458105.1 Nocardioides sp. | reverse complement strand
GGCGACGTCGTGTTCGTCAACGGCAAGCAGTTCAAGTCCTACCGCGGCATGGGCTCGCTCGCCGCGATGAGCAGCCGCGGCAAGAAGTCCTACTCCAAGGACCGCTACTTCCAGGCCGAGGTCGCCAGCGACGACAAGATCGTGCCGGAGGGCATCGAGGGCCAGGTCGCCTACCGCGGTCCGCTGTCCGCGGTCGCGCACCAGCTCGTCGGCGGGCTCAACCAGTCGATGTTCTACGTCGGCGCCCGCACCATCCCCGAGCTGCAGGACAAGGGCCGGTTCGTCCGGATCACCTCGGCCTCGCTCAAGGAGAGCCACCCCCACGGCGTCCAGATGACCGTCGAGGCCCCCAACTACAGCGGCAGCTGACCCCTCACCTCAGCGCGCCGGGCTGCGGCTCGGCAGCGGGTCCACGGCGGCCGGCGTCGGCCGGGCCAGCAGGCGTGGTCCCGAGCGCGTCATCACGAACAGGCCGGACTCGCGACGCGTCACGAGCGCGGGCGAGCGGGTGAGGTCGCGCGGGGCGCGCACGCGGACCGGCAGGCGGGGCTGGCCATGGACCGCGCTCCGCACGACGACGGCCCCGGTGCCGTCGGTCGCCACCACGTGCAGGCCACCAGCGGCCTCACCCACGGCCGGCGAGGCGTACGGCGACCACTGCCCGGCCAGCGTGTCGGGCCGGGTCCACCGGCGACCGGCGAGGGTGCGTACGACGAGCCGCCCCGCCGCGCTGACCTGGTGCAGCCGCGTCGTGCCGTCGCCGGCGGTGGTGAACGCGGGCGTCGAGGTGAGCGACCCCGCCGGTCCGGCCAGCCGCTGCAGGCGGCCGCGCTCGAGCGACTGCGCGTAGGTCGCGCCACCGGCGCCGACCGCCACCAGCCACGTACGGCCGGTCGCGTCCTTGCCGAGCACGGGCGCGGTGTGGGTCGACCAGGACGCCCGGCGCCCCACGCGGTCGGGACGGCTCCAGCGACCCGAGCGGGTGAGGCGCCGGGTGACGAGGGTGCCGTCCGCCGAGACGGTCGCGAGCACCGGGCGTCGGGTGCGTGACTGCGCGAGCGCGGGGCTCGCGGTCGGCGCCGACGTGCCGACGACGCGCAGGACGCGGCGCCCACGCCACGTCGTACCGGCGAGGACGCGGCCGTCGCGCGCCGTCGCGGCCACCCACGGCCGGCCGCGGTGGTCGAGGCTCAGCGCTGGTGCGACCACCGGGGTGAACGCGCCCCTGGTGCCGACCGCCCGGGCCGGACGACCGGGGGCGGCCACGAGCAGGGTGCCGCTGTCGTCGACGCGTGCGGTCCAGGAGCGGCCGCGGTCGTCGGGCACCGAGACGACGGCTCGGTCGGAGCCGATGAGCGGCGACGGGGCGACGTCGGCCAGGTGCAGGTAGCGGAACTCCCCGACCGGGACCGTGCGGGTGCCATAGCCGCCGGGCGAGGCGTGGTTGTACTCCTCGACCGTCACGGTGCCGGGGCCGATCGCGCTCACCCAGGCCACGTGGCCGACGCGGCCGGCATCGGTCTGCGCGACGGCGCCGATCGCCGGCACGGAGTCGACCCGGTAGCCCAGGCGGCGCGCCACGTCGTCCCACCGGTCGGCGTTGCCCCAGTGCTCGCCGCGGAAGTGGTTGGCGAAGCCCGCGAGGCCGTTGCGCTCGTGCAGGCGCCACGAGACGAAGCTGGTGCAGTTGCGGAAGACGAAGCCCCACGGGTCGCCGATCGAGCCGTCGACCGACCACACGTTGCGCGCGCAGGTCGGTCGCGGGCCGCGCGGGTCGTAGAGGTGGCCGGAGACCGGGTCGAGGACCGGCGGCGGCGGAGGCGGCGGAGGCGGCACGACGGCGGGCGTCGCCTGGTCGGGCTGGCCGGGCTGGTCGGGCTGGCCGGGCTGGGCGGGCTCGGTGGCGGGCGGTGCGGGCGGGGGAGTCGGCTCGGGCTCCTCGATCACCGGCAGCGGCAGGATCGGGCACTGGCCCTGCCAGGCCCACGGGTAGTCGTCGGCCGCGTGCGCTGCCGCGGCGCCCACACCCAGCACCCCACTCGCCAGGCAGGTCACCGCGACAGCGCGCGCGAGCCTTCTGCTCCCTCGTCTCCCCACCTGCTCGACGGTAGGCAGGGGGTGCGGGGCGCGTGACCGGCTTTGCCGAGCCGTGCACGAGCCGTTGCCGAAACCTCGCACGCGGCCACCGCCGCGGATCGCCTAGGCTCGCGGGGTGGAGCAGGACGCCGCCCCCGAGCGCCGCTCGTACGACGCCAGCGGGCGCCGCGCGGCCGCCGAGCGGCGACGGCTCCACGTCGCCGAGGTGGCGGCGCGCCTGTTCGCCGAGCGGGGCTGGACCGGCACGACGCTCGCCCTGGTCGCCGCCGAGTCGGAGGTGTCGGTCGAGCTGGTGACCAAGACGTTCGGCGGCAAGGCCGGTCTCTTCATGGCGGCCTTCCGGACCGCCGGGTTCGGGCAGCGGGGCGGGTTGCTGGAGTCCTTCGCCGACCTGCGGCTCGACGACGAGCCCGACGTCGAGGTGCGGCTCGACCGGTTCGTCGAGTTCGCCTGCAGCATCGTCGTACCGATGGGGCCGCTGGTGCCGGTGCTGGCGCACGGCGCCGAGGTCGATCCGGCCCTGCGCGACCTCGTCCGCGGCGCGCACCTCGGCCACGCGGCGATGTGCGGTGACGTGGCGCGACTGCTCGCGCGCGGTGAGCCGGCCCCGGACGCCGTCGACGAGGTCTACCTGCTGACGCGCGCGGAGACCTGGCTGACCCTCGCGCAGCACCGCGGCTGGACGGTCGAGAGGTACGCCGCGTGGCTGCGACGGTCGTTGCGCACGGCCGTCGACGGACCGGCCTCGGGCTCGCGTGAGACAGGTGTGTCAGTCGCCCCTGAATTGGGTACCATCTGACCGGATCCAAATGTGGGGTATGGATCACGGGTCGAGGAGGTCCGGTCGGGTGGGGGCCCGGCCGGACCTGCCGCTCGCCGATAGGCTTCCCGGCATGAGCGAGATCGAGATCGGCCGCGCCAAGCGCGGTCGCCGCGCGTACTCCTTCGACGACATCGCGATCGTGCCCTCGCGGCGCACCCGCGACCCCGAGGAGGTCAGCACCGCCTGGCAGATCGACGCCTACCGCTTCGACATCCCCGTGCTGGCCGCGCCGATGGACTCGGTCATGTCGCCCTCCACGGCGATCGCTCTCGGCCAGATGGGTGGCCTGGGCGTGCTCAACCTCGAGGGGCTCTGGACGCGCTACGACGACCCGACGGGCCTGCTCGAGGAGGTCGCCGGCCTGTCCGGCCACGAGGCCACGCGGCGCATGCAGGAGATCTACACCGAACCGATCAAGCCCGAGCTGATCACCGAGCGCCTCAAGGAGGTGCGGGCCGCCGGTGTGACGGTCGCGGGATCGCTCTCGCCGCAGCGCACGAAGGACCACGTCAAGGCCGTCGTCGACGCCGGCGTGGACATGTTCGTCATCCGCGGCACCACCGTCTCCGCCGAGCACGTCAGCAGCCAGGCGGAGCCGCTCAACCTCAAGGAGTTCATCTACGAGCTCGACGTGCCGGTGATCGTGGGCGGGTGCGCGACCTACCAGGCCGCCCTCCACCTCATGCGTACCGGTGCTGCCGGCGTGCTCGTCGGGTTCGGCGGCGGGGCCGCCCACACGACGCGGACGGTCCTCGGCGTCGCCGTGCCGATGGCGAGCGCCGTCGCCGACGTGGCCGCCGCCCGCCGCGACTACCTCGACGAGTCGGGCGGCCGCTACGTCCACGTCATCGCCGACGGCTCGATCGGCAGCTCGGGCGACATCGCCAAGGCCATCGCCTGCGGCGCCGACGCGGTGATGATCGGCTCGCCGCTCGCCCGCGCGACCGAGGCGCCCGGCCGCGGCTTCCACTGGGGGAGCGAGGCCACGCACGCCGAGCTTCCCCGCGGCGAGCGGGTCGGCTTCGAGCCGGTCGGGTCGCTGGAGGAGATCATGTTCGGCCCCTCCCGCGTCGCCGACGGCACCATGAACCTCATCGGCGCCCTGCGCCGCGCGATGGCCACCACGGGCTACACCGAGCTCAAGGAGTTCCAGCGCATCGAGGTCGTCGTCCAGCACTGATCGGATCGCGGACGTCATGGTTCGTGGTCGTCCCGACGACCATTCACCATGACGTCGCCGGGCGACGTCATGGATGACGGCTTCCCGGGTGACCGCTGTCCATGACGTCCCCGCCGCGCGGGCGGTCGTGGCCGTGGTTGGCCCTGACAGACTGGGCCACATGACCCTCGCCAAGGCCCTCGATGCCGACCAGCGCGCCGATGCGCTCGAGCAGCTCGG
>DATIAJ010000261.1:0-7027 GCA_035458105.1 Nocardioides sp. | reverse complement strand
CAAGGCCTACAACCACATGGGCGCCAAGGCCACCCGCGACCTCGTCGGCGCCGACGTCTTCGCCGACTACTTCACCTTCGCGATCGAGCGCAACCCGTGGGACGCGGTCGTCTCCCTCTACTTCTGGAAGTACAAGGACCGGCCCGAGCTGCCGGACTTCGAGGCCTACGTCCAGGAGATCTGGATCGAGCAGCTCGCCAACAACCGCCGCCTCTACCGCATCCGCGGCAAGATGGCGCTCGACCGGGTCCTGCGCTACGAGAACCTCGACGCCGAGCTGCGCGAGGTCTGGGAGCACCTCGGTCTGCCAGGCGAGCCCGACCTGCCGCGCGCCAAGGGCAACGCCCGTCCCGCCGGGCACTACCGCGAGCTCTACACGCCCACCTCGAAGCAGCGCGTCGCGACGGTGTTCGCAGACACGATCGAGGCGTTCGGCTATGAGTTCTGAGCCCGGCGTGTCGACGACGTCCCCCCACCCTCGATGGGCCACCAGGACCAACGCGGTCTTCGCCGGTCTCGCAGCCCTCTTCGTAGCGGCGTTCCCCGTCGCGGTCGAGATCGACGATCGGGTCGACCGCACCCGGCCGATGTTCGACGACCGGGCCCGGATGGAGTGGCTCCAGTACCAGAGCGTGCTGACGACCGGCCAGGGTCGGACCCTCGAGCTGGCTCCCGGCCAGTCGACCGAGGTGGCCGGTGAGCCGTTCACCCCGTCCTCCGGGGTCGGCGTCGTGGTCCGCGTCGAGGAGCCCGACCGTCCGTGCGTCCGGGCGAGCAACGACCACGGCGACGTCACGGAGTGGGCGTGCGTCGACCTGGAGGACCCACCGGTGGACCCTGACCCCGAGGACGTCGACCTCGCCGTCGCCCAGGGCTCCTGACCCCACCCGCTCAGTCCGGCGCGACCGCCAGCAGCCGCTCGCACTCGGCGACGAGCCGCGCGCGCAGGGGAGCGCCCCGCTCTGCGAAGCCCCGTTGCGCCTCGACGTACGCCGCCTTGCCCTCCGTCGTCTCGATCCGCACCGGCTCGAAGCCGAGGTCCCCGAGGTCGTAGGGCGCCGCACGCATGTCGAGCACCCGGATGTCGCGGGCCAGCTCGAAGCAGTCCGCGACCAGGTCGCTGGCGACCATCGGCGTGAGGCGGAAGGCGTGCTTGTAGAGGTCCATCCCGGCGTGCAGGCAGCCGGGCTGCTCGAAGGCGGGGCGGTCGTCACGCGCCGGCTGCAGGATGTTGAGCGGACGGGCGGTAGGGGTGAAGAAGCGGAAGGCGTCGAAGTGCGAGCAGGCGATCCGGTGCGACTCCACGACCGCGTCGGTGCCCTCGGGGCCGAGACGCAGCGGCCAGTCGTGGCGGGTCCCGTGCTCCGCTGACCGGTGCACCATCGCCCACTCGTGCAGGCCGAAGCAGCCGAGCTGCGGGGCGCGGGCGGCGGTCGCCGTCAGCAGCGCGTGCAGCTGGGTGAGCAGCGGTCGCTGCGAGACTACGTACGCCGCCGCGACGGAGACCGGGTCGCCCGCGTAGCCCTTGAGGCCCGCGTGCTCGTCGGCGTCCTCGAGCGCGACGCCGTAGCCGGGGTGCCAGCGGCGCAGCTGGGCGGGTCGCTGGGAGTAGTAGGTGAAGAGGAAGTCGTGGACCGGGTGCTTCACCTGGTCGGCGCGACGCGCGAGGTGCGGCTGGACGAAGACGTCGACGCGGGCGGCGTGCGCCTCGGCGAGGGGACGCCACTCGGAGGTCGACAGCACGCGCACTGCGCCAAGGCTAGTGCGGGGGGTCGCACCGGGTGGACACTGCCGGGATGGATCGCACTGCCGGCCTCGACCGGGCGCACGCGCACGCGCTCGGGTGGCTCGACTCTCTCGCTGCACGGCCGGTCCCGCCGGCCATGACCGTCGAGGAGGTGCTCGCCCGCCTCGACCGGCGCCTCCAGGACGGGCCGACCGACCCCGCCGCGGTCGTCGACGAGCTCGCCGAGGCCTGCGAGCCCGGGCTGACCGCGATCCCGGGCGGGCGGTTCTTCGGCTTCGTCATCGGCGGCACGCACCCGGCCGCCCTGGCGGTCGACTGGCTGGTCAGCGCCTGGGACCAGAACGCCGGGCTGCGGATGCTGACGCCGGCGCACTCCGCTGTCGAGGACGTGACGGAGAGCTGGATCGTCGACCTGCTCGGCCTCCCGGCCGGCAGCGCCGTCGGCTTCGTCACCGGTGGCACCATGGCCAACTTCACCTGCCTCGCCGCCGGGCGCGACGAGGTGCTGCGGCGGGCGGGCTGGGACGTCGCAGAGCAGGGACTGGTGGGCTCGCCCGGCGTACGCGTCCTCGTGGGGGCCGAGCGCCACGACACCATCGACCTGAGCCTGCGCTACCTGGGCCTCGGCGCGCCGGAGCCGGTGGCCGTCGACGACCAGGGCCGCATCGAGGCGCCCGCACTGGCAGCCGCCCTCGACGCCGGTGACGGACGTCCCACGCTGGTCTGCCTGCAGGCGGGCAACGTCCACTCCGGCGCCTTCGACCCCTTCGACGCGGCGATCGCGGCCGCCCACGACGCCGGTGCGTGGGTGCACGTCGACGGCGCGTTCGGCCTCTTCGCGGGGGCCTCGCCGCGGCGCCGCCACCTCGTCGCCGGCGTCGACCGCGCCGACTCCTGGGCGACCGACGCCCACAAGACCCTCAACGTTCCCTACGACTGCGGGCTCGCGATCGTCCGCGACCGGGCGGCCCTGCGTGCCGCCATGGGCATGCACGGCGACTACCTCATCCACGACGCGGCGGGCGAGCCGTTCGACAAGGTGCCGGAGATCAGCCGGCGCGGTCGCGCGTTCCCGGTCTGGGCGGTGCTGCGGTCGTTGGGCCGCGACGGTGTCGCCGAGCTCGTCGATGGCTTCTGCGACCACGCGGCTGCCTTCGCCGAGGGGATCGCGGCGATCGAGGGCGCACAGGTGCTCAACGACGTGGAGTTCACCCAGGTGTGCGCCTCCTTCGGCGACGACGACCGCACCCGGGCCGTGGTCGACGCGATGCTCGCCGAGGGGACGGCCTGGATGACCGGCTCCCGGTGGCACGGACAGGCGGTGCTCCGGGTGAGCGTGAGCAACTGGTCCACGACCTTCGACGACGTGGCCGCGAGCCTGGCGGCACTGCACCGCGCGGCCGGCCACTAGCCGCTCCCGACGTCCGCCCGGCTCCTACGGGTTGGATAGCCTCGGTCGCATGCGCATCTGTCGGTTCAGCACGGGCGAGGAACCCCGCTTCGGCGTCGTCACCGGCGAGGTGGACGAGTTCGGCCAGCCCGCCGAGGACTCGGTCGTCGTGGCCCTCGCCGGCGACCCGCTCTACGTCGGGATCAAGCTGCTCGAGGAGCAGCACAAGCTCGGCGACGTACGCCTTCTCGCGCCCATCATCCCGCGCAGCAAGGTGGTCGGCATCGGTCGGAACTACGCCGCGCACGCCGCCGAGATGGGAAACGACCTGCCGACCGAGCCGCTGATGTTCCTCAAGCCCAACACCTCGGTGGTGGGCCCGGGCGACCCGATCTTCTACCCGTCGCAGACCAGCAACCTCCACTACGAGGGCGAGCTGGCCGTCGTCATCGGGCGCATCTGCCGCGACGTGCCGGCCGAGCAGGCGACCGACGTGATCTTCGGCTACACCATCGCCAACGACGTCACGGCGCGCGACCTGCAGCGCTCCGACGTGCAGTTCACCCGCGCGAAGGGGTTCGACTCGTTCTGCCCGATCGGCCCGTGGATCGAGACCGACCTCGACCCGCAGGCCTTCGCCGACGGTCGTGAGGTGCAGACCTTCCTCAACGGCGACGTCGTGCAGGACGGCTCGACCGCCGACATGATCTTCGACGTGCCGACCCTCGTCGCCCACGTCTCGTCCGTGATGACGCTCCTGCCCGGCGACGTCATCCTGACCGGCACCCCCGAGGGTGTCGGGCCCATGCAGGTCGGCGACGAGGTCGAGATCTCGATCGCCGGCATCGGCGCCCTGACCAACCCCGTCGCCCAGAGGAATTGAGCACCCGATGACCACCCCCGACAGCCGGCCCGTCCGCGTCCGCATGGCCCCGTCCCCGACGGGGTCGCCGCACGTCGGCCTCGCCCGCACCGCCCTCTACAACTGGGCGTTCGCGCGCCACCACGGCGGCACCTTCGTCTTCCGCATCGAGGACACCGACAAGGCGCGCAACACCGAGGAGTCCTACGACTCGCTCATCGACCTCATGCAGTGGCTCGGCCTCAGCTGGGACGAGGGTGTCGTGGTCGGCGGGGCGTACGGCCCCTACCGGCAGTCCGAGCGCACCGAGATCTACGCCGACGTGCTCGCCCGTCTGCGCGAGTCGTCGTACACCTATGACTGCTTCTGCTCAGGAGACGAGGTGGAGGCGCGCCGCAAGGCGAGCGGCTCGAAGGTGATGGGCTACGACGGCTTCTGCCGCGAGCTGTCCGCGGAGCAGCGGGCCGCGTTCGAGGCCGAGGGCCGCACCTCGGTCGTCCGGTTCCGGATGCCCGACGGCTCCATCACGTGGGAGGACCTGGTCCGCGGCGACATCACCTTCGAGACCGAGCACGTCCCCGACTTCGCGCTCTGCCGTGCCAACGGCGACCCGCTCTACACGCTCACCGCGCCCGTCGACGACGCCACGATGGAGATCACCCACGTGCTGCGCGGTGAGGACCTGCTCTCCAGCACGCCGCGCCAGGTCGCGCTCTTCGACGCGCTCAAGGAGCTCGGCGTCGCCAAGGAGACGCCGCAGTTCGGTCACCTGCCCTACGTCATGGGGGAGGGCAACAAGAAGCTCTCCAAGCGCGACCCGCAGGCCCACATGGCGCTCTACCGCGAGCAGGGCTTCCTGCCGGAGGGGCTGCTCAACTACCTCGCGCTCCTCGGCTGGTCGATCGCCGCCGACCGCGACGTCTTCAGCCTGGCCGAGATGGTCGAGGCGTTCGACATCAAGGACGTCAACCCCAACCCGGCGCGGTTCGACCTCAAGAAGGCCGAGGCCATCAACACCGCGCAGATGCGGCTGCTCCCGATCGAGGAGATCACCCACCGGGTGCTGCCGTTCCTCAAGGAGGCCGGCGTCGTCGGCGACCCCGTGCACGACGCCGACGCGCAGCTGCTCGAGCTGGCCATGCCGCTGGTCGCCGAGCGGATCAACAAGCTCACCGAGGCCGCACCGATGCTCGGCTTCCTGTTCGTCGACGAGGACCACTTCGAGCGCGACCCCGACGACGTCGCCAAGGTGCTCGACGAGACCGGGCGCGACGTCGTGCAGGCGTCGTACGACGCACTGGCGGGCCTGCACGAGTGGTCGACCGCCGCCATCGAGGAAGCGCTGCGCGTCGCGCTGATCGAGGGCAGGGGGCTCAAGCCCCGGGTGGCCTTCGGCCCCGTCCGCGTCGCCGTGACCGGTCGGCGGGTCAGCCCGCCGCTGTTCGAGTCGATGGAGCTGCTCGGCCGCGAGCGGAGCCTCGCACGGCTGCAGTCGGCCCTGGGCTGACGCCGTGCCCACACCGCTGGCGCCCGACTTCCGGCCGCGCTACCACCAGCTCCACCGGGTCGGCCGGCCCGGCGTGTGGCGCTCGGTGGTGGGGGCCCTGCTGCTCATCGTGCTGGTCTTCGGGGTCGTGCCGCTGGTCGCCGGCGGCATCGCCTTCGTCACGCTGCTGGCCACGGGCAGCAGCGCGCAGGAGGCGTCGGCCGTCCTCGACGTGACCGAGGAGGCGACGCCGGCGGGGCTGGCCCTGCTCAACGTCATCATCGCCGCGGCCATCCCGCTGACGTTCCTGGTGACGTGGTGGCTGCACCGACTCAAGCCGCGCTGGGTCTCCTCGGTGGCGCCCCGGTTGCGCTGGGGCTACCTCCTGGTCTGCCTCGGCCTCTCGGTGGTGGCCCTCGTCGCGTCGCTCGGCGTGGCCCTGCTGCTGCCCGTGCAGGCCGGCGACATGCCGGAGGGCACGGTCAACGACTTCACCACCCGGACGCGCGACTTCCTGCTGGTCATCCTGCTGCTCACGCCGCTCCAGGCCGCCGGCGAGGAGTACCTGTTCCGCGGTTACCTGACGCAGGCGTTCGGCTCGCTGGTGTGGGCACGCCGGGCCTCCGAGACGCTGGCGGTGCTCGGGCCGGCGTTGATCTTCGCCCTCTTCCACGGGTTGTCCCAGGACTGGCCGGTGTTCTTCGACCGCTTCGCCTTCGGCGTCGTCGCCGGCATCCTCGTCATCCGCACCGGAGGGCTCGAGGCGCCGATCGCGATGCACGTCCTCAACAACTTCCTCGCCTTCGGGCTCGCCCTCGCCTTCGGCGACCTGACCACCGCGCTCAACGCCGAGGGCGGCAGCAGCTGGTGGACGATCCTGTCCACGATGACGCAGTCGCTGGTCTACCTCGGGCTGGCGACCTGGGTGGCGCGGGCGATGGGCCTCGTCGACACCGGACCGCCGGTCGGAGGAGCGCCGCTGCCGCCCGCAGGGGGCGACCCCGAGTTGGTCGGCCCGCCACCCCGCGTGTAACGTTCGGGGTCGGTTCGGCAGAGATCCACTGGGATCGATGGCCCGGACCGCGTGGGTGGTCGGAGACGATCCGATACCCCCATGGGGTATGGTGTAATTGGCAACACGGCTGATTCTGGTTCAGTTGTTCTAGGTTCGAGTCCTAGTACCCCAGCAAGATCCGGGCCCTGCGGGCCGGGATTTGGAGCGGCACTCCAGCCCCGCTAGAGTTCAGCTCCGTTGCTCCTCGGAGCAACACCTGCAAGCCCCCGTTGTGTAGCGGCCTAGCACGTCGCCCTCTCAAGGCGGTAGCGCCGGTTCGAATCCGGTCGGGGGTACAGCACCCGAAGGGCCCGGTCAGCAGACCGGGCCCTTCGTCGTCGTCCGGCGTCGCGCGGGCGCGTGGGCTAGCATCCGCGCCCATGACTGACGGACCCCGGCTGGTCGCCGGCATCGACTCCTCCACCCAGTCCTGCAAGGTCGTCGTCCGCGACGCCGCCACGGGCGCGCTCGTGCGGCAGGGGCGGGCC
>DATIAJ010000260.1:0-9734 GCA_035458105.1 Nocardioides sp. | reverse complement strand
GAGACCGCCCCGGGACACGTGGCGACGGTGCGGGAGAACGTCATCGACGCGCTGACCCGTGAGCAGGTCGACCAGCTCGTGGCCATCGGCGACGCGATCCTCGGCCGGGTCGACCCCGAGCGCCGGGTCGCCGGGGACATGCGGGCGTAGCCGCGGAGACCTCAGAACCGGGTCGTGCCGCGCATCCCTCGCGGACGACCGTCGGGGTCGTAGAGGGCGAGGTAGGCCGGGCGGGCCCACAGACGCGTGGCCGCCCCGAGGGCGGGCGGGACGTGACGACGGATGCGGCTGCCGGGGGTCCCCTCCCGCTCGGCCCACAGCGCACGGGCGCCGCTCAGGTCCGACAGGCGGGGGTCGTCGTGCGGCAGGCCCAGGTGCTCGGCCCACAGCGATGTCCTGACCGCGTGGGGCAGCACGCCGTCCGGATCGACGACGGCGCACGTGAGCTCGGAGTCGTGGGTCCAGGAGCGCCGGTTGAGGTTGTCGGAGCCGATGGTCATCCACTGGTCGTCGACCACGCAGACCTTGGCGTGCACGTAGATCGGGGTGCCGTCGGCGTTGTGGAGGTCGAACATCGTGAAGCGGTCGCCGCCGGCCTCCTTCAGCCGCTCCCACGCGATGCGCTGGCCGTGCTTCATCGGCGGACCCCCGACCCTGCTGTCCTCCTCCGGGTGGCGCGGGACCACGGCGATCACCTGCAGCCGGGGCTCGCGGCGGAGCGCGTCGGCCAGCGTCGCGGCCACCACGTCGGACCAGAAGTACTGGTCCTCGACGTAGACCAACCGCCGGGCCCGGCCGAAGGCGCGTGAGTAGGCCCGCGCGATCGATCGCTCGCCGTCGGGGGCGAACGGGTAGCGCGGGCGCTTGAAGGGATACGTGCGCAGGACCTGCACCAGGTGCCGACCGGCCGCGGGCGGTGGGTCCCACCGCTCGGGGAGCTGTTCGGCGCGACGTGGCATCCGCGCGATGCGGTGCGCCGCCGCCCGGTAGGGGTTGCGGTGGTCGAGCGGGGTGTCGTCGTCCCACCGCTCGGTGAACGTGTCGAGCACGTGCGCGACCGCCGGCCCGCGGATCTCGGCCATCGCGTCGTGCCACGGCGGGGCGTCGCCGTACCTCTCGTCCAGCGGCGGGGCCTGCGGGTCGCCGCCGTGGCCCGCGTCGTCGCGCCGGCCGTGGCACAGGTCGATCCCGCCGACGAACGCCACGTCCTCCTCGGGCCTGCCCCTGCGGCGTACGACGAAGAGCTTCTGGTGGTGCGAGCCGCCCTTGCGCACCCGCTCGTCGAGCAGCGCCTCGCCGCCGCACTCGTTGATGATCCGGCCGAGGTGGCTGTTCTCCTCGCTGTTGAGCCGTCCCGGGTGGGAGCGCCACATCAGCGCTCGCACCTCGACACCGCGCGCCGCCGCGTCGCGGAGCAGCTCGGCGACGGTCGGTCCGTCCTCGGTGAGCTGCTCGTCGGCGTCGCCGCGCCAGTCGGTGAAGAAGATGCGGTCTCCCGCGCCGGTCGCCCCGACCAGGTCGACGAGACGGGCGAAGTAGGTGGCGCCGTGCACGCGGGGGACCACCAAGTTTCCGGAGGTCCAGGGACGTTCCGTCCTCGGCAGGAACCACTCGCTCACGTTGCCACGCTCGCACCGTCTCCTCCCGCGTGTCGACGGTGTGCCACCCCGAAGGAGTAGGTGCAGACTCGGAGCATGCCCGGTCTCCAGCACGCCGTCACCGTCGCCGCGCCCCCCGAACGGGTCTGGGAGGTGCTCACCGAGGTGGAGCGCTGGCCCGAGCGGATCCCGACCGTGGCCTCCGTCGAACGGCTCGACGAGGGTCCGCTGAGGGTCGGGTCCCGCGCCCGCCTGCAGCAACCGCGGCTCCCGGAGGCGGTGTGGACGGTCACCGAGGTCGACGAGGGACGGTCGTTCACGTGGGAGTCGCGGTCGAGGGGAGTCGCGATCTCGGCCGACCACGTGGTCGAGCCGCACGGCGACACCACCCGGCTGACCCTGTCGGTCAGCCTCTCGGGACCGCTCGCTCCCGTCGGCTGGCTGATGACGAAGGGCCTGACCAGGCGCTACGTCGAGACCGAGGCCGCATCGATCAAGCGGGTGGCGGAGGCCGACCCCGGCTGAGCCCGTGTGAGGCCGTGCCAGCCAGTTTTCACGCCCGAAACATTCCGGGAAGCCGCTGACAACATCGGCTTCCTAGGTTCTCCGCCATGACCAAGCGCCAGCGGATCGTCGTCGTCGGGCACGGCATGGTGGGCCACCGGTTCGCCCAGGCCGCCGTCGAGCGCGGCCTGACCGAGACCCACGACGTCCTCGTCCTCGGCGAGGAGCCGCGCGCGGCCTACGACCGGGTCGCCCTCACGAGCTGGTTCGCCCATACCGGGGACCGCGGCTCGGACGCACTGTCGCTGTTGCCCGGCGGTGAGTACGACGACCCGCGGGTGCGGCTGGTGCTCGACAGCGTCGTCACCGAGGTCGACCGGGAGGCGCGGACCGTGACCGTGGTGTCCCCGCCCTCGGCCGCCGAGGACCTGCTCGCGAACCCCGGCGCCGTCACCGTCCACGAGTACGACGTGCTCGTGCTCGCCACCGGCGCGGCGCCGTTCGTGCCGCCCGTCGAGGGCCGCGGCAAGGACGGCTGCTTCGTCTACCGCACCATCGAGGACCTCGAGGCGATCCAGGCGGCCAGCGCGGCGGCCACCAGCGGCGTCGTCATCGGCGGTGGGTTGCTCGGGCTGGAGGCGGCCAACGCGCTCGTCCAGCTCGGGCTGGAGACCCACGTCGTCGAGATGGCGCCACGGCTGATGCCGGTGCAGCTCGACGGCGCCGCCGGCTCGACGCTGGTGCGGCACATCGAGCGCCTCGGCGTCACCGTGCACACGGGTGTCGTCACCGAAGAGATCCAAGGTGGTGACTCCGTCACAGGCCTCCGGGTGCGGCCGGCCGGCACGGAGGAGGGCGCACCGACCGAGGTCGTCGACGCGCAGGTGGTCGTCTTCTCCGCGGGCATCCGGCCGCGCGACGCCCTGGCCCGCGAGTGCGACCTCGAGGTCGCCCCGCGCGGCGGCGTGCTGGTCGACGAGCAGTGCCGGACCGCCGACCCGCACGTCTTCGCGATCGGCGAGTGTGCCGCGCCGGGCGGCACGATGTACGGCCTCGTCGCCCCGGGCTACGCCATGGCCGAGGTCGTCGTCGACGCGCTCCTCGACGGACCGGGCACCTTCACCGGCGCCGACATGTCGACCAAGCTCAAGCTCCTCGGCGTCGACGTCGCGAGCTTCGGCGACGCGTTCGCGGCCACCGAGGGCGCGCTCGAGCTGACGTACGCCGACGCGGTCGCCGGCGTCTACAAGAAGCTCGTCGTCAGCGAGGACGGGACGCGGCTGCTCGGCGGGATCCTGGTCGGCGACGCGTCGGCGTACGGCATCCTGCGGCCGATGGTCAGCAGCGGGCTGGCGCTCCCCGCCAACCCCGAGCAGCTCATCCTCCCCGCATCGGGCGGGGTCCAGATCGGCATGCCCGACGAGGCGCAGGTCTGCTCGTGCAACGACGTCACGAAGGCCGACATCCTCCATGCGGTGACCGAGCAGGGCTGCGAGTCCGTGGCGGACGTCAAGCAGTGCACCCGTGCGGGGTCCACGTGCGGGTCGTGCGTGGCGACGGTGAAGAACATCATCGAGGACCACTTCGCGAGCGTCGGCAAGGTCGTCGACAAGGGGATCTGCGAGCACTTCCGGCTCACCCGGCAGGAGCTCTTCGACGTCGTCGCGGTCCACGGCTACCGGCGCTTCGACGACATCGTCGCGGCCCA
The DNA here is from genome assembly GCA_035458105.1 of Nocardioides sp. Lineage (GTDB taxonomy): Bacteria > Actinomycetota > Actinomycetes > Propionibacteriales > Nocardioidaceae > Nocardioides. The sequence continues at coordinate 5,924 of DATIAJ010000260.1, read as the reverse complement.
CGGCACCGGCCGCGGGTGCGACGTCTGCAAGCCCGCGATCGCCAGCATCCTGGCCAGCCAGACCAGCACCCACATCCTCGAGCCCGCGACCGCGGAGCTGCAGGACACCAACGACGCCTACCTCGCGAACATCCAGCGCAACGGTACCTACTCCGTCGTGCCGCGCATCCCGGGCGGCGAGATCACGCCCGACAAGCTGATCGTGATCGGCGAGGTGGCCAGGGACTACGGGCTCTACACGAAGATCACCGGCGGCCAGCGGATCGACCTCTTCGGAGCCCGGATGGAGCAGCTGCCCGCGATCTGGAAGCGGCTGGTCGACGCCGGCTTCGAGTCCGGCCACGCCTACGGCAAGTCGCTGCGCACGGTGAAGTCGTGCGTCGGATCGACCTGGTGCCGCTTCGGGGTGCAGGACTCGGTCGGCCTCGCCATCGCGCTCGAGCTGCGCTACCGGGGCCTGCGCAGCCCCCACAAGCTCAAGGGCGGCGTCAGCGGGTGCGCCCGCGAGTGCGCCGAGGCACGCGGCAAGGACTTCGGCGTCATCGCGACGGAGAAGGGGTGGAACCTCTACGTCGGCGGCAACGGCGGCGCGACCCCGGCCCACGCGCGGCTCCTCGCCGGCGACCTCGACACCGCCACTCTCGTGTCCTACCTCGACCGCTTCCTCATGTACTACGTCCGCACCGCCGACCGGCTCCAGCGCACCTCGACCTGGATCGAGCAGCTCGAGGGCGGGCTGGACCGGGTGCGCGAGGTCGTCGTCGACGACTCCCTCGGGCTCGGCGCCGACCTCGAGGCGGAGATGTCGCGGCACGTGGGTGGCTACGAGGACGAGTGGCGCGCGACGCTCGAGGACCCGGCCAAGCTCGAGCGGTTCGTGTCCTTCGTCAACGCCCCCGACACCCCCGACCCGACGATCGCGTTCACCACCGAGCGCGACCAGATCCAGCCGATCGCTCCGGCCCTGATCCCCGTGGGAGCACCCGCATGAGCATCGTCGCCGTGTCCCTGACCCCCGTGTGCGCCGTCGACGCGATCCCGCTGGAGGGTGGGGTCGCGGCCCTGGTCGGCGGCGCGGCGGTGGCGCTCTTCCGTACGCACTCCGGCGAGGTCCTCGCCCTCTCCAACGTCGACCCCTTCAGCGGCGCGTCGGTCCTCGCCCGCGGGATCGTGGGCTCTCGCGGCGACGTGCCGGTGGTGAGCTCGCCGATGTACAAGCAGGCCTTCGACCTCCGCACCGGCGCCTGCCTCGACGACGACACGGTCCGGGTGGCGTCGTACGACGTCGAGGTCGTCGACGGCGTCGTGCACGTCGGTCGGGCCCGTCCGGCTCGGGAGGCCACGTGAGCCTTCCCCTCTCGGGATTCCGGATCGGGGTCACCGCTGCTCGCAAGGCCGAGGAGCAGGTGGCCCTGCTGGAGCGCCGCGGGGCCACGGTCGAGTGGGCAGCGGCGCTGTCGCTCGAGCCCAACCACGTCGACCTGGCTGAGCTCCTGGCCGCGACCAAGGAGGTGATCCTCGGACCGGTCGACCTCTTCCTCGCCACCACCGGCATCGGCATGAAGACGTGGCTCTCGGCCGCGGCCGACGCCGGGTTGTACGACGACCTGGTCGCTGCGCTCGGCTCCGCCGAGATCCTGGCGCGCGGTCCGAAGAGCGTGGGCGTGCTGCGGGCCAACGGCCTGCGCGAGCTGTGGGCGCCGGAGTCGGAGTGCTTCGAGGACGTCCTCGCGCACCTGCGCGGCCGCGACCTCACGGGCAAGCGGATCGTGGTGCAGGAGCACGGCCAGTCGCTGTCGATGGCCGCCCACGCGCTCCGCCGGCAGGGGGCGTCGGTGGTGACGGTGCCGATCTACCGCGTCGCCTCCGCCGACGACCCCGCGCCGATGTTCGCGCTGATCGACCTGATCGCCGACCGCGAGCTCGACGCGGTCACCTTCACCTCCGCCCCGGCCGTCGCCGCGCTGATGGAGGCGGCGTACTCCGTCGGGCGCCGCGACGACCTGGTCAGCGCCTTCCAGTCCGACGTCGTCGCCTCCTGCGTCGGACCCGTCACCGCGGCTGCGTTCGAGATGTGGGGCGTGCCGACGATCTTCCCCGACCGCTCCCGCCTGGCCGGGATGGTCAAGCAGCTCGAGACCGAGCTGCCGACGCGGCGGGACGGGGTCGACGTACGTCTGGCCGACGGGCGCACGCTCATCGTGCACACCGACTCCCTCCTGCTCGACGGGGTGCCGGTCGAGCTGTCGCCCGCGCCGCTGTCGGTGCTCAACTCGCTGCTGGTCAATCCCGGGCACGTGGTCTCGCGCCGCGCGCTGCTGGCCGCCCTGCCGTCCGGGCAGGCGGGCTCGGAGCACGCGGTCGAGATGGCCGTGGCCCGGCTGCGGGCGGCCATCGGGACGAAGGCCGTGCTCACGGTCGTGAAGCGGGGCTACCGGCTCGCGGTGGGGTGAGTGGTCCTGAGGCGGTCACACCCCTGAGGGCGTGCGGCCCGTTGTGGGTGGGATCGACAGTCCGTAACGTCGGTGGCCCACCTGCGGTCCCGCATCTGGCCCCTCGGACGCCAGGAGATCCCATGCACGTCGTCCCTGCACGCTCACTGGCCGCGGCGGCTGCAGCCGCCGGGCTGCTCGTCTCGCTGCTCGCATTGCCCAGCCCGGCGGTCGCCGCCGACGACGCACCGGGTGCGCCGGGGGCTGACGCCACCTGGCGCAGCGGCGACAAGGACGGCATCGGCACCTCGCTCAGCCGCACCTCCAAGGTCTGGTACACGCTGGCCGACGGCACGCTGAGCGAGACCTACTACCCGGCTGCCGACACCCCCAACGTGCGCGACCTGCAGCTCGCGGTCTCCGACGGGACGACCAGCCAGCGGGAGACGGACGACTCGGTCGTGCGCACCGCGGAGCTCGCGGACCCGACGTCCCTGACCTACCGGCAGACCACCACGGACAAGGCGGGACGCTGGCGGCTGACCAAGACGTACGTCACCGACCCGGCGCGGTCGACACTGATGATCAGCGTCGACTTCGAGGCCTTGTCGGGTGGGCCGTTCGAGCTCTTCACCCTCTACGACCCCTCGCTCGCCGGCACCTCGACCGACGACAGCGGCTCCACCGCCGGTGGCGCGCTGGTCGCCACCGACACCCACCTCGACGACCGGCCGATCGCCAGCGCACTCGTCGCCTCCACCGGCTTCACCGCCACGTCCACGGGTTACGTCGGCACCAGCGACGGCTGGACCGACCTGGCTGACGGGCGGCTCGACGCGACGTACGCCACGGCCGGGCCGGGCAACATCGCGCAGACCGGCCAGGTCCCGGTCTTCGGCGCGAAGACCTCGTTCACGCTGGCCCTCGGGTTCGGCGCCGACGCGGCGGAGGCGACCGCGACGGCCAGGTCGAGCCTCGACACGGGGTACGCGGCGACAGCATCGGCGTACCAGCGTGAGTGGAGCGGCTACCTCGACCGCTTGAAGAAGGCGCCGAAGAAGCTGACGGGCGAGCTGCGCACGCAGTACGACGTCTCGGTCATGACGGTGAAGGCGCACGAGGACAAGACCTATCCGGGCGCCTTCATCGCCTCCCTGACGCTGCCCTGGGGGCAGGTCGTCAACGCGGACGGCGCGGGCGGCGGTGGCGCGGGCTACCACTTCGTGTGGGCGCGCGACCTCTACCACCAGGTCACCAGCCTGCTCGCCGCCGGCGACACCGCGGCGGCGAACCGGGCGGTGACGTGGCTCTTCACGCGGCAGCAGCTGCCCGACGGGCGCTTCCCCCAGAACTCCCACGTCGACGGCAGCCCCGACCAGAACAACGTCCAGCTCGACGAGACGGCCTTCCCGATCGTCCTTGCGTGGCAGGTCGGCCGCACCGGCCGGGCGTTCTACCGCGACCACATCAAGAAGGCGGCCGACTTCCTGGTCGCCTCAGGCCCCCGGACGCCGCAGGAACGCTGGGAGACCGAGGACGGCTACTCACCGTCGACGATGGCCTCGCAGATCGCCGGCCTGACGGCGGCGGCCGACATCGCCCGCAGGAACGGCGACGACGCCTCGGCCGCGGTCTACCAGGGCACGGCCGACGACTGGCAGCGCAACACCGAGAAGTGGATGTACACCACGACCGGGCCCGTCGGCGACGGGAAGTACTACATCCGCATCGAGGGCGACGGCGACCCGGACGACGGCGACTCGCGTGAGTACTCCGACGCGGCGGGAGTCCACGAGGAGCGCGCGGTGCTCGACGCCGGGTTCCTCGAGCTGGTCCGGCTCGGCGTCAAGGCTCCCGACGACCCCTACGTCGTCGGCTCCCTCTCCGAGACCGACGCGTCGCTGGCCACCGACACCCCCAGCGGCCGCATGTGGCACCGCTACACCTACGACGGCTACGGCGAGCGGGCCGACGGGTCCCCGTGGACCCTCGCGACCGGCGGCATCGGCCGGCTCTGGCCGCTGCTGTCCGGCGAGCGCGGCGAGTACGAGCTGGCCAGCGGCCGCGACGCCCTGTCGCACCTGCGCACGATGCACCGGTCGGCCAACGCCGGCTACATGATCCCGGAGCAGGCGTGGGACCGCCCCGAGCCCACGTCCTACGGCCACGAGTTCGGCAAGGGCACCGGTTCGGCCGGCCCGCTGGCGTGGGCGATGGCGCAGTACGTCCGCCTGGCCCGCGGCATCGCCGACGGCAGCCCCGTCGAGACCCCGCGGGTGACCCGGAGCCGGTACGTCACCGGTCCGCGACTGACGCCGCCGGCGCTGACGGTCACGTCGCCGGAGCCGGGGGTGCAGGTCGCCGACGGCGACTCGGTCCGCCTCACGGGGACCACCGACGGCCGTGCGGTATACGTCGGGGTCAACGGGCAGAACCGCCGCATCGCCCTCGAGCGTGGACGGCGGGGCACGTCGACGTTCGACGTCGTCATCGAGGTCCCGGACCTGCGGAACCAGCTGGTCGTCGTCGCGGAGGGCAGGCGTGGTGCCACCAGCACGGTCACCCGCACCGTGCTGTCGTACGGCGACCGCCTCGGCTCGCTCGCAGATCCCGCCGGCGACGACGACGGGCCGGGCACGTACGTGTATCCCGCCAACGCGGTCTACAAGCCCGGCACCTTCGACCTGACCGGCACCGACGTCTACGACCGCGGTGACCAGGTCGCCGTCGTGACGGGCATCGCCGGGACGATCGAGAACCCCTTCGGCGGAGACCAGATCTCCCACCAGCGCATCAACGTCTACATCGGCTCCGGTGGCGGCGCGCCCACTCCGGCGCTGCCGGGCACGAACCTGAACACCGCCACCCCCTGGGACCGCGTGGTCGTCACGGACGGCCGCTTCGACAGTGCCGGCGTCTTCGGTGCCGACGGCACCAAGGTCGGTGACGTCGAGCTCGTGGCGATCCCCGAGACCCGCCAGATCGTCACCCTGGTCGACAAGGCCGACCTCGGTGCCCTCGACCTCGCAGGGGCGAGCTACGGCGTCGCCATGTTCGGCAACGCAGAGGCCGGCGAAGGGATCGGCTTCGTCCGTCCCGTCTACGACTACGACTACTGGAACAGCAACGCGCTCGGATTCGTCCGCGACTGGCGGTTCGGTGGCGGTGCAGGCGAGATCGACTTCGGCCTCCCCAGCAAGGACACCGACACCCGGGATCCGAATGCCATCGACATCACCGTCGGCGCCGGTCAGACACAGGCACAGGTGATGGACTGGCAGGCCGCATCACCCGTCGCCCTGCCGATGATCCCGCTCCAGTGATCGTGTGGCGGCCGCTGATGGTGCTGGGCTGTGGCTGGTGAGCGCGGGCGTGACCCCCGCTATGACTGGCTACGTGCCTTGTGCTCCGGCTCACACTGTGCCTAGGTTGCTCGGACCGACTTGACAAAAGGAGTTCAACCATGCGACTCGGGGCGCGAATCATGATCGC
>DATIAJ010000259.1:0-10872 GCA_035458105.1 Nocardioides sp. | reverse complement strand
CGTCGAGATCCGCGAGGCCGGCGACGTCGACACGCCGGTCGTCGGGGCGGTGGTCGAGGCCGCCTTCGGTGAGCAAGGAACCGCGGTCAACGACGTGATGGCGCGATTGCGCGGAGCCGAGGACATGGCCGTCGAGCTCGTGGCCGAGATGGATGGTGAGGTCGTCGGCTGCGTCGCGCTCTCCCGGGCCTGGCTCGACGCGCGGGCGCGGCTGGTCGACGTCCTCGTGCTGAGCCCCCTCGCGGTCGCGCCCGACCATCAGCGACGCGGGATCGGGGGTCGGCTGCTCGCCGAGGTCCCCGCCGAGGCCGAGAGGCTCGGTGCGCCCCTGGTCTTCCTCGAGGGCGACCCGGGCTTCTACGGTCGTCACGGCTGGGCTGCGGCGTCGGCGCACGAACTCGAGCGGCCGTCGCGTCGGATCCCTGAGCCTGCGTGCCAGGTCCTCCTCCTGGGCGGGCACGAGCCGTGGATGACGGGCCGCCTGGTGTACCCGGACGTCTGGTGGCGGCTCGACCTGGTCGGTCTGCGCGACCCCGACCTCGCCGAGATCGAGAAAGCGCTCGGGCAGAACTGACCGCATCGAACACCTGTTCGATAGACTGGGCAGGTGTTCCCCGCCCCCCAGCCCCGCCAGCGGCCCTCCCCGCCGCCGGGGCACCGCGGCGTCGCGCCGCCCGGGTGGCCGCGCCAGGTGCGGCCGCCGGACGCGCCCGACTGGGAGGCGACCGCGGCCAGCTGGCTGCTCGACCTCTGCCCGCCCGACTACCGTCGCTTCTCCGGTCTGCGGCGCCATGTCGTCGTCCTGGCCCGCTTCGCCGTGCTCCACGTCGAGGCCCAGCAGCTGGCCACCCGCCGCGGACTGAGCGAGATCCGCGGCGACCTCAAGGACGTGGCCGACGAGGCGGTCGTCCTCGCGGCGGTGCAGACCTTCCAGCTCGAGGACGCCCGCCTGCTCGGCGTACGCCGCGAGGTGGGTCTCGTCGAGGACGCCCTTCGTGGGCGTCGCTACCGGGTGCGGATGTGAGCGCTGGCTAGGGTCGCGGGATGCACTCCTTCGCGGCCGTCGCCGTGCTCGACCCGTACGGGCGGCTGCTGATGCAGGAGAGGGGCGCCGACGCGCTCCACGAGCCCGGCCGCTGGGGCTACCCCGGCGGCGACCTCGAGGCCGGAGAGGGCTTCGTCGACGCGGCGGTGCGGGAGCTGGTCGAGGAGACCGGCCTCGTCGTGGACGCCGGCGACCTCGAATCCCTCGGCGTACGCCGCTTCCGCAGCGACGGCTGCGGAGGAGACGACGAGTTCGAGCTGTTCGCGGTCCGGACCACGGCCACCGACGCCGACGTCGTGTGCGGCGAGGGCGTCCAGATGACCTTCGTCGACCTCGACGACGTCCCCGACCGCCCGCTCCACCGGGCCACGGAGCTGACGCTCGACGCGGTGCGCGCGTGGGTCGAGGCCCACCCCTTCGACCCCGGCCCTGACCCGAGGCGGTTCGCGGGGGTCATCCTCGTCGACCGCCGGGGCTGGATCCTGCTGCAGGAGCGCGACGAGCACCCGCGGATCGACCCCGAGAAGTGGGGCCTGGCCGGCGGCCACGTCGACCCGGGTGAGGACTTCGAGCCCGCGGCCCACCGTGAGCTCGAGGAGGAGACCGGCGTGCGACTGCCGGATGGGGCCCTGCAGCTCTTCCGCGAGTTCGTCGTCGACCACCGCGAGGCCTACGGCACGTGGGACGTGATGCAGGTCTTCGTCGCCGCCACCGACCTCACCGACGCCGACATCGACTGTCGCGAGGGGCGCCAGATCGTCTTCGTCGACCCGGCGGTGGCGCGCGGCCTCGACCTGAGCTCGGCGGCCACCGAGATCGTCCCGGCCTTCCTCGACAGCGAGCTGTACGCGAGCCTCCGCGAGCCGTCGGTGGCGGTCCTCGACCGCCCATGAAATAGACTCCTGCCCCATGGCTCTCCTCGACTCGATCGACTCTCCGCGCGACCTCCGCGGGCTCTCCGCGGAGCAGCTCGACGAGCTCGCTGCCGAGATCCGTGACGTGATGATCCGCACGGTCGCGACCAACTCGGGTCACCTCGGTCCCAACCTCGGCGTCGTCGAGCTGACCCTGGCGATCCACCGGGTCTTCGACTCCCCGCGCGACCGGGTCGTCTTCGACACCGGGCACCAGTCCTACGTCCACAAGCTCGTCACCGGTCGGCACGCCGACTTCGCCACCCTTCGCAAGGAGGGCGGGATCAGCGGCTACCCCAGCCAGGCGGAGTCCGAGCACGACATCGTGGAGAACTCCCACGCCTCGACCGCCCTGTCCTACGCCGACGGGCTGGCCAAGGCCTACGCCATCCGCGGCGAGGACCGGCACGTCGTGGCCGTGATCGGCGACGGCGCCCTCACCGGCGGCATGGCGTGGGAGGCCCTCAACAACATCGCGATCGCGAAGAAGAGCCGCCTGGTGATCGTCGTCAACGACAACGAGCGGTCCTACACGCCCACCATCGGCGGCCTCGCCACGGCGCTCACGTCACTTCGCACCAACCCGCGCTACGAGCAGGTGCTCGACCTGGTGAAGAAGCGGCTGAACGCCGTCCCGGGCGTCGGGCACGCGGCGTACGACGCCCTGCACGCGGTCAAGAAGGGCATGAAGGACGCCCTCGCCCCCCAGGGGCTGTTCGAGGACCTCGGCCTCAAGTACGTCGGCCCGGTGGACGGCCACGACCGTGCCGCCATGGAGCAGGCGCTGACCAACGCCAAGCGCTTCGACGGGCCCGTCATCGTCCACGCGCTGACCCGCAAGGGCCAGGGCTACGACCCTGCGCTGCGCCACGAGGCCGACCAGTTCCACGCCCCCGGCCCGTTCGACGTGCAGACCGGTGCGGAGAAGCCGAAGGGCAAGATCTGGACCGACCACTTCTCCGAGGCCATCGTGGACCTGGGCGCCCGCCGCGAGGACGTCGTGGCCATCACCGCCGCGATGATGCACCCCGTCGGTCTCGACGTGTTCGCCGAGAAGTACCCCGAGCGCACGTTCGACGTCGGTATCGCCGAGCAGCACGCCGTCACCTCCGCCGCCGGCCTGGCGATGGGCGGCCTGCACCCGGTCTTCGCGGTCTACGCCACCTTCCTGAACCGCGCCTTCGACCAGGTCCTGATGGACGTCGCGCTGCACAGGTGCGGGGTCACGTTCGTGCTCGACCGCTCCGGCGTCACCGGCGACGACGGCGCGAGCCACAACGGCATGTGGGACATGTCGATCCTCCAGGTGGTCCCGGGGCTGCGCCTGGCCGCTCCGCGCGACGTCACCCGGCTGCACGAGCTGCTCGACGAGGCCGTCGAGGTCGACGACGCCCCGACGGTCGTCCGCTTCCCCAAGGGACCGCCGCCCGAGGACGTGCCGGCGATCGACCGCGCCGGTGGCGCCGACGTGCTCGTGCGCTCCGGGGCTCGTGACGTGCTGATCGTGGCGGTCGGGTCGATGGCGACGACCGCCGTCGAGGTCGCCTCGCGCCTGGCCGACCAGGGCATCGGCGTGACCGTGGTCGACCCGCGCTGGGTCAAGCCGGTCGACCCCGCCGTCGTCGACCTCGCCCGCGAGCACCGGCTCGTGGTGAGCGTGGAGGACAACGGCCGCGTCGGCGGGTGCGGCGCGGCGCTGCTGCAGACCCTCAACGACGCCGACGTGCGTACGCCGTTCCGCCTGCACGGCATCCCGCAGGAGTTCCTCGACCACGCCAAGCGCGACGTCATCCTGGCGCGCATCGGCCTGGACGCGCAGACCCTCGCGCGCTCGATCGTCGAGGACGTCACTGCGCTCGACGGCGGGCCCGCGATCGTCGAGGTCGACCACACCGCCTGAGCCCGCTCGCGGGCGCGCCTCAGAGGTCGCGGTGGACCTGCTCGGGCTCCTCGCCCTGGAAGCGGTTGATGTTCCAGATCGACACGGCCAGACCTCCCCAGAGGACGAGCATCGCGATCAGCATCATGACGATGGCCGAGGTGGACATCAGTTGCTCCTCTCGTCCTGCTGGGCCTGGAGCTCGGGATCCCCGAGGAACGTCGTGTCCCGCCAGGGGAGGCGGGCGGCCACGAAGCCGAGCACCAGCACGGCCGCCGCGATGCCCCAGCCCAGGGTGTTGAGCATCCACGTCGGGTAGCCCTCGTAGGGCTCCTGGAGGTTGTCGATGAGCTCGTTGGCGAGGATGAACGTCAACGCGGCGGGGGCGACGATGCCGATCAGCCACTCCCACCAGCGGCCGACCTGCACCGAGCCGTCGCGGTTGAGGTGCTCGCGGAGGAGCCCCGTCCTCCGGAAGACCCACGACAGCGCCAGCATGCTCACCACAGCGACCAGGAGGATGCCGAAGCGGTTGATGAAGTGGTCGATGATGTCGAGGACGTAGACCCCGGTGGTGGTGCCGAGCAGCGTGATGCTGATGACCGCAGCAGGAACGCCCACCGCCATGGAGGCGCCGACCCGCGACATCTCGAACTTGTCGCGCACCGCGGAGATGACGACCTCGATCACGCTCACGAGCGAGGTGACCCCGGCGATGACGAGCGAACCGAAGAACAGCACGCCGATCAGGGCGCCGGCGGGCGCTTCGTTGATGATCGCCGGGAAGGCGATGAACGCCAGGCCGAGTCCGTCGGTCGCCACCTCGTCGACGCCCACACCGGCCGCTGTCGCCATGAACCCCAGCGCTGCGAAGACCCCGATCCCGGCGAGCAGCTCGAAGCCAGAGTTGGCGAACCCGACCACCAGGCCGGACCCGGTCATGTCGCTGCGCCGACCGACGTACGAGGCATAGGTGATCATGATGCCGAAGCCCACGGACAGCGAGAAGAAGATCTGGCCGTACGCGGCGATCCAGACGCTGGTCTCGCCCAGGGCGCCCCAGTCGGGCGTGAACAGCGCGTCGAGCCCCACCGAGGCCCCGTCGAGCGTGAGCGCCACCACGACCAGCGCGATGAAGGCGATGAAGAGCACCGGGATGAAGAACACCGAGGCCGCACCGATGCCCTTCTGGACGCCGAGGGCCATGATGGCCAGCACCGCGACCCAGACCAGGACGAGCGGGACGGTGACGCCGCTGACGAAGTCGAGGCTGATGCCGGGGTCGCCGGCCTGGAGGTAGGAGCCGAAGAGGAACCCCTCGGGGTCCTCACCCCACGCCTTGTCGAAGGAGAAGAACGCGTAGCGAGCGGCCCAGGCGATGACGGCGGCGTAGTAGACCGCGATCACGAAGCAGATCCCCACCTGCCACCAGCCGAGCCCCTCGGCCGAGCGGTGGCTGCGACGGAACGACAGCGGCGCGGACCCGCGGTAGCGGTGCCCGAGGCCGTAGTCGAGGAGCAGGAACGGCAGGCCGGCCGTCAGCAGGGCGACGAGGTACGGGATGACGAACGCGCCGCCACCGTTCTCGTAGGCCACGTACGGGAAGCGCCAGATGTTGCCCAGACCGACCGCGGAGCCGATCGCGGCGAGGATGAACACCTTGCGCGAGCTGAACGCGCCACGGTGCTTCTCGGAGTGTTCGACAGCCTGGCTCACGGTGCCTCCCTGGCGACGACGGCGGAAGGACCAGCATGGCAGAGATCGGGCATGTGAAACGCCCCGCCGAGCGGTGAGTGAGACATGTTCTGACGGCTCAGAACCTGCGTCACTCACCGCCCGACGGGGCGCGGGTGATGGGGCGGTGGGTGAGGCAGGTTCCGAGCACCGGAAACCTGCCCCACGCACCGCTCAGTGACGCATCAGTGGAAGCGCCTGCCGGTCGCCTTCTCCGAGATGCCCTTCACGTCGAGCATGAAGGTCAGCCCGCCGTTCCAGAACGAGAACCCGGCGCCGGTGATCATCGCCAGGTCGATGTCCTGCGGAGCGGCGACGACACCCTCGTCGAGCATCAGGCGCGCCTCCTCGGCCAGGCCGGCGAGCGTGCGCTCGCGCACCTCGTCGGCCGTCAGGACGACGGGGTGCGCGGGCTTCTCGAGCAGCTCCTCGACCTCGGGGTCGAGACGGCCGTCCGGGCCGTAGTAGGCGCCCTTCCTGGCCGCGACGATCCGCTCGAGCGCGGGGGAGACGTAGAAGCGGTCGGGGAACGCGCCCTTCAGCGTCTCGTTGTTGTGCAGCGCGATGGCCGGCCCGACGAGCGAGAGCAGCACGAACGGCGGCATCGGCGCGATGCCGGCGAAGGCGCTGTCGGCGACGCCGACGGAGGTGCCCTCGTCGACGATGCGGCCGACCTCGCTCATGAAGCGGCCCAGCAGCCGGTTGACGATGAACGACGGGCTGTCCTTGACCAGGATGGTGGTCTTCTTCAGCGCCTTGCCGGTGGCGAACGCCGTGGCCAGCGTGGCGTCGTCGGTCGCGTCGCCCTTGACGATCTCCAGCAGCGGCATGACCGCGACGGGGTTGAAGAAGTGGAAGCCCACGACCCGCTCGGGGTGCTCGAGGTCGGCGGCCATCTCGGTGATCGACAGCGACGAGGTGTTCGTCGCCAGCACGCACTCGCTGCTGACGACCTTCTCGACGTCGGCGAAGACCGTCTTCTTGACCGACATCTCCTCGAAGACGGCCTCGATGACGAAGTCGGCGTCACCGAAGGCGACCTGCTTGTCGGTAGCACCGGACACCAGCGCCTTGTGGCGGTTGGCCTTGTCCTGGTTGATCCGGCCCTTGGCCAGCAGCTTGTCGATCTCGGCGTGCACGTAGGCCACGCCCTTGTCGGCCCGCTCCTGGTCGAGGTCGGTGAGCACGACCGGCACCTCGAGGCGTCGTACGAAGAGCAGCGCGAGCTGGCTGGCCATGAGGCCGGCACCCACGATGCCCACCTTGGTGACCGGCCGGGCGAGCGACTTGTCGGGCGCGCCGGCGGGGCGCTTCGCCCGCTTCTGCACGAGGTCGAAGGAGTAGAGCGACGCCAGCAGCTCGGCGGTCTGCGACATCGCCTCGAGGGCGTCGTCCTCCGCCGCGAAGCCGGCGTCGCGGTCGGTGTCGCGCGCCGCGGCGATGAGCTCGACCGCCTTGGCTGCGGCGGGGGAGCCGCCACCGGTCTTGGCGGCCACGATCGCCGTGGCCCGCTCGATCGCGGCGTCCCACGCCTCACCGCGGTCGACCTCGGGTCGCTCGACGACGGTCTCGCCGCGCAGCACGGACGCCGCCCAGAGCAGCGACTGCTCGAGGAAGTCCGCGCCGTTGAAGACCGCGTCGGCCAGCCCGAAGTCGTACGCCGCCTGTCCGCCCAGGGTCTTGCCCTGGTTGAGCGGGTTCTCGACGATCAGCGTGACGGCCTTGTCGGCACCGACGAGGTTGGGCACCAGCCACGCGCCGCCCCAGCCGGGCACCAGTCCGAGCATGACCTCGGGCAGGCCGAGGGCCGGCGCCGAGTCCATGACGGTGCGGTAGGTGCAGTGCAGCGCCACCTCGAGGCCGCCGCCGAGGGCGAGGCCGTTGATGAGGCCGAACGACGGCTTGCCGCCGTCCTGCAGCTTGCGGAAGACGGCGTGCCCGAGCTCGGCCACCGTGCGTACGGCGTCGGGGCCGCCGCCCTGGATGGCGTTGAGGTCGGCGCCAGCGGCCAGGATGAACGGCTTGCCGGTCACGGCGATCGCGTCGACCGCGTCGTCGGCCAGGGCAGCGTCGATCGCCGTGTTGAGCGCGAGGAGGGACGCCGGGCCGAACGTGTTCGGCTTGGTGTGGTCCTCGCCGTTGTCGAGGGTGATCAGGCCGATGGTCGCGCCGGGCAGGACGACCGTGCGCAGGTGGGCCTGCGTGACGCGCTCGGCGTCGGAGACGATCGCCTGGGCCCGCTCGAAGATGCTGACCTCGTTCACTTGCTGTCTCCCTCGTTCGTCGAGCGCTGCCAGTGCGGGTTCTCCCAGATGACGGTGCCGCCCATGCCGATGCCGATGCACATGGTGGTGAGGCCGTAGCGGACCTCGGGGCGCTCCTCGAACTGGCGCGCCAGCTGGTTCATCAGGCGTACGCCGGAGGACGCGAGGGGGTGCCCCATCGCGATCGCACCGCCGTAGGGGTTGACCCGCGGGTCGTCGTCGGCGATGCCGTAGTGCTCGAGGAAGGCGAGCACCTGGACGGCGAACGCCTCGTTGACCTCGAATGCCTCGATGTCGTCGATGGTGAGACCGGCCAGCCGGAGGGCCTTCTCGGTCGCGGGGATCGGGCCGGCGCCCATCACCTCGGGCTCGACGCCGACGAACGCGTAGGTGACCAGGCGCATCTTGACGGGCAGCCCGAGCTCGCGCGCGGTCTCCTCGTCGGCCAGCAGGGCGGCGGTGGCGCCGTCGTTGATGCCGGCCGCGTTGCCGGCGGTCACGTTGCCGTGCGAGCGGAACGGCGTCTTCAGCCCGGCCAGCGACTCCATCGTGGTCTCGGGGCGCATGGGCTCGTCGGTCGTGGCGAGGCCCCAGCCGGCGTCGGCGGAGCGGGTGGCGACGGGGACGAGGTCGGGCTGGATCTTGCCCGCGTCGTAGGCGGCCTTGGTCTTCTGCTGGCTGCGCACGGCGTACTCGTCGACCCGCTGCTTGGTGATGCTGGGGTAGCGGTCGTGCAGGTTCTCCGCGGTCTTGCCCATGACGAGCGCGTCGGGGTTGACGATCCGCTCGGACAGGATGCGCGGGTTGGGGTCGACGCCCTCACCCATCGGGTGGCGGCCCATGTGCTCGACGCCACCGGCGATGGCCACGTCGTAGGCGCCGAAAGCGATGCCGGAGGCGGTGTTGGTCACGGCCGTCATCGCGCCGGCGCACATGCGGTCGATGGAGTAGCCCGGGACGCTCTGGGGCAGGCCGGCGAGGAGCGCGGCGGTGCGGCCGATGGTCAGGCCCTGGTCGCCGATCTGGGTGGTGGCGGCGATCGCCACCTCGTCGACCCGCTCGGGCGGCAGGGACGGGTTGCGCCTGAGCAGCTCGCGGATGCTCTTGATGACGAGGTCGTCGGCCCGCGTCTCGGCGTACTGGCCCTTGGCCTTGCCGAACGGGGTGCGTACGCCGTCGACGAAGACGACCTCACGCTGTGGTCGGGACACGTGGCTTCTCCCAGGCTCTGAGGGGACGGGGTGCGCTCACGTTACCCTTGGGTAACAATGCCTGCCCACCAGGACGGGTGTGTGTCAGGTCACGGACGGCGAGTCACTAGGCTCTGGGCATGGCCGATCGACTCGTGCACATCGTCGACGACGCCGAGGTGCTCGCCGACGCCGGTGACCTCACCCTCGTCGTCGTCCTGACCGGATTCCTCGACGCGGGCAAGTCAGCGGAGCTGGCCGCGCGCCACCTGGCCGACCTCTCGGACGGCAAGGTGGTGGCCACCTTCGACGTCGACGCCCTCCACGACTACCGGGCGCGCCGCCCGCCGGTCACCTTCGTCCGCGACCACTACACCGACTACGAGGCGCCTCGGCTGGTCGTGCGCGCGCTTCGCGACACCGGCGGTACGCCGTTCCTGCTGCTGGCCGGGCCCGAGCCCGACATCCGGTGGGAGGCCTTCGCCCGCGCCGTCCGCGAGGTCGTCGAGCGCTTCGACGTGAGCCGCGTCGTCAGCATGGGCGCCGTGCCGATGGCGGTGCCGCACACCCGGCCGATCGCCATCACCCCGCACGCCAACCGCCCCGACCTCGTCCCCGGGGAGAGCCCCTGGCAGGGCGAGCTGCGCGTGCCGGCGAGCGCCCAGGCGCTGCTGGAGATCCGGCTGGGGGAGTGGGGCATCGACGCGCTCGGCTTCGTCGCACACATCCCGCACTACCTCGCCCAGATGGAGTACCCCCAGGCCGCGCTCGTGCTCCTCGAGCACCTCGAGATCGGCGGTCACCTCACCATCGACCTGGGCGAGCTGCGCGAGGCTGCCGAGATCACGGAGACCGAGGTCGACCGCTACCTCTCCACCCATGACGAGGTCGGTGAGGTCGTCCGCGGGCTCGAGCAGCAGTACGACTCCTTCCGCGAGGCCGAGGCCAGCGGGTCCTCGCTGCTCTCCGACGACGAGCCGCTCCCGACCGGCGAGGAGATCGGCAGCGCGTTCGAGGCGTTCCTGGCCGACCTCGAGGACGACTCGAAGGACCAGGGCAACGGCGACGACGCCCCGGGCTGGGACGGCCGCTGATGGCCGGCAGCGCCGACGAGCTGGCGGGCCTGCTCGACCTCGAGCGCCTCGAGGTCGACCTCTACCGCGGTGCGCAGGCGCGCACGGAGCGGCAGCGGGTCTTCGGCGGGCAGGTCGCCGCCCAGGCGGTGGTCGCCGCCACCCGCAGCGTGGACAGCCCGTTCGTCCTGCACTCGCTGCACTCCTACTTCCTGCGTCCGGGCGACACGGCCGTGCCGATCGTCTACGACGTCGAGCGCATCCGCGACGGTCGCTCGTTCGTCACCCGTCGCGTCTCCGCGCGCCAGCACGGCCGCACGATCTTCTACATGACCGCCAACTTCCAGGTCCCCGAGCCCGGCCTCGAGCACCAGGACCGGATGCCCGACGTGCCCAGCCCCGAGCAGGGGATGCCGCTCGTGGAGCTGGCGCGCTCGCGCGGCGCCGAGGCCGCCGAGCACTGGGAGCGGGAGTGGGCAGCCCTCGACATCCGCCACGTCGGCATCACCGGTCAGGGCCTGCCCGAGGACCCCGACCACCCGGCGCGGGCCCGGCTCTGGATCAGGGTCGACGGCGACCTCGCCGCCGATTCGACGGTCCAGCAGGCGGCGTTCACCTACGCCAGCGACCTCACGCTGCTCGGCGCCGCGCTCGTGCCCCACGGCATCCACATCGCCTCCCCGCGCCTACAGCCCGCGTCGCTCGACCACACGATCTGGTTCCACCGCCCCTTCCGTGCCGACGAGTGGTGGCTCTACGACCAGTTCTCGCCC
>DATIAJ010000258.1:0-2038 GCA_035458105.1 Nocardioides sp. | reverse complement strand
TGCCGCAACGAGGTCGAGACCGCGTTCCTCGTCGCCCAGCGCGACGCGCTGCGGTGAGCTGGTCGGGGTCAGTCCTCCGGGACGTGTTGCTGCTTGGCGAGGACGGTGAGTCCCTCGTCGACGACGAACCCCCGTGCGCGGTCGGCCTCGTGGTCCACCCCGATCTGCACGCCGGGCGGGACGACGACGCCCTTGTCGATGATCGCGTTGCGCACGATCGCGCCCTCGCCGATGTGCACCCCGTCCATGATCACCGAGTCGGAGACCTCCGCGCCGTCCTTGACCCAGACCGCGGGCGAGAGCACGGACTGGTTCACGGTGCCACCGCTGACGACCACTCCCGGCGACAGGATCGAGTTGAAGGTCGAGACCCCTGCGCCGCTGGCTCCCTCGACCAGCTTGGCCGGCGGGTGCGGGCCGTAGCTGGTGTAGATCGGCCACGCGGTGTTGTAGAGGTTGAAGACCGGGAGTGGCGAGACCAGGTCGAGGTGGGCGTCGTAGTAGGACCGCATCGTCCCGACGTCACGCCAGTAGCCGCGGTCGCGGTCGGTCGCGCCCGGCACCTCGTTGTCCTTGTAGTCGTAGACGGCCGACTCCGACTTGTCGACGAACCACGGCACGATGTCGCCGCCCATGTCGTGCTTGGACTGCTCGCGCGCGGCGTCGCGGGTCACGGCGTCGCGCAGGGCGTCGGCGTCGAAGACGTAGTTGCCCATGCTGGCCAGCACCTCCTCGGGCGAGTCGGGCAGGCCCACGGGGTCGGTCGGCTTCTCGAGGAACGCCCGAATCCGGCTCGGGCTCGACGGGTCGACGTCGATGACGCCGAACTGGTCGGCCAGGCTGATCGGCTGGCGGATCGCGGCGACCGTGCACCCGGCGCCCGACTCGACGTGGTCGGCCACCATCTGGGCGAAGTCCATCCGGTAGACGTGGTCGGCGCCCACCACGACCACGATGTCTGGCTGCTCGTCGGTCAGCAGGTTGAGCGACTGGAAGATCGCGTCGGCGCTGCCGAGGTACCACCGCTTGCCGACGCGCTGCTGCGCCGGCACCGGGGTGACGTAGTTGCCCAGCAGCTGCGACATGCGCCAGGTCGTGGTGACGTGGCGGTCCAGGCTGTGGGACTTGTACTGCGTCAGCACGACGACCTTGAGGTAGCCGGAGTTGACGACGTTGGACAGCGCGAAGTCGATCAGGCGGTAGATGCCGCCGAACGGGACCGCTGGCTTGGCGCGGTCGGCCGTCAGCGGCATCAGGCGCTTGCCCTCACCACCGGCCAGGACGACGGCGAGCACCTTCTTGCGCGGGGGCGTCATGGGCATGCGACGAAACTAGCCGTCCGCAGGGGCGCGGTCGACCTCCCTCGGGACCGCGTTTTGCGACTAGGTTCGCCCCATGCGCATCGACGTCCTGAGCAAGGAGTACCCACCGGAGGTCTACGGCGGGGCCGGCGTGCACGTCGCCGAGCTCGTCCGCGCGCTGCGGGTGCTGCCCGACGTCGACGCGCGGGTGCGCTGCTTCGGCGCCCCGCGTTCGGAGCCCGGAACGACGGCGTACGCCGAGCCGTCGTCGCTGGCGGGGGCCAACCCGGCGATCCGCACCCTGGGCGTCGACCTCGCGATGGTCGACGACTGCGACGGCGCCGACCTCGTCCACTCGCACACCTGGTACGCCAACATGGCCGGGCACCTCGCCGGGCTGATGCACGGCATCCCCCACGTCGTCAGCGCGCACTCGCTCGAGCCGATGCGGCCGTGGAAGTCCGAGCAGCTCGGCGGCGGCTACGCCCTGTCGAGCTGGGCCGAGCGGACGGCGTACGAGGGCGCGGCCGGCATCGTCGCCGTCAGCGCCGCGATGCGCGACGACGTGCTGCGCAGCTATCCGAACGTCGACCCGGCGCGCGTGCACGTGGTGCACAACGGCATCGACACGACCGAGTGGGCGCCGGTGGCGAACCCCGACCGGGTCCGCGAGCTCGGCGTCGACCCCGACCGTCCCAGCGTGATCTTCGTCGGTCGCATCACCCGGCAGAAGGGAC
>DATIAJ010000257.1:0-3785 GCA_035458105.1 Nocardioides sp. | reverse complement strand
GGGAGGGTCGGGTTGGTCGACCCCGGGATGACGTGGGGGTGCGAGGCGACCTTGATGATGTCGGGCGCGTGACCGCCGCCGGCGCCCTCGGCGTGGAAGGCGTGGATGGAGCGGCCGCCGATCGCCGCCAGCGTCGACTCGAGGTAGCCGGCCTCGTTGAGGCTGTCGGAGTGGAGCGCCACCTGGAGGCCGAACTCGTCCGCCGCACGCAGCGCGGCGTCGATGGCCGCAGGCGTCGCGCCCCAGTCCTCGTGCACCTTGTAGGCCGCCGCGCCGGCCAGCGCCTGCTCCGCCAGGCCCTCCGCCGACACGGTGTTGCCCTTGCCCATCAGCAGGACGTTGACCGGGAGGTCGTCCAGCGCGCGGTGGACCGCCCGCAGGTGCCACGCGCCGGGCGTCACCGTGGTCGCCTTCGAGCCCTCGGAGGGACCGGTGCCACCGCCGCCGATCGTGGTCGTCCCGGTGGCGAGGGCCTCCACCACCTGGGAGCGCGAGAGCAGGTGCACGTGGACGTCGATCGCGCCCGCCGTGAGGATCTTGCCCTCGCCGGAGATGACGTCGGTGCCCGGGCCGATCACGAGGTCGGGATGCACCCCGTCGGCGATGTCGGGGTTCCCGGCGCGCCCGAGCGCCACGATCCGACCGTCGCGCAGGCCCACGTCGGCGCGGACAACGCCCCAGTGGTCGAGCACGACCGCGTTGGTGATGACCGTGTCGAGCGCACCGCCGGACCGCGGGACGGCCGACTGCGCCATCGACTCGCGGATCGACTTGCCCCCGCCGAAAACGGCCTCCTCGCCGCCGAAGGTCAGGTCGTCCTCGACCTCGATCCACAGGTCGGTGTCACCGAGACGGACCTGGTCGCCGGTCGTCGGCCCGTAGATGGCGGCGTACGCCTCGCGGCTGATCTCAACCATCGGCCCGTACCTGGATCCCGGGGACCACGCGCCGACCCCGCAGCGCGACGATCGCCACCGACCGCGACGCGCCCGGCTCGAAGCGCTGGGACGTGCCGGACGGGACGTCGAGCCGGAACCCCTCCGCCGCCTCCCGGTCGAAGTCCAGCGCCGCGTTGACCAGCGGCAGGTGGACGTGGGAGCCGACCTGGACGGGGCGGTCGCCGGTGTTGGTGATGACGACCGTACGCCGCTCGTCGGGGGTGCGGTCGGCGTTGAGGACGTGGGTGCCCGGGGCGCACCGGATCGCGCCCGGCCCGTCGCTGTCGCTGGTCATGTCTGCGCCTCTCAGCCGATCGGGTCGTGGAGGGTCACCAGCTTGCGACCGTCGGGGAAGGTCGCCTCGACCTGCACCTCGCGCAGCATCGGCACCACGTCGGGCATCACCTGCTCGGCCGTGAGCACCTCGCGGCCGCTCGTCATCAGCTCGGCGACCGAGGCCCCGTCGCGGGCGCGCTCGATCACCCAGGTGCTCAGCAGAGCGACGGACTCGGGGTGGTTGAGGCGCACGCCGCGGGCCAGCCGGTCGCGGGCGACCATGCCGGCCACGGCGAGCAGCAGCTTCTCGGTGTCGGAGGGGGTCAGGTGCACCTGACGAAACATAGGCAGCCGCTGTTACGTCCAGGTGACGTGATCGTCACGTCTGGCCTCGTCCGGCTACGCTCGTGCCGTGAACATCTACGCGTTCCAGAGCACGCTGATGCTGGTGGTGCTCGTCGCGCTGCTCGCCATCAAGGGATTCGCGTTCATCAACTCCCTGACCTACTCCGCCGAGGCCTACCAGGCGGCAGGCAAGCTCACCAAGCAGGCGTG
This sequence comes from Nocardioides sp., assembly GCA_035458105.1. Lineage (GTDB taxonomy): Bacteria > Actinomycetota > Actinomycetes > Propionibacteriales > Nocardioidaceae > Nocardioides. The sequence goes on along the minus strand of DATIAJ010000257.1, from coordinate 2,016 downwards.
GTGCGCGATCACCGGCCTGGGCTTCGCCGCCCAGCTCATCCTGATCGGCTCCTCGCCGCTCGGGATCATCCACCTGATCTTCACGATCGCCTCGCTCGTCTACATCGCCGACGTGCGCCCGGCGCTGGCCGAGGTCACCTCCCGCCGCTGAGCCCGCCGCTGAGCCCGCTGCGCGGTCGGCGCCGCGACCCCGGCGGCGTACATGATCGACATCGCCCGCCGCGATGTTGCAGGCCGCCACCCCCCGGCGATGGCGCGCGATGGTGGCGGCAGCGCGATGGTGGCGGCAGATTGCGTGCGGGGGAGGCCGGCGGGTGCGATGTGCCGCCACCCCCGGCGATGGGCGCGCGATGGTGGCGGCAGATTGCGTGCGGGGGAGGCCGGCGGGTGCGATGTGCCGCCACCCGCGCCGAGGAGCAGCGGGTCGAACGACGCGTCAGGCGAGGTAGCGGTCGAGGGCGGTCATCGCGTCCTCGGGCTCGAAGCCGGTCGCGCGGAGCTTGGCGAGCGACATCGCCGAGTTGAGCGGGCGCGGGGCGAAGGGGTTGCCCTGGGCCAGCACCCCCTCGGCGTACGCCGCCGTGGTCGTGCCGGAGACGTCGTCGGCGCTGCGGCCGGAGCGCTCGAAGACCGCCTGGGCGATCTCGCGCCACGACATCGCCGGGCCGCCGTTGGACACGTGGTAGGTGCCGAAGGCGGCGTCGGTGTCGAGGAGGTGGCGGGTGGCCCGGACCAGCTCGTCGGTGAACGTCAGCCGGCCGACCTGGTCGTCGACCACGCTGGGCGAGACGCCCTTCTCGGCGAGCGCCTGCATGGTGCGGACGAAGTTCTTGCCCTCGCCGATGACCCACGACGTGCGCAGGACGTAGTGGCGCGGGGCGAGCGAGACGGCGACGTCGCCGGCGGCCTTGGTCTGCCCGTAGACGCCGAGGGGCGAGAGCGGCTCGTCCTCGGTGTGGCCGGGGTCGAGGGGCGCGGTGCCGTCGTAGACGTAGTCGGAGGAGTAGTGCACGAGGGTGAAGCCGTGCTCGCGGGCGAGGCCGGCGAGGGTGGCGGGTCCGGTGGCGTTGGTCGCCCAGGCGGCCACGCGTCCCTCGGGCGTCTCTGCGGCGTCGACGGCGGTGTAGGCCGCGGCGTTGAGCACGACGGCGTACTCGTGCCACGGCCAGGCGGCCACGGCCTCGGCGTCGGTGAGGTCGAGCTCCGCGCGGGTGACGGCCTCGCTGCCGGGGAAGGCGGCCGCGAGGGCGAGGCCGAGCTGGCCGCCGCCGCCGAGGACGAGCGTCTTCCTGCCGGGGATCGCCGTGGAGGGGTCGAGACCGGGGTTGTTCTGGTCCTTCTCGCTGATGATCGCCTCGGACAGCGGGATCGGCCAGTCGATGGCGACCGTGGCGTCGTCGAGGGCGAGCGCGGGGTAGGCGATGCCGGGGCGCCAGTGCGCGTTGACGAGGTAGGTGTAGGCCGTGGCGTCCTCGAGCACCTGGTAGCTGTTGCCGACGCCGGCCGGCACGAAGACGGCGACCGCGGTGTCCATCTCGAGGGTGAAGGTCGCGCCGAAGCTGTCGCCCTGGCGCATGTCGACCCAGGCGCCGAAGATCCGGCCGGTGGCCAGGGAGACGAACTTGTCCCACGGCTCGGTGTGGATGCCGCGGGTCACGCCGCGGTCGGCGTTGTAGGAGACGTTGTTCTGCACCGGGCCGAAGTCGGGCAGCCCGATCGCGAGCATCTTCTCGCGCTGCCAGTTCTCCTTGAAGAACCCGCGGGCGTCGTCGCGCCGGTCGAGGCGTACGACGACGAGGCCGGGGATCGGGGTCGTCTCGAGGCTCGGCCGATCGTGGGGGGAGAGGCCCGAGGTCACTGGCCCTTCTCCGCGTACTTCGCCTCGACGGCGTCCTTGTGCGGGCGCCACCAGTCCTCGTGGGTCTGGTACCACTCGATGGTGTTGGCCAGGCCGGCCTCGAAGTCCTGGAACTGCGGCTGCCAGCCGAGCTCCTGGCGCAGCTTGCCCGACTCGAT
>DATIAJ010000256.1:0-7701 GCA_035458105.1 Nocardioides sp. | reverse complement strand
GTGCGCCGACTCCCGCACCAAGGTGACCGTCAAGCCCGTCATCGACCTCAACACCCAGCTGGCCACCCCCGCCTACACCGTGCCGGACCGGATCCGCGAACAGATCATCCTCAGAGACCGCACGTGCGTGTTCCCCTGGTGCACCCGACCCGCCCGGGCCTGCGACATCGACCACCTCATCCCCTATGACCACGACGCCGAGGCAGAGGGCCGACCCCAGCCCGGCCCGACACAGACCGACAACCTCGCCGCCCTGTGCCGCTTCCACCACCGCCTCAAGACACACTCCGCCTGGCGCTACGAGATGGTCGCGCCCGGGGTCTTCGAGTGGACCAGCCCGCACGGCTACCGCTACCGCCGCGACCACACCGGCACCACCCCGATCGACGACCCAGGACCACCAGACCCACCCGGCCCAGCCGACGTCGTACCCATCCCGACACCGCGCCGACCATGACCCCGCCCCACACCCCGCCACCCACCCGGTAGCGGGGCCGCAGGCGCGTCGCGTTCCCAAGTGCGCAAGCCTGAGCCGTCCGGGTCGTCCCCCACTGCCGGGGCGAGTCGCCTGGTCATCGCGCAGCTCCCACCCCGTGTCCACGTCATCTGAACGATGAGCGGTGCACCCCGGCCTCGGATACCTGAGCGTGAGCGGGACCAGGGACCAACTCCTCTGGACGCGCGCGGAGCGGAAGAGCATCGTCACGTCAACAGGTCTTGGGCCGTCGGACGCCGGGAAGGGGCTGCAATGACTACCCGCACCATCGCCTCCGTTGCGGCCACAGCCTTCGGTGGCCTCGCCCTCTTCCAGCTCGCGCTCGCGCTGGGCCCTCCCCTCGGAGATGCTGCCTGGGGCGGCGCCCAGGAGACGCTCACACCCGGACTGCGCGTCGGAAGCGCGGTCTCGGTGCTCTTCTACATGCTGGCGATCGGAGTCATTCTCCGCCGGGCTGGCATGAACGTCCCGTGGGTTGCGAGCGGAGTCGCCCGGATCGGCACCTGGGCCCTGGTCGTGCTCCTGCTGCTGTCCGCGCTGGGCAACCTCGCGTCGGAGAGCAGCTGGGAGCGGTACCTCATGGCTCCGCTCGCCCTCGTCCTCGCGGCCATGTGCTTCGTGGTCGCCCGGGGTGCTGCACACCACCCTGAGCCCGCCTAGCAGCGCGACATCATCACGTGCACTGGCGTCAGCGCTCACCCGACTCGCCCACCTCCGGGCACCCAGCTCGGCTCAGCGATCGGGAGACAGCACCCGGCCCAGATGTCACGATGCACGGGCCGAGACGCCACCGGGACACGCATTCCCGGGGGACGGGAAGGGGACCGACGATGCTGGTCAGATCGATCGTGGCGCTTCGACAGCGGTGGAAGGGACGGCGGCGCCGACCACGTCAGCCGGGGCTCCTCGCGGGTGGTCCTGCACCCGACCCGAGGCGTCCCCAGCAGTCCCTCGACCCCAACGCCAGGTTCATCGGCGAGCAGATGGGGAGCGGCGGCGAGGGCTGAGTCGGCGCGTCCTCAGCCCACGACGTCGCGCAGCATCCGGTCCGAGGCGAGCAGCGCCTCGCGGTCGTACGTCGACGAGCTCGCCAGCAGCTCGTCCGCCCCGGTGCGCTCAGCCAGGGACTCGAGGCGGCGCCGCACGGTCGTCGTACTGCCGGCGAACGCCCGGTGGAGCGAGGCCTCGACGCGTCGGCGTACCTGGCTCGACCATGCCGCGGCGCGGATCGCCGGCACCGGCTCCAGCGGCGGGAACTCGCCGTTCTGGCGGGACAACGCCATCGCCCAGGCCTCGGGCAGGGCGAGCTCGCGGGCGGTCGCGTCGTCGTCGGCGACGAGGACGTCGAGGGAGATCGTGACCCGAGGCGCGCTGCCCTCGTGCGGGACGAATGAGCGGCGGTAGCCGGCCAACGCGTCGACGAGCTCGTCCGATTCGATGATCGGGCCACCCACCACCACCGGCAGGCCCAGCCGTGCCGCGACCTCCAGCCCGCGCCCGGTGGCGAGCAGGTGCATCGGCACCGGCCGACCGGCGGGGCGGGCGGTCACCTCGGCGGTGCCCCCGAGATGGCCGCGCAGCTCGACCAGGTCGTCCTCGAAGGTGTCGCCGTCCTCGTGATCGCGACGCAGGGCCCTGCGCACCGGCTGCGTGAAGCCGAGCGACCGGCCGAGGCCGAGGTCGACCCGACCGGGGTGGAGGGCATCGAGCACGAGGAACTGCTCAGCCACGACCAGCGGCTGGTGCAGCGGCAGCATCACCCCGCCCGACCCGATCCGGATGTGATCCGTGCGGGCCCCGATCGCGGCCAGCAGGACGGCTGGCGCACCCGACGCGATACCCGGGACGGCGTGGTGCTCGGCGACCCAGAACCGGTCGAAGCCGACCTGCTCCGCGTGCACCGCCCTGGCCACCGTCGCCTCGAGGGCGGCGGCGTCGGGCGCGTCGACACGCGTCCTCGAACGGTCGAGCAGGGAGAGCCTCACTCCTTGCCCAACGCGTCACACCACCGCCGACATCCCCGATGCGATGACGCGGTCGTCACGCCCCGAGGGCCGCCCGCAGCCGGGTCTCGTCGACGCGCCAGAAGTCGTGCTGCCTGCCGTCGACGAAGGTCACCGGGATGTCCTCGCCGAAGCGGTCCTCGAGCTCGTCGTCGGTGGTGATGTCGACCTCGTCGAAGGACTCCCCCACGTCGGCGCACACCCGCGCGACGACCTCGCGGGCGGCGTCGCAGAGGTGACAGCCCGGTCGGGTGTACAGCGTGACCCGCGCGGTGGTCATGGCAGGAGCCCCTGCACCCGACGTCGCTCGAGGCCGCGCAGCCGCCCCTTCTGCACCTTGCCGGTCACCGTGAGGGGGAGCTCGTCGACGACCTCGATGCGGGTCGGTTGCTTGAAGCGCGCCAGCCGTACGACGGCGTGCGCCCGCACCGCCTCCTCGAGGTGGGGACGTGCGTGGGCGACGCCGCCGACCGGGACGACGTACGCCACCACCGCCTCGCCCGTCGTCTCGTCGGGCACCCCGATGACGGCGGCCTCGGCCACGCCGTCGACCTCGCGGATCACGTCCTCCACCTCGGTGGGGTAGACGTTGAAGCCGCTGACGATGATGAGCTCCTTGACCCGGTCGACGAGGAACAGGTCCCCGCTCGCGTCGAGGAAGCCGACGTCGCCGGTGCCGTACCAGCCCTCGTCGTCGGGGCCGTCGGACCCGTCGGGCCAGTAGCCGCTGAAGAGGTTGTCACCGCGCACCTGGATCTGGCCGGGGTCCTCCCCCTCGACCTGGCCCCACGTCTCGTCGACCAGCCGCAGCTCGATGCCGGGGAGCGCCGCGCCGACGGACCCCGCCCGGGGCTCGCGGCTGCAGAGCGTGCTCGTCACCACCGGCGAGGCCTCGGTGAGGCCGTAGCCCTGGTGCACGGGGATGCCGGTGCGCGAGGTGAACTCCTCGATCACCTCGGGCTCCAGCGGAGCCGAGCCCGACAGCACGAGCCGGACCGGTCCGAGCCGCTCGCGCAGGTGCTCGTCGGGCAGCCAGTGGGTGAAGACGGGCGGTGCGATCGGCACGACGCTGCACGCCTCGTCGTCGATGAGGTCGAGCACCGCCTGCGGGTCGAAGTGCTCCACCAGCAGCAGCCGAGCCCGGTGCCGCAGGACGCCGCCGAGCACGGCGTTGAGGCCGTAGACGTGGAAGAGTGGCAGCACGCCGAGCACGACGTCGTCCCCGTGCAACATCGGCGGCTCGACGGCTGCCACCTGCTCGATGTTGGCCAGGAGCGCGCGGTGGCTGAGCATCGCGGCGCGGGGCAGGCCCGAGGTGCCGCTCGTGTAGAGGAGCGCGGCGAGCTTCTCCGGGTCGGGCAGCGGCGGGACGGGGCGTACGACGTCCGCGCGCAGGTCGTCCAGGGCCAGCTCGCCCTCACCGGGCGAGGCGCCCGTGACGACGACCGTCGGCCGGGCCACGTCGAGGTCCAGCTCGTCCAGCGCCGCGCGTACGGCGTCGAGCGTGGTCTCGTCGGTGACGACCAGGCGGGTGCCCGAGTCAGCGACCATCCGGGCCAGCTCGCCAGCCGTGGAACGCGGGTTGACCGGGACGGCGACGACCTGCGCGCGGAGCACGCCGAGGTAGGTCGTGACGAATTCGATGCGGTTGCCGACGGCGATCATCACCCGCTGGCCGGCGCGGATGCCGTGGGTCCCGAGCCCGGTCGCGATGCGGGCCACCTCGTCCTCGAGCCGGGACCAGGTGAGCGAGCGACCGCCGCTCTCGACGAGGGCCTGCCGGTCGGGGACCTCGTCGGCAGCCTCGGCCACCAACGCGGAGATGTCGTTGCGCGGCATGCGTCGATCCTTCCACAGCCCGGCGGCGGAGGCGGGCGCCGCTACGCTTGACCGGTGACCCCGTCCGAGCGACCCCGGCGCCTCAACCTGCAGCAGCGGTCGGCCCTCGCGGGCGAGGCCGCGGCAGCGTCTGCGGAGGTCGAGAACGCCCTCGCCTGGCCGAGCGACCCGACCGCGGCCGCCTTCTTCGACGTCGACAACACCGTCATGCAGGGCGCCAGCATCTTCCACTTCGCGCGGGGGCTCTACCGCCGTCGGTTCTTCACCACGCGGGAGATCGCCTCGGCGGCGTGGAAGCAGGCCTACTTCCGGATCGCGGGCGTCGAGGACCCCGAGCACGTGGCCGAGGCGCGCAACTCCGCGCTGTCGTTCATCGCCGGGCACACCACCGCGGAGCTCGAGGAGCTCGGCGAGGAGATCTTCGACGAGGCGATGGCCCACCGCGTCTGGCCCGGCACGCGCGCGCTGGCCCAGCTCCACCTCGACGAGGGCCAGCGCGTGTGGCTGGTGACGGCGGCACCGATCGAGATCGCCACCATCATCGCCCGTCGGCTCGGCCTCACCGGCGCCATGGGCACGGTCGCCGAGCACGTCGACGGCGTCTACACCGGCCGGCTCGTCGGCGACCTGCTGCACGGGCCGGCCAAGGCGGAGGCGATCAAGGCGCTCGCCGCCCGGGAGGGCCTCGACCTCGCCCGTTGCTCGGCCTACTCCGACTCCAGCAACGACCTCCCGATGCTCTCGCTGGTGGGCGATCCCTGCGCCATCAACCCCGACGCCCGGCTGCGCGCCCACGCGCGTGCCCACGGCTGGCGGATCCACGACTACCGCACGGGGCGCAAGGCGGCCCGGGTCGGCATCCTCGGCGCCGCGGTCGCCGGCGCGGTGACGGGCGCCGTCGCCGCCGGCGTGAGCCTGCGCGGGCGCGACCGCTCCGCCTGAGCCGCGACCCGTCGGTGTAACTGAAAGTTACTCACGGGTTCACAAGGCCGACCCGGCCCCCTATCGTGGAGGATGCTCCAACCGGGAGGGGACACCGCATGCGGGCGACGAACGACCTCGATCGTGCCTTCGAGCACGGCATGGACGCGCTTCGGCGCGCGGTCGCCGCTGCCCTCGCGGTCCAGCCCGTCCCCCAGCCGGTCCCCCAGCTCGCCGGCCACGTGCTGCTCGCCGAGACAGCCGCCCCCGGCGCGAGGTCCGGTGGGCCCGGTGGCGGCCCCGTGGGTGACGAGGACCGGGCGACGTCCTCGGAGGTCGACGAGGCCGAGCGCGAGCGGCTGATCGCGCTCGTCGAGCTCGCCCGCGCCGGCGACAAGGAGGCGTTCGGCCTCCTCTACGACCACTACCAGGCCTCGGTCTACCGCTTCCTCTACTACCGCACCCGCTCCCAGACCCTCGCCGAGGACCTCACCTCCGAGACCTTCTTCCGGGCGCTGCGCAGCATGAACAGCTTCCGGTGGCAGGGCAAGGACTTCGGCGCCTGGCTGATGACCATCGCCCGCAACCTCACGATGGACCACTTCAAGGCCGGTCGCACCCGCCTCGAGCTCACCACCGAGGACATGACCCCGCACGACGACACCACCGAGGGGCCCGAGGACGCGGTCATCGCCGGCCTCACCAACGAGGTGCTCCTCAACGCGCTCACCGAGCTTCCGGTCGAGCAGCGGGAGTGCCTCATCATGCGGTTCCTGCAGGGGCTGTCGATCGCGGAGACGGCGCAGGCTCTCGCCCGGTCCGACGGCGCTGTCAAGCAGCTCCAGCTGCGCGGCGTGCGCAACCTCGCCAAGCTGCTGCCGGAGGGGTTGAGAGACGCGTGACACAACCCGTAACCCCTGCCTCGTCTGGCTCGTTCGTCCCAGTGGGAGGACCCGCCAGCAGTGAGACAGGACGACCGCGATGACAGCCCCCTTCTCGGCACGACGACGTGCTGACGAGTTCGAGGCACTCCTCTCCCGTGACCCCGAAACCGCTCCCTCGGGTCCGTCAGGACGCGATGCGGAGCCGTACGCCGACCTGCTCGAGGTCGTGGCCGGCCTCCGGGCGGTGCCACCCGTGGCGGCGCGGCCCGAATTCGTCGCGTCGTTGCGCGAGCGGCTGATGGCGGAGGCCGACACCGCGCTGGTCCGGCAGCCCGCGGCGCCGTCGCGACTGGCGATGCCCGCCTCCTCGCGCACCCGGCCGCGTCGCATCGGCGCGCTCCTCGGCGGAGTCGCCCTCGTCGGCTCCGCGGCCACGATGGCGGTGGCCGCGCAGACGGCCCTCCCCGGCGAGTCGCTCTACGGCGTCAAGCGCGGGATCGAGTCAGCGCAGGTGCGCCTCGCCACCGACGACGCCGCGCGCGGTCGCACCCTGCTGGCGCAGGCCGAGACCCGTCTCACCGAGCTCGAGGAGCTCGCCGCCGGCGACGCCGGTCGCGACCAGCTGGTGCCTGACACGCTCGACTCCTTCACCCGCCAGTCGAGCGACGGCGTGCGCAGCCTGCTCCTCTCCTACGAGGCGACCGGCCGCGACAGCGACGCCCAGGCCGCGCGCGACTTCATCGCCACCAGCATGGACCGGCTCGAGCGCCTCCAGGGCGAGCTTCCCGAGAGCGCACGCGACGAGCTGCTGGCCGCGGGGCGGACGCTGGCCGACCTCGACCTCGAGGTCAGCAATGCCTGCGGCGGCTGCACCGGTGGCATCACGACCATGCCCGAGTTCCTGCTGACCAGCGCCCCCCAGGGCGACCTCGTCTCCGGCCTCGACGCCGACCTGCTGACGCTGGAGGGCGCGCCGATCTCGGGGCAGGACCTCACCGGCATCACCGTCCCCGAGGCGCTCGACCCGCAACAGGTGGTGCCGACCACGCTGCCGTCGACCACGCCAGGCCCGTCCTCGGCCGTGCCCGACGCGACGAGCACCGCTCCCGTCAAGCCCGAGCCGACCAAGCCGGTCAAGGACATCACCAAGGGCCTGACCGACACGGCGACCGACACGACCGGCGACGTCACCGACGGCCTGACGGACACGACCGGCACCGTCACCGGCCAGCTCGACGACGCGACCGGAGGCGCGCTCGGCGGCCTCACCTCGGACGCCGACGACGCAACCGGGGGGCTCATCGGCGAGGTGACCGGCACCGTCGACGGACTGACCGGCGGCACGCTCGACCAGGGGACCGGCGGACTCCTGCCCTAGCCGCTGGCGCGTCGCTCAGCCGAAGACGCCGCCGCGGTCGCGCAGCAGGTCGAACAGGGTGTGCTGGATCGTCTCGCGCACCTGGTCGGTGACGTTGAAGACGAGCATCGGGTCCTCCGCCTCACCGGGCTCGTAGGCGTCGGTGCGGATCGGCTCGCCGAACTCGAGGATCCACTTCGA
>DATIAJ010000255.1:0-4836 GCA_035458105.1 Nocardioides sp. | reverse complement strand
CGCCGCCTGACCCGCCCCCTCTCAACGCATGTAACGCCGGGTTACGAGCTGTACCCACTACCTAGCAAGGGGGTGGGTACAGCAACTAACCCGGCGTTACAGCGCGTGGAGCGCAGAGCCTCAGGCGTTCTCGCCGAGGCTGTCGTCGGCGATGTTGTCGAGGTCGTTGCCGTGGCCCTCGGTCTTGAAGCGCTCGAACGACGCGCGGACCTCGGCCTCGGCCTCGGTGCGGCCGACCCAGTCGGCCCCCTCGACGGACTTGCCGGGCTCGAGGTCCTTGTAGACCTCGAAGAAGTGCTGGATCTCGAGGCGGTCGTACTTCGAGACGTGGTTGATGTCGCGGAGGTGCTCCAGGCGCGGGTCGTGGGCCGGGACGCAGAGGACCTTGTCGTCGCCGCCGGCCTCGTCGGTCATCCGGAACATCCCGATGGCGCGGCACTCGATGAGGCAGCCGGGGAAGGTGGGCGACTGGAGGATCACGAGCGCGTCGAGCGGGTCGCCGTCCTGGCCGAGCGTGTCCTCGATGAAGCCGTAGTCCGCCGGGTACGCCGTCGAGGTGAAGAGCATGCGGTCCAGGCGGATGCGCCCGGTCTCGTGGTCGACCTCGTACTTGTTGCGCTCACCCTTGGGGATCTCCACCAGCACGTCGAACGTCAGCACGTCTTCCTCCACATCTCCGGCACGCCATCGGGCCGCTCAGCTGCGTCCGGCCGCGAGCCCGACGCGTTGGTCTCGGGGCAGTGTCGCGCACAATGGCCCCGATGCGCGAAGCGAGAGGGTCGAAAAGGGTGGGACGTGACCTACGCCACTCCGGCCGTCGGTCCCGTCGGCCATCGGCCCGGCACTGGCTGCCGACGCTGCTGGTCCTCGCCCTGCTCGCGGCGGGCCTGGGGGCCTACCGCTTCGAGTGGGGACAGCGCTACCTGCCCGGGCTGGCCGCGGACCCGGTGACCGAGCCCGAGCAGGTGCTCGCGCCCGCCGGGCTCGACCTGCCCGACTGGTCGCCCCCGGGTGACGACGCCGTCGCCCTCGACGCCGGGGCCGTCCTCGTCCCGGAGCGCGTGGCCGCGGCCGTCGGTGCCGACCTCGCCGACCCCGACCTGGGCCGCCACGTCGTCGGGGCGGTCGCCGCCCTGGCGCCGGGCTCGCCCGAGTGGACGACGGGGGACGGGCGCTACCTCCCGGCCTCGACGACCAAGCTGCTCACCCTCGGTGCCGCCCTCGAGGTGCTCGGGCCCGACCACACCTTCACCACGCGGGTGGTGCGCGGCCCGGGTCCGCGCGACGTCGTCCTGGTCGGCGGGGGAGACCCGCTGCTGGCCAGCAGGTCCGTCACGATCGCCGAGGCCGAGTCGACCTACCCGGCCCGCGCCGACGTCACGACGCTCGCCCTCGAGGCCGCCGAGGCGCTGGGCGGTGAGGGGCGCGTCCGGGTCCGCTTCGACGACAGCCTCTTCACCGGGCCGACCGACAACCCGGCCTGGCGCCGCGACTACGTCCCCGACGACATCGTCAGCCCGATCACCGCGCTCATGGTCGACGGGGGCGACGAGCCGGACAGCGACCTCAAGTCCGACGAGCCGTCGCTGGCGGCCGCCCGGGTCTTCGCCGACGCCCTCCGGGCCGCGGGCCTGCGCGTCACCGGCCGGCCGCAGCGGGTCGTCGTACCAGCAGGCGCCGAGGAGCTCGCCGCGGTCGAGAGCGCACCCCTGTCGCAGGTCGCCGAGCGGATCCTCGACGTCAGCGACAACGAGGGCTCCGAGGTGGTCGGCCACCAGGTCGGCCTCGCCACCTCCGGCACCGGGTCGTTCGAGGCAGGCGCCGCTGGGGTGCTCGCCACCCTCGACGGGCTCGGGATCGACGTCGCCGGCGCGGAGGTGTACGACGGCTCCGGCCTGTCGCGTCGCAACCGGGTCGTGACCTCCACGCTGATCGACCTGGTCCAGCACGCGGCCGGGCCGGACGGCGAGGCGATGCGCAGCCTGGTCACCGGGATGCCGGTCGCCGGGTTCACCGGATCGCTGACCTACCGCTTCGCCGAGGGACCCGCGGTCGCGCGCGGGCTCGTGCGTGCCAAGACCGGCACGCTCACCGGGGTGCATGCCCTCGCCGGCATCGCCGTCGACCGCGGGGGCGAGCCGCTGGCCTTCGTCTTCGGGGCGGACCGGTCGCCGCCCGAGGAGCGCTACGACGCGCAGGAGGCGCTCGACCGCGCCGCCGCCTCCCTCGCCGCCTGCCGCTGCTCACGCTGACAGGCGTTCGGCTCACGACACCCCGGCTAGGGTCGCTGTATGAACCTCGTCGACTGGGACTTCGCCGTCACCGTGGGATCCCGGATCGCCGGGCCGGGGCCGGACGTGACGCCCGAGGAGGCCGAGGCCGCCGTCGTCGAGCTCCGTGACGGCGCGAACCGCTCGACCCCGCTGGTCCGCGAGTTCACCGGGCTGCACGCGGAGGACGGCACGGCCCCCGTGCTGGTCGTGGACCGCACCGGGTGGCTGCGCGCGAACGCCGACGGCTTCGCCAAGCTCCTGAGCCCCGTCGTGGACAAGCTCGTCGAGAAGAAGGGCCCCCCGTCCGCGTTCGGCGAGGCTGTCGGCACCCGGGTCACCGGCGCCGAGGTCGGGCTGATGCTGGGCTTCCTCAGCAGCAAGGTGCTCGGCCAGTTCGACCCGTTCCACGACCCCAACGGACGCCTGCTGCTGGTGGCGCCCAACATCGTCCACGTCGAGCGCGAGATCGGCGCCGACCCCACCGACTTCCGGCTGTGGGTGTGCCTGCACGAGGAGACCCATCGGGTGCAGTTCACGGCCAACCCGTGGCTGGGCCAGCACCTGATGACCCAGATGCACGCCGTCGCCGACACCCTCGAGCCGAGCGCGCTGCTCGACGGGCTGCGTCGGGGCGCCGACGCGCTCCGCGGTGGCAACGGCAGCATCATCGACCTCGTCTCCTCGCCCGAGCAGAAGGAGATCCTCGACCGTGTCACGGGCGTGATGTCGCTGCTCGAGGGTCACGCGGACGTGGTGATGGACGGTGTCGGTCCCACCGTCATCCCGTCGGTGGCGGAGATCCGCCGCAAGTTCAACCAGCGCCGCAAGGGCGTCGGCTCCCTCGACAAGCTGCTGCGCCGCCTGCTCGGCCTCGACGCCAAGATGGCCCAGTACCGCGACGGGGCGGTGTTCGTGCGCCACGTCGTCGACAAGGTCGGCATGGACGAGTTCAACACCGTGTGGACCGGCCCGGAGGCCCTCCCGGCGAAGGCCGAGATCACCGACCCCGACGCCTGGATCGCCCGGGTGCTGTGACGCTCCACCCCTCGATCGCGGCGGTCCGGGTGCCGGTCCGCCGGACGCTGGCCCGGCCCGAGCCGCGGGGCGGTGGCCGGGAGACCGTCGCGGTGGCGTGCAGCGGGGGCGCCGACTCCCTGGCGCTCGCGTCCGCGGCCGTGTTCGAGGGTCACAAGCTCGGCATGCGCGTGGTCGGCGTGACGGTCGACCACGGCCTTCAGCCCGGCTCCGCGGAGCAGGCGGACCGAGTGGTCGCGCAGCTCGCGGCCATGGGCGTCGACGAGACCCTGACCGCGCGCGTCGAGGTCGACGCCGCGTCCGGCCTCGGTCCGGAGGCCGCTGCTCGCGAGGCGAGGTACGCCGTCCTGGAGCAGGTCGCCGAGCACCTGCGGGCCGGGCTCGTGCTGCTCGGCCACACCCTCGACGACCAGGCCGAGACGGTGCTGCTCGGCCTCACCCGCGGCTCGGGCGGACGTTCGCTGCAGGGCATGCGGCCGGCCTTCGGCGTCTTCGCGCGGCCCCTGCTCGGCGTACGTCGTACCGACACCGTCACCGCCTGCCTGGTCGAGGGGCTCGAGGTGTGGGACGACCCGCACAACGCCGACCCGGGCTACACCCGGGTCCGGGTGCGCGAGCGGGTGCTGCCGGTGCTCGAGGCCGAGCTCGGCCCCGGCATCGCCGAGGCCCTCGCCCGCACGGCCGACCAGCTGCGCGACGACACCGCCCTGCTCGACGACCTGGCCGTCGACGTCCTGTCCGGGGCGTCCCGCGACGGCGGACTCGACGTCACGGTCCTCGCGGCCGCCCCGCCCGCGCTGCGCCACCGGGCCATCCGTCGTGCCGCCCTCGACTCGGGCGCACCCCCCTCGGAGCTGACCCGCGACCACGTCCTCGCCGTCGACGGGCTGGTCGTCGGCTGGCGCGGGCAGAAGTGGATCGACCTGCCCGGGCCGCTCCGCGCCCTCCGCCGCGACGGGCTGCTGGTCATCGAGGCTCCGTGAGACCCTAGGCTGACGCCCATGGACTCGTCCCACGTGGAGCACGACCTGGTCAACATCCTCTTCACCGAGGAGCAGATCCAGCAGCGGCTGGCCGAGATGGCCCTCCAGATCACCGAGGACTACGAGGGCCGGGACCTGCTCGTCGTCGGCGTCCTGCGCGGCGCGGTGATGGTGATGGCCGACCTCGCCCGCTCGATGCCGCGGCACCTCGAGATGGACTGGATGGCGGTCAGCTCCTACGGCTCGGGCACCAAGTCCAGCGGCGTCGTCCGCATCCTCAAGGACCTCGACACCGACATCAGCGGCCGCGACGTGCTGATCGTGGACGAGATCATCGACACCGGGCTCACCCTGAGCTGGCTGGTCAACAACCTCTCCAGCCGCAACCCCGCCAGCGTCGAGATCGCCACGCTGCTGCGCAAGCCGGAGGCCCTCTCGATGCCGGTGGAGCCGAAGTACGTCGGCTGGGACATCCCCAACGAGTTCGTCGTCGGCTACGGCCTCGACTACCGCGAGCGCTACCGCAACCTGCGCGACATCGGCAC
>DATIAJ010000254.1:0-48914 GCA_035458105.1 Nocardioides sp. | reverse complement strand
GTCTTCGAGGACGGGAAGGTGCGCCTCATCCCGGAGATCGAGGCGGCGCTCGCGAAGTTCGCCGAGGCCGACCTGCTCACGCTGACCCTCGACGAGGAGGTCGGCGGGCAGCAGGTCCCGCACGTCGTCGCCTCGGCGTGCATGGCGTGGTTCACCGCGGCCAACATCGGCACCGCGGCGTACTCGTTCCTCACCGTCGCCAACGCCGGGCTGCTGCTGGCCCACGGCACGCCGGAGCAGGTCGAGCGCTACGTGGCCCCGATGCTGGAGGGGCGCTTCTTCGGGACGATGACGCTCTCGGAGCCGCACGCCGGCTCCAGCCTCGGCGACGTGGTCACGCGGGCGGTCCCCGCCGACGACGGCACCTACCGGATCTTCGGCAACAAGATGTGGATCTCCGGCGGTGACCACGAGATGGGCGACAACATCGTCCACCTGGTGCTGGCCAAGCTGCCCGACGCCGCACCCGGCACGCGCGGCATCTCGCTGTTCGTCGTGCCCAAGCACCTCGTCGGCGAGGACGGCTCGATCGGCGAGCGCAACGACGTCGCGCTCGCCGGCATCAACCACAAGCTCGGCAGTCGCGGCACGGTCAACACCGCGCCGGTCTTCGGCGGCGGGGCGTACACGCCCGGCGGCGCTGCCGGTGCGATCGGCTACCTGGTCGGCGAGCCCGGCAAGGGCCTGTCCTACATGTTCCACATGATGAACGCGGCGCGCCTCGGGGTCGGGATGTCCGCGACCACCACGGCATACACCGCCTACCTCAAGTCGCTGGCGTACGCCCGCTCCCGCCCGCAGGGCCGCCGGTTGACCGCAGCCGACCCGGGCGCGCCGCAGGTGCCGATCATCGAGCACGCCGACGTGCGACGGATGCTGCTGGCGCAGAAGTCGTACGTCGAGGGGGCGCTGGCCCTGAACCTGTACTGCTCGCGCCTGCTCGACGTCCAGGCCACCGCCCAGGACGAGGAGGAGCGCACCGAGGCGGGCCGGCTGCTCGACCTGCTGACGCCGATCGCGAAGTCGTGGCCCTCGCAGTGGGGCCAGGAGAGCAACAGCCTCGCGATCCAGGTGCTCGGTGGCTCGGGCTACACCCGCGACTACGACGTCGAGGCCCACTGGCGCGACCAGCGGCTCAACCCGATCCACGAGGGCACCCACGGCATCCAGGCGCTCGACCTCCTCGGCCGCAAGGTCCTCGGCGGCGGCGGGGCCTCGCTGATGGCCCTCGCCGCGCGCATCGCCGAGACCGTCGGCCGGGCACGCGACCTCGGCGGTGAGCCAGCCGCCCACGCCGACGCGCTGCAGGCGGCCGTCGACCGGCTGGGCGAGGTCACCCTCGCGCTAGCCGGGCTGGGCGACCCCGAGCGCACGATGGCCAACGCGACGGTCTACCTCGAGGCCGCCGGCCACGTGGTGGTCGCCTGGATGTGGCTCGAGCAGCTCGTCGCGGTGGGGGAGAGGACCGGCGACTTCTACGACGGCAAGCGGGCGGCGGCGCGCTACTTCTTCCGCTGGGAGCTGCCCAAGGTCGGCCCGATGCTCGACCTGCTCGCCTCGGGCGACACCACCACGCTGGAGATGCGCGACGCCTGGTTCTAGGCCGGGGTGCGGGCCGGCTCGACGAAGTCGGTCAGCAGCCCGGGCGTGGCCCGGTCGGCCAGCGCCACGGCCACGTCGAGGCGTACGTCGCGCACCAGCACCCGCTCGGCGCCGGCTGCGGTCGTGGCCGTCAGGTCGGCGAGCCCGATGCGGCGCTGCCACCACGACTGCGAGACCACCCAGCCGATGATGCCGTCGGTCTCGAGAACCGTGCGGATCCGCGCGAACGTGCCGCCACCGGCGACGAGGTGGTCCGCCGACAGCGCGTGCCCGAGGTGGCGGTACGTCGCCTCGCCCGCCGCCGCCGCGAGGACGAGGAGGGCGCCGCCCACCGCGACCAGCCACCACCAGGTGAGCTCGAACCACCACCAGCCGACGGCCAGCAGCACGATGACCTCCAGGGCGTTGCGGAGCTGGCGGAACCACGCACGCCGCCGAGCCGTGGGCCCGTGCTCCACGAGCCGCTCGGTCAGCGGTCCGGGGCGGTCGAGGACGGCCTCGCCGACCGCGACGGCGACGCCGCGGGGGCAGGGCGGCAGGACCTGGGTGACGCCGTCCTCCACGCCGGTGGCCAGCGTCGACAGCTCGGCCCCACCGACCACCCGCATCAGCACCGGTTCGGTGATCTCGACGCCGCGGACCTTGGCCTCCTCGACCGTGATCGAGCGGGTGGTCACGAGGCCGGAGGTGAGGTGGAGTGAGCCGTGCTCGCGCACGAGGCGGAAGTTCCACCACTGCAGCACGTAGCCGGCGACCGACACGATCAGCCAGAGGGCGAGTGCACCGACGGCGAGCACGAGGACGATGGCGGCGACGGCGAACTGGGTCAGCCACGTCCAGGCCGAGGTCGCCGTCTCCTCGTTCCAGATCGGCAGCTCGTCGGCGACCTGGGACAGCACACCGAGGCCGCCCACCAGCAGCACCAGCCGGCCGAGGCTGAAGGGAGCGAAACGCAGCCACGACCAGTCGATCCGCGCCAGCAGTACTGCGGGCGCAGCCGGCGGAGGGGGCGGGACCACGGGCGCGACGGCCTGCTCGGACCAGGGAACGTCGGTCCGGTCGGCGGCCCGGCCGCCGTCGACCGGCGCGGTCGCGGCCTGCGCGGCGACCGCGCGGCGGGTCAGCAGCGTCGTACGCAGTGCCTGGGCGTCGGGTGCGGCGAGGGCGTCGAGCGTGATGCGGTCGTCGTCGACGCCCGTGCCGATCTGCACCTTCTGCAGGCCGAGGACGCGGTGGAGGAGGGACGCCTCGAGGTCGACGCTGCGCACGCGATCGAGCGGCGCGGTCGAGGTGGTCTTGTTGAGGACGCCGCTGCGCACCTGGATCTGGGTGCCGGTGAGGCGGTAGTGGGTCGTCAGCCAGGGCAGCGCGCCGAGGACGAGCGGCCCGATGACGACGAGGGGCAGGATGATCGGCCAGAACTGCGTGTCGCTCCGGCTGATCCCGACCAGTGCGATGACCACGGGCACCACCATCTGCCCGACGGCCTTCACCGGGTCGAGCAGGAGCTTGCGCGGACTGAGCCGGACGTAGCCCTCGCCGGGCTCGGGGATCACGTGGCGTCGTCCTCCGTGGCCGCGGTGATGGCGGTGAGCTGCGCCACCACCTGGCGGGCGGTCTCGGCGTCGAGGCAGTCGACGGTGATCGGCCCGGCTGCCGACGCGGTCGTGACGGTGATCGACGCCAGCCCGAACAGCCGCATCAGCGCGCCCTGGCGCGAGTCGACGGTCTGCACGCGGCTGATGGGGGCGATGCGCGTCTCCCGGCCGATCCAGCCCTCGCGGGTGTGCACGGCCGTGTCGGTGACCTCCCACCGGTGCACCCGGTAGCGGATCCGGGGCATGAGCACGACGTGCGCCGCCGCCGCCACCGCGAGCAGCAGCACCACGAGCCCGGCCCAGCCGGGGACACCCGGGACCAGCAGCCACACGAGCACCGCGCCGGCCACGAGCACCGCGTCGCCCATCAGGGCCGACACGGTCCAGAACGGGATCGCCTGCGGCGAGACCCGGTTGGCAGGCTCGCGCAGCACCGGCCCCCGCGCGATCAGGTCAGGCCCCACGTCAGTCATGTCCAGAAGTCTTGCAGGCTGCAGGTTCCTGCAGTGCACACACCTGACCCTGCTCCGGCCTTCCCCGCCCCGGAGCGGGCGGGGTTGGGTGGGATGGCAACGGGTCCTCCAACGACCCGTCGATGACCGGGGCGGATCGCGCGGGGGTGCGGTCGGTCCACGGCTCCTGACGGACGCCGCGGCGCGCAGGAGGGAGGGCCCGGCCGACCGGCCGGGCCCTCTGCCGTCGCCGTTTCTCCCGTGGGCCGCGAATCGCGGACGCGCCGCGCGCAGCCGTAGACTTCCCGCCCGTGGCTCTCACCATCGGCATCGTCGGTCTCCCCAACGCGGGCAAGTCGACGCTCTTCAACGCACTGACCAAGAACGACGTCCTCGCGGCGAACTACCCGTTCGCCACCATCGAGCCCAACGTCGGCGTCGTGGGTGTCCCCGACGAGCGGCTGCCGCGGCTGGCCGAGGTCTTCGAGTCGGCCAAGCTCCTGCCGGCCACGGTGGAGTTCGTCGACATCGCCGGCATCGTGCGCGGCGCCTCGCAGGGCGAGGGCCTGGGCAACAAGTTCCTCGCCCACATCCGCGAGTCGGCCGCCATCTGCCAGGTCACCCGCGTCTTCCGCGACGATGACGTCACCCACGTCGACGGCGAGGTCAACCCCGCCAACGACATCTCCACCATCCAGACCGAGCTGATCCTCGCCGACCTCGAGACCGTCGAGAAGGCCATCGCCCGGCTGGAGAAGGAGTCGCGCAAGGTCAAGGACCTCGTCGCGAACCTCGAGGCCGCCAGGGCGGCCAAGGAGGCGCTCGAGGCCGGCACCCCGATCATCGCCACCGACATCGACCGCGCCCTGCTGCGCGAGCTGTCGCTGCTGACCGCCAAGCCCTTCATCTACGTCTTCAACTGCGACGGCGACGAGCTCGCCGACGACGGCCTCAAGGACAAGATGCGCGAGATCGTCGCGCCGGCCGAGGCGATCTTCCTCGACGCGAAGTTCGAGGCCGACCTGGCCGAGATGGACGACGACGAGATGGCGCACGAGATGCTCGCCGAGATGGGGATCACGGAGTCCGGCCTCGACCAGCTCGCGCGCGTCGGCTTCGACACCCTCGGCCTGCAGACCTACCTGACCGCCGGCCCCAAGGAGACGCGGGCCTGGACGATCAGGAAGGGCGCCACCGCCCCCGAGGCCGCCGGTGTCATCCACACCGACTTCCAGAAGGGCTTCATCAAGGCCGAGATCGTCTCCTTCGACGACCTGATGGACGCCGGCTCCATGCTCAAGGCCCGCGAGGCCGGCAAGGTGCGCATGGAGGGCAAGGACTACGTCATGGCCGACGGCGACGTGGTGGAGTTTCGCTTCAACGTCTGACGGGTCATTGTCTGGTCAGCGCCGGGACGCGTCTGCGGCGGCTATTCGACAGCCCCAGCGCCGTGGCTAGTCTGCGAGACATGGAGCTCTACGACGTGATGCGCACGACCGCCGCGGTCCGGGAGTTCACCGACGACCCGCTCCCCGACGAGGTGCTGCACACCATCCTCGAGAACGCTCGCTTCGCGCCCAGCGGCGGCAACCGCCAGGGCGTCCAGGTCGTGGTGGTCCGCGATCCGGCCACGCGAGAGGGCCTCGTCGAGGCCACCTTGCCGGGTGCGCGGCGGTACCACGCCCAGCGCGCCGCGGGGGAGACGCCGTTCAGCGGCTACGACGCCAGCCAGGTCACCGAGGAGCAGGTGGCGCAGACCGAGGTGCCGGACTGGGTGGTGGAGCCGTTGCGACGCGCCCCCGTCGTCCTGGTCGTGTGCGTGGACCTCCGCGCCGTGGCGGCGCTCGACAAGGACCTCGACCGCATCGGGGTGGTCGCCGGGGCCTCGGTCTACCCGCTGGTCTGGAACATCCTGCTCGCCGCGCGCAACGAGGGCTTCGGCGGCACGATCACCACGATGGCCGTCGCCGAGGAGCCGGCCCTCAAGGAGCTGCTCGGGATCCCGGACCCGTACGCCGTCGCCGCCGTCGTACCACTGGGCAGGCCGGTGCGGCAGCTCACCCGTCTCACCCGGGTCGGCGTGGACGAAATGACCCACGTGGGGCATTGGCAGGGTGGTCCGCTGCAGGTGTAGCGTCAAGTTGAACGCGCAACCACGACGCGCTGAGACCAACGCGCCCCGCGCGGCTCGGGTCCGCGCCTGCACTGGTTCCTCCGGACGGAGGGAACGAGCATGGCCACGTGGAACGCGATGACGCCCGAGGCCAAGGACACGATCCTCCGCGTCGTGCGTCAGGAAGCCGAGCAGTTCTTCGACCTGGTCGACCGCGATGAGGCATGGGAGGCGCCCACGGGCGCCGGGCACTGGCAGGTACGGGACCTGGTCGGGCACCTCGTCGACACGACCGAGGCCTACTTCGTCGCGTTCGACGCGGCCCGCCACGGCACGGAGGTGGCGCCGGCGTACGGCCTGCCGGGGATGGGGCAACGGTGCGACGAGATGGCCCAGGCGTTCCGGTCTGTGCCCCGGGCCGAGCTGGTCGCTCGGGCGCGCGCGGACTTCGACCAGATGATGGCGACCTTCGACGCACTCACCGACGAGGACTGGACAGACCTGCACGTGCCGCACTTCTACATGGGCCCGCTGCCGGCGTTCTTCTACCCGGCCTTCCAGCTGATGGACTACGGCGTGCACTCGTGGGACGCGCGTCAGGGCACGGGCCGGGCACACGGGCTGTCGGGCGAGGCGGCGGACCTGCTGACGCCGTTCATGTTCGTGCTGTGGCAGTACACCAGCAACGCCCTGTCCTCGGAGGGGCCGTACGAGGTCGGGATCCGGATCACCTCGGGGCCCAACGCGGGGGACACCCGCATCTCGCTCACCGAGGACGGCTTCTCCTACGCCCCGGGCAGGGTGGACGACGTCACCGTCCTCGAGTTCGATCCCGGGAGCTTCGTGCTCACCGCCTTCGGTCGCAGCAACTCCGGCACGATCCGAGGCGATCGTGCGATCGCCGACCGTTTCTTGAACACCTTCTTCAGGATCTGAGTCCATGACAGACATCGACCTGGCGGCCATCGACGCCGAGCGCGAGCGCATCCGCACGACGTACCTCCAGCCGGCAGGGACTCGCAGCCCGTCGAGTGCCCGCGGACTCCACCACTTCGCCGTGGTCGCCCGCGATGTCGAGGAGACCGTCACCTTCTACCAGGACGTGCTGGAGTTCCCGCTCACCGAGATCTTCGAGAACCGTGACTACCGCGGCTCCAACCACTTCTTCTTCGACATCGGCCACGGCAACCTGCTCGCGTTCTTCGACTTCCCCGGCCTCGACGTCGGTCCGTACGCCGAGGTGCTCGGCGGACTGCACCACATCGCCATCTCGGTCGACCCCGCGGTGTGGGAACGCTTGAAGGGAAACCTCGACCGGGCCGGTGTCGAGTACCTCGAGGAGAGTGGGACGTCGATCTACTTCCGCGATCCCAACGGCGCGAGGCTCGAGCTGATCGCGGATCCGCTGGGCGAGATGTACGGCACCAAGGTGCTGTAGGGCTCGCCTCGGCGCCCGCCGTCTGCATGGACAGGCGCGCACGACCAGCGGATGCTGGGGTCACGTCTCGGATCGCGGGTGATCGGAGGTTGCAGCAGCGTGAGCGCCCTACCCCGGCCCGATCTGCCCCCGGGCCCGCACCGTGATCTCGTCGTGGCCCTTCACGAGCTGCATCACAACGCCGGCTGGCCGTCCCTGCGGACGCTCGCGCGAGAGACCGGCGTGTCGCACACGACCGTCTCCAAGGCCCTTTCCTCACCGATCCTCCCCTCATGGGGCACCCTCGAGCTGCTCGTCGAGGCGATGAAGGGCGACCTGCGACGTTTCCACGCCCTCTGGCTGGCCTCCTCGGCCCCTGCCGGGGAGCTCGGGCCACCAGCCCCACCGATTGCCGGCCGCGACGCGGAGCTCGTGACCGTACGCCGGCACCTCGAGGTCGGTTCCGGGCTGCTCCTGGTGTCCGGCGAGGCCGGGATCGGCAAGACCGCTCTGGTGGGGGCTGCCGTCCGGGGCTCCCAGACCTTCGTGGCCACCGGTCGATGCCGCCCCCTGGCGGCTGACGTGCCGCTCCTGCCTGTTGCCGACTGCCTGCGGAGCGTGCTCGAGGAGGACGCCTCATGGTTCACCGAGGCCGTCGCCGGCTGCCCGCCGCAGGTCGCGGATGCCTTGTCGGCCCTGGTGCCCGAGGCATCACCGCGAGCACCGACACGATCCGATGACCGCCTGCTGATGACCACCGCAGTCGGGCTGGTCGTGCGAGACCTGGCACGGTCCCGGCGGCTGGCCCTCCTCATCGAGGACCTGCACTGGGCGGATCCCGGCACCCTCGACCTGGTGGAGCACCTCCTGGGGCGGGACCTCGGTGTCCCGATCCTCGGTACGTTGCGCAGTGAGGACACAGGCACGGCCGACCACATCGACGAGTGGATCACGCGCGTTCGGCGTCTTCCTCGGACGCTCGACGTCACCCTGGGGCCGTTGTCCAGGACCGAGACGACCGAGCAGCTACGGCTGATCGGGGTCGTCAGCAAGGAACAGGTCGACCGCATCCATGCCCGGAGCCAGGGGCAACCTCTCTTCACCGAGCAGCTGGCGGCCCATCTCGAGGACGAGACCCGCCTGCCGGCACTGCTCGCGGACCTGTTGGACCGCCGCCTGAAGGGGGTCACCGACGAGCAGTGGTCAGTGCTGCGGATCCTCGGCATCGCGTCACGTCCGCTTGCTCCGGACCTCCTCGCCGCAGCTGCTTCGCTGTCCGCCGAGGACCTCACCACCCAGCTGCGGCTCCTCCAGGACCGTCGACTCGTCAGGCGCACCAACGAGTCGGCCGACATGCAGCACCCGCTGCTCGCCGACGCCGTGAGGCGCCGCCTCGTCCCGGGTGAGGACGTCGCGGCGCATGCCGCCTTTGCAAGGGCGCTCAGCAAGCAGCCGGGCGCGGAGCCCGGCGAGGTGGCCGAGCACTGGCGGGCGGCGGCTGACATCGAGCACGAGGTCACGTGGCGCATAGCCGCCGCCCGAGCGGCCAACGCACGATTCGATCGCGGAGCCGAGGCCGACCATCTCCTGCGCGCCATTGCGCTCTGGCCCGACAGCGCCGACGCGAGACAGCCGGGCGTCACGCTGACCGAGGTCTACCTGCGTGCGATGGACGCCCTCAGGTTCTCCTTCCGCTTCGACGAGGCGGCCGCGTTGAGCGATGCGGCCACCACGGTGCTGACGGACGTCGACGATGGGGCCCGTGCCGACCTGATGTTCCGTCGCGCGATCTACCGCGGTGAGACCGAGGACCTCGAGGTGGGGCTGGCGCTGCTCGACGAGACGCTCGACCTGTGTGGTCAGCTGCCCGTTCGCGAGACCCACGTACGTGCCATGGACCGAAAGCAGAGCCTCCTCTACTTCGTCGGTCGCACGGACGAGGCCCGCCGGCTCGCGGCGCAGCAGGTCGACGTGGCGACCGAGCTCGGAGATCCGGTGCTCCTGCGGGACTCGCTGATGCGCGTCGCATGGTTCGCCGGGGTCGCCGGAGACACGACCCGGGCCCTTCGCCTCCTGGCTGAGTCAGCCGAGCGTGCCGGCGTGGGCGACGACCCCCTCGGAGAGATCCGCCGCGGTGTGTATGCCACGGATGTGCTGCTGACGTGCGGCGCTCCTGCCGACGAGGTGCTGGCTGCCGCGCAGCAGGCGATCTCAGTCGCAAACACCTACCGGATCGACAACCCCCAGATCATGTTGGTCAGGGTCAACGTCGCGTCGGCCCTTCTCCGAGCGGGCCGGGTCGCCGAGGCGGCGCACGCCCTCGCACTACCTGTCGGCTCGCACTTCGAGGTGGACAGGTGGCCGGCCCACGCGACACTCGCCGTCATCGAGGTTCGTCGGGGGCACACGGTGGCAGGACTCGAACGCATCGAGGACGTGTGGGCCGCCCTTCCCGAGAGCGCCGACCATGAGTACGAGCTCCTTGCCGACCGGATGGACGTCTCGTTCTGGGCAGGCGACGCCAGCCGCGCGCTCGACGCGACCCTGCGCGCCATTGATCGCGTCGTGGAGGGAGTACCCGTGCGGGTCTCGGCGCCTACGCTGCTCGCAGCAGCGCGGGCGGCGAATGATCCCGACGACTGGCCCCGCCTCCGCGACCTGGCGCAGAGGTCCTCCCTGCTCGACGGGCGGCGTCGCGATGACGCCTATCTCACCGCGCACCAGGTGACCTTCATGGCGGAGGCCGCACGGGTTGCCGGGCGGGGACACAGCGAACGCTGGACAGACGCCGCTGCTTGCTGGGACAGGCTCCAGCGCCCGCACGACGCGGCCTACTGTCGTTGGCGCGCGGCACAGTGCGCGATGGCGGAAGAACGGGGAACACTGGCTGCGCGCCTGCTGAGGCGCGCGGCCTCCGACGCCAGCGACCACATCCCCCTCACCCGAGCGATCGGCGCCACCGCGGCGACGTGCTGAATCCCGATCAGCCGATGACGACGGCCGCGACGGCGAAGTAGATCACCAGCGACAAGAGGTCCTGGATGACCGTCGCAAGCGGTCCGCTGCCGAAGGCGGGATCGCGACCCATGCGGGCGACGAGCCAGGGCAACGCCATGGCGACCACGGTCGCGACGGTGCACGCTGCGAGCAGGGCCAGGGCGACGGTCACGGCCAGCTCAGGGGAGCCGAGCACCCACCAGACGGCCGGCAGGCTGGCGCCTGCGAGGACCAACCCCACCAGGAGGCCGGTCAGCGACTCCAACCTGAAGACCCGCGCGATGGGGACCCCCACCGACAACCCACGGATGACCAGCGCCTCGGTCTGCGTGCCCACCGCGTCGGCCATGTAGACGATGCCGGGGATGAAGAAGGCGAGCCGCACGTCGGCGGCAAGGTCCTCCTCGAACCCCCGCACGAGCATCGCGGCGCCCGCGGACCCGAGGAGCCCGAGCAGCAGCCACGGGAGCCGGTGCCACAGACGTGCCGCGAGCGGCTCGTCCATCGCGTGGCGTGCGGAGGCCGACGAGCTCATGAAACCGCCCAGTCGAGCGAGGTCCTGGTCGTGCTCGGTGAGCAGCACGGTCAGCAGCCGCTGGGGCGTCACCAGCCCCCGGAAGCCGCCCGCGCTGTCCACAACCGCCAGGCTCGACTCGCCATGGCGCGCGGCCTTCCACGCCGCGGCCTCCTGGTCGGTGCCCGGAGCGACGGCGGGCGGATCGGGGTCCATGAGGTCGACGGCCCGTGCGGAGGGGTCGGCGCCGAGGACCGTCTCGACCCGGATCAGGCCCAGGAGACGGTGCCGGGGAGGGAGCGACTCGGCACCGGCCTCGCCCGGGTCGACGACGGCGATGTCGGCCACCGAGTCGAAGCGGCCGCCCACGAGGAGCCGCTGGAGCTCGGCCACCGTGGTCGAGGGGCTGCAGAGCGGTACCTCGGTGATCAGGTACGTGTCGATCGAGCCCGGGAAGAGCGGCTCGGACGGTGCGGGCAGCGCGGTCGGCTGGGTCATGGCGACATGGTGGCAGCAGCGCGACCCGCCCGCTCGGGCTCGTGTCCCGCGCCGTCAGACGGACCCAACGCCCGCCGGGGCGGTCGTCGTACGCGGGGGCACCGGGCGGCGCGAACCGTTCGGTCCGTACGACGGTCCTGAGGTCACCCGGCCCTCGTCGCGTGATCTTCGACCTAGTGCCGCCGGAGCGAGGGTCTGCAGGGCTACCGTGGAGTAACCATCCTTTCGACCCCGGAGAAACGATGATTCCCCTGGCTCCGCAGACGGCCGTTCTTCACGGCCAGGCCCTGTCGTACGTCGACAGCGGATCAGGGCCCGCGGTCCTCTTCATCCACGGGATCCTCGGATCGCAACGACAGTGGTCCCACCTCGTCGACGAGGTCGACGAGGACCACCGGGTGGTGGTGCCCGACTTGTTCGGGCACGGTGACTCGGCCAAGCCGACGGGCGACTACTCGCTCGGCTCGCATGCTGCGACCCTGCGGGACCTGCTGGACCACCTCAGCATCGAACGGGTCACGCTCGTGGGCCACTCGCTCGGTGGCGGCATCGCGATGCAGTTCTACTACCTCTTCCCCGAGAGGGTGGACAGGCTCGTGCTCGTCGCGAGCGGTGGTCTCGGCCGCGAGGTCAACCTCGTGCTGCGATCGGCCACGCTCCCGGGCGCCGAGCAGGTGCTCGGGGTGATCGCCTCCGGTCCCGTCCTGGAGCGGGTCGAGGCGCTCGGCCGCGGGGCGCAGAAGGTCGGCTGGAAGCCCGGTGCCGACATCGGTGCCATCTGGCGCGGCTTCACCTCGCTCGGCGACCGCGAGAGCCGCCGGGCGTTCCTCGCGACCACCCGAGCCGTGATCGACTTCGGCGGCCAGAGCATCAGTGCCCATGACCACCTGGCCGGCGTGACGCCACCGCCCACGATGGTCGTGTGGGGCTCGAAGGACCGGATGATTCCGGCGTGGCACGCGTTGACAGCGCAGCGGGCGCTGTCGCAGTGCCGGGTCGAGCTCTTCGAGGGCGCCGGACACTTCCCGCACCTCGACGATCCCGACCGCTTCGCGCGGATGCTCCGCGAGTTCATGGCCCAGGCGTAGGCGTCGCGGGGCAGGGTCTGTCCATCCGCCTTGCGGGTGTGGAACCGCCGGGTGGCATCGGGTAGACGTGGATAAGACCGACAGGGGGAACGGTCGAGGCCTCGCCGGTCGTCGAGCAACCTGATCGGTGGGGCCGCGGCGTTGGGGGCTATCGACGCCCGGCGCGCCACTCGTCCTCGAGCATCGCGAACACCAGCTGCGTCGCCCACGCTCCCTTGAAGCGGACGTTGTCGACCAGACGGGCCTCCTGCCGCATGCCGAGCCGGGTGAGCAGCCGGGCGGACGCGGTGTTGTCCTCGACGCAGACGGCCGTGATGCGGTGGAAGCCGAGGTCGTCGAAGCCGAGGCGCAGCATCGCGGTGGCGGCCTCGGCGGCGTAGCCCCGGCCGTGGTGCGCGCGGCCGAGCGCGAAGCCCACCTCGCCCTGGCCCTCCGAGGCCCACTTGAGCAGCACCTCGCCGATCACGGTGCCCGTCGACCGCAGCTCGACGGCCAGCACGAGCCACTGGTCGTGGGCGACGAGCTCGGTCTGGGTGAGCTTGACCTGCAGCGCCTCCTCGGTGGCCGTGCGGTCGCGGACCGGCCAGGGCACGTAGCGCACCACCTCGGGGTCGGAGTGGAAGGCGAGGAGGTCGTCGACGTCGCTCGTCCGGTGCGCGCGCAGGACCAGCCGCTCGGTCTCGATCGGCAGGCGCACGTCGAGACCGGTCACAGCGTGAAGTGCCCCGGCGCGAGGCTCCGGAGCACGCAGAACTCGTTGCCCTCGGGATCCGCCAGCACGGTCCACGACTCCTCGCCGGTCTGCCCGACGTCGGCGCGCGTCGCGCCCAGGGCGAGGATGCGCTCGACCTCCTCCTCCTGCGGTACGTCGATCGGGGAGACGTCGAAGTGCGAGCGGTTCTTCACCGTCTTGGGCTCGTCGACCTTCGCCAGGAAGATCGTCGGACAGACGGGCCCGGAGCGCACGGCGTCCAGCAGGGCCTGGTCCTCGACCCGCTCGGGGCTGATCTCGACGAGGCCCGGCTCACGGTGGACCACGACCCAGCCCAGCACGCCGCACCAGAAGTCGGCGAGGAGGTCGGGGTCGTGGCAGTCGAGGGAGATCTCGGTCAGTCGGGAGGCCATGCAGCGATCCAAGCAGCGATCCGATCGCGGGCATACTGGTCGACGTGTTCAACCGGAAACCCGCATCTGTGTCGGCCGTCGAGGGTGTGCGCGCGGCGGACGAGGGCCGGGTGGTCGTCTACTGGCGCAAGGGCTGCCCGTTCTGCAAGCGCCTCCAGCTCGTGCTCGGCAAGCGGGTGGACGACGTCGTGTGGGTCGACGTGTGGGCCCACCCCGAGGCGTCGGCGTACGTGAGGAGCGTCAACAACGGCGACGAGGTCGTGCCGACGGTCGTCATCGCAGGTGCGCCGCGCACCAACCCGCCGCCGCGCGAGGTTCTCGCCGCGCTCTGAGCGCGGCGCTCCCACCCAGCGGTCTGGTTGGATCGCCACGTGCGCCTGTTGCTGAACGTCATCTGGCTCATCTTCGGCGGGTTCTGGCTGTTCCTCGGCTACGTGCTCGCCGGGGTGCTGCTGTGCATCCCGATCATCACGATCCCGTGGGCGATCGCGTCCTTCCGGATCGCAACGTTCGCGCTGTGGCCCTTCGGTCGCACGATCGTCGCCAAGCCGTCCGCCGGGGTGGGGTCGTTCCTCGGCAACGTGATCTGGTTCGTCCTGGCCGGGTGGTGGCTCGTCATCGCCCACGTCGTGTCCGCCGTGGCGCTCGCGATCACGATCATCGGTATCCCGCTCGCCCTGGCCGACCTCAAGCTCATCCCGATCTCGCTGGCGCCGCTCGGCAAGGACATCGTGCCGACCGGGGACGGCGAGTTCGACCGCCGACGCTAGCGAGTGGGTGAGCTTCGCGTCAGCGGCGGTGCGGTGCTGCCGCGGAGCACCAGACGGGTGGGCAGCACCACCGATTCCCGCGGTCCGTCGTCCGTCAGGGAGTCGACCACCAGCTGCGCTGCGTGCCGACCCTGCTCGAGGACGTCCTGGTGGATGGTGGTCAGGTCCAGCTGGGCCGAGAGCGGATGGTCGTCGACGCCGATCACCGAGACGTCCTCCGGAACCCGCAGGCCCGCTCGACGGATGGTCCGGAGGGCGCCGAACGCCATCTCGTCCGAGTGGACGAAGACGGCGGTCGGGGGATCGGCGAGGCCGAGCAGCTGGGCCATGGCGTCGGCGCCGGGCTCCGCCCCCCAGGGGACCCTGACGAACAGGGCGGGGTCCACGCCGGCCCCGGTCGCCTCCATCGCCTCGGTGTAGGACCGGGCGCGACCGTTGACGGGCCACGCGTCGGCGTTGGGGTCGATCGCGTCGATCATCGCGATCCGTCGGTGTCCGAGGTGCAGCAGGTGGTTGACGGCCGTGGCCCCTGCCTGGGCGTCGTCGATGCTGACGAAGGGGTACGGCGCTGACTGCCCGCCCGCGGCGAAGATCTCGACGCCCATCAGCGACAGCCGCTGCTGCTCGGCCTCGGTCACCGGGATCCCGACGACGAGCACGGCGTCGACCTTCCGCCGGGCGGGCAGCTCCTGGAAGAACGACTCGCGGTTCTCGGACTCACCCACGTGGTAGAGCATCAGGTCGAGCCGAGCCGCCCTGAACACCGACTCGATGCCGGTGAGCATCTCCCCGAAGAACCATCGCGACAGGTGGGGCACCACCACCGCGACGCGGCCCGTCGTCCCGCCCTTGAGTGTCGAGGCCGCCGGCGAGACGACGTAGTCGAGCTCTTGTGCCACCCGTAGCACCTTCTCCCGGGTGGCGGCCGAGACGCCGGGCAGGTCGTTGAGGGCCCGTGAGGTGGTCGCCATCGAGACCCCGGCCACCCGGGCGATGTCGGTCATGTTGACCTGCGGCGGGCGGCCCGGCAGATGGTCGCTGCCCCGCTCGGTCGACTGCGCGACAGGTGCGCGGGGGTCCCTGGCTGCCATGCACACATCCTAGCCGGAGCATGGAAACGATTGCGAGAAATCGGAAGAAGAACGGTGCCGGTGAGGGAGCAACCGCCGCGCAAGTACCACACTCGCGGGGAGCGAGAGCGCATTGACAGCCAATAACCGCTGTGACACAGTTCACGGAAACGTTTCCATCACAATCAACCGAAGCACTGGGAGGACGGCCATGGCAGGACGGTCACCCGCAGGACACCTTCACGACGACCGCTGGCCGCTGGCACGGATCGCCGCCGCGGTGGCAGCCACGGCTGCGCTGTCGGCGTGCGCACCCGGCCCGCAGTCGAGCGGGAGCCAGGGCCAGGAGCCGGAGTCGGTCAGCACCGACCTGGGCGACGGGGAGATCGAGCTGACGCTCTACGACGGGGCAGGGCTCAAGACCATCGACGAGGCTCTCATCGCCGCCTTCGAGGAAAAGCACCCCAACGTCTCCGTCGAGACCCGCTTCGACCCCGACGACGTCCAGGCCCAGAACGCGCCGCGCGTGCTCGCCTCGGACGACCCGCCGGACATCGCGCGCATCAACGCGCTCGCCGACATCGTCGGCAACGGACAGCTGACCAACCTCGACAAGTACGCCGACCTCTACGGCTGGGACTCCTTGCCGGAAGGGCAGCTGGCGATGTACCGGGTCAGCGACGAAGGCGTTCGCGGCTCCGGGTCGCAGTACACCGTCGCGAGTGGCTTCGTGCTGACCGGGCTCTACTACAACAAGGAGCTCGCCGAAGAGCTCGGCGTCGGCGATCCGCCCGCCACGGTCGCCGAGCTCGAGGAGGACCTCGCGGCGGCGGCGGCGGCCGGCGTCACTCCGATCCTCGCCGGCAACCAGACCGGACAGGTCGTCCTGCCCGTCCAGAGCATGGTCAACAACGCCATGGGCCCCCAGCCCGTCAACGACTGGGTCTTCAACGTCCCCGGAGCGACCATCGACACACCCGAGGCTCTCGAGGCCGTCGAGCTCGTCTCGTCGTGGGCCGAGCAGGGCTACTTCAACGACGACACCAACGGCACCGACGGCACCGCTGCGCTGGGCCGATTCACACGCGGGGAGTCCCTGTTCTTCTTCTCCGGCAGCTGGGACGCATCGACCCTGCAGGACCAGATGGGCGAAAGCGTCGGCTTCGTCCTCGCCCCGGTCGGCGAGGACGGCGCCCAGCCGCTGGGCATGTCGGACCCGGTGTCCAACTTCGGGATTCCTGCCAACGCCGACGAGAAGGACGCCGCGGCGGCCTTCCTCGACTTCCTGCTCTCGCCCGAGGCCCGCCAGATCGTGGTCGACAGCGGCGCCGCGCCCAGCGGCACCGGAGAGCCGCCGGCGACAGCGGAGGGGACGCTGAAGGCAGAGGTCCAGGCCCGCTTCGCCGAGCTCGTCGAGGCCGACGGCCAGGTCCAGTTCGTGCAGAACGCCACGAGCGGTATCAACGCCGAGTGGCTGGCGCAGACGCAGGAGCTGGTCGAGGGCCGGGTCAGTCCCGCCGACTACCTCGCCGAGATCCAGGCGACGTACGAGGCGGAGCTGCGATGACGGCCCTCGGCTCGGCGCCGGCCCGGGCGGCAGTGGGGCAGGACGTCGCACGGCGTGCCCCGGTACGTCGCCGGCGGCACGGCAGCTGGAGCGGCTGGCTGTTCGCCCTTCCGGCCCTCGTGATGTACGGCGTCTTCGTCCTGCGCCCGATGCTCGCCACTGTCCAGTACTCCTTCTTCGACTGGGACGGCATCACCGTCGCGGAGCGGGTCGGGCTGGACAACTACCGACGGGTGCTGACCGACCCCGACCTCGTCTCCTCCATCGGGCACGCGTTCTTCCTGATCATCTTCTTCACGATCGTCCCGGTCGCCGGGGGACTGCTGATCGCGGCGCTGCTCCAGGAGCTCCGCCAGAAGTGGCTGGTCACGGGTGCGCGGACCGCGCTGTTCCTGCCGCAGATCATCCCCGGTGCGGCCGCCGCGATCGCCTGGGTCTGGATGCTGTCGATCGACGGCGTCGTCAACCAGCTGCTCGGCCTGGTCGGCCTGGACTCGGTCACCCGGGCGTGGCTCGGCGACTTCACCTGGGCGCTGCCCTCGGTCGGGCTGATCGGCCTCTGGCTCCAGCTCGGCTTCTGCACCATCTTGCTGATCTCGGGGATCGGCAAGATCGACGCCGCGATCTACGAGGCCGCCCGGCTCGACGGCGCCGGGTTCTTCGCCACCTTCCGGGCCGTCACCCTGCCGGGTCTGAAGGCCCAGATCGGTGTCTGCGTGACCGTCACCGTCATCGCCGCACTCGCCAGCTTCGACGTCGTGCTGATGTCGACGCAGGGTGGGCCGGGCAACGCCACGATGGTGCCCGGGGTCCTCGTCTACCAGCTGGGCTTCACCGAGTCCCGCGTCGGTCTGGCGAGCGCCCTCGGCGTCGTCCTCACGATCCTCGTCCTGGTCGTGATCCTGCCGCTCCAGCGCTTCTTCAGGGAGGACTGACATGACCGGCTCGACCCGCGAGCGCCGCACCGGAACGGTGCTGCTGCTCCTCACCATGCTCTTCGCCGTGCTCCCGCTGCTGTCGATGCTCTCGGCCGCGCTGCAGCCCCAGGGCTCGGTCCCGTCCGGGATCAGCTGGCCCTCCGACCCCCAGTGGCACAACTTCGCCGACGCCTGGCGCGTCGCCGACATCAGTCCGCTCCTGGTCTCCAGCGTCCTGCTGGTGCTCGGCGTGGTGCCTGCCGTCGCGCTGATGGCGACGATGGCCGGCTACGCCCTCGGACAGCTGCGGATCCCCGGCGGGGGCATCTTCTTCGTCCTGCTGCTCTTCGGCCTCACCCTGCCCCACGAGGCGACCGTCGTGCCGCTCTACCACCAGATGCGCGACTACGGTCTGCTCAACTCCCGGTTGGGCCTCGTGCTGGCGCTCATCGGTGTCTTCATGCCGTTCGCGGTGTTCTGGATGCGGGCCCACTTCCAGTCCGTGCCCGTGGAGCTGTCCGAGGCGGCGGCGATCGACGGCGCGAGCCGGTGGAAGTCGTTCCGACACATCCAGGTCCCCCTGGCGCTGCCGGCCATCTCGTCGATGTGCCTGTTGCTCTTCATCTGGACGTGGAACAACTTCCTCCAGGCGATCGTGCTGATCGACGACCCGACCCACCGCACGATGTCGGGGGCGCTCCTGAACTTCGTCGGCCAGTACTCCACCGACGTCGTGCTCCTCAACGCTGGGTCGCTGCTCATCATGGCGCCGACGATCGTGGTGTTCCTGGTCTTCCAGCGTCAGTTCTCCAAGGCACTGCTCGCGGGCGCGGTCAAGGGATGACCCGCCCGAAGCTCGCCCCCGTACCCGGTCCCGACGTCTCCGAGGAGACTGCCCTGAGCACGCCTGACACGCCCCCGCCGTGGTGGCACGACGCCGTCATCTACGAGATCTACCCCCGCAGCTTCGCCGACGCCGACGGCGACGGGGAGGGTGACCTGGCGGGGCTCATCGGCCGCCTCCCGTATCTGGTGTCCCTGGGAGTCGACGCGATCTGGATCGCCCCGTGGTACCCCTCGCCCATGGCCGACGGCGGGTACGACGTCATCGACTACTGCGACATCAACCCTCGCCTGGGGACCCTGGCCGACGCCGACCGCCTGCTCGACGAGGCACACGCGCTGGGGCTGCGGGTCGTCGTCGACATGGTCGCCAACCACACCTCCAGTGACCACCCGTGGTTCCGGGCGGCGCTGGAGGCGCCACCGGGATCGCCCGAGCGTCGGCGCTACTACTTCCGTGACGGCACCGGACCCGGCGGGGACCTGCCACCCAACAACTGGATCAGCGCCTTCGGCAGCTCGGCCTGGACCAGGGTGAACGACCCCGACGGCAGCCCCGGGCAGTGGTACCTCCACACCTTCGCCTCCGCACAGCCCGACCTCGACTGGGAGGAAGAGGGGGTCCTGGAGGCCTTCGACGAGATCCTGCGCTTCTGGCTGGACCGGGGCGTCGACGGGTTCCGCGTGGACGCCGCCCCTGCGATGGCCAAGGAGACGGGCTTGCCGGACGCGGTGTACTCGCCGGACCTCACGTTCGACTCGACGGGCTGGGTGGGCAACCCGCACTGGGACGTGGACGGCGTGCACGACGTCATGCGTCGGTGGCGGGCGCTGAGCGACTCGTA
Organism: Nocardioides sp.; assembly: GCA_035458105.1. Taxonomy (GTDB): domain Bacteria; phylum Actinomycetota; class Actinomycetes; order Propionibacteriales; family Nocardioidaceae; genus Nocardioides. The sequence continues at coordinate 29,498 of DATIAJ010000254.1, read as the reverse complement.
CGTCGGGGACCGCATCTTCGTCGCCGAAGCCGTGGTCAACGGCCCCGACCGGCTCGCGCGCTACGTCCGTCCCGACGAGCTGCACACCGCGTTCAACTTCGACTACGTCCACGCCGGCTGGACCGCCGCCGAGCTCCGGGCGGCCGTCGACGGCACGCTCCGCGCCCTCGAGCCGCTGGGCGCGCCGGCCACGTGGGCGATGTCGAGCCATGACGAGGTCCGGCACGTGACGCGGTTCGGACGCGACGCGGGGTGGCAGCTGTGGGGAGGCGGCTCCCGCGAGCCGGCCGACCTCGAGCTCGGGACCCGCCGCGCTCGCGCCGCGATCCTGCTCACCCTGGCGCTGCCCGGCGGTGCCTACCTCTACCAGGGAGAGGAGCTCGGCCTCGACGAGGTCGAGGATCTGCCCGACGCTGTCAGGCAGGACCCGGTCTTCCACCGATCGGGCGGCGCCGCGCCGGGCCGGGACGGCTGTCGCGTGCCACTGCCATGGGAGGGAGCCCGCCCGCCGTTCGGCTTCTCGCCCCCGGGGACGACGCCCTGGCTCCCGCAGCCCGCCCGCTGGAGCGAGCTCACCGTCGAGGCGCAGGACCGCGACCCGGGCTCGATGCTGAGCCTCTACCGCGCCGCCCTCCGGATCCGTCGGGACACCGCTCACCGTGGGCACCGGCCCCTGGAGTGGCTCCCGGCGCCCGAGGAGGTGCTGCACTTCCAGCGTGGCGACCGCTTCCAGTGCCTGGTCAACCTGGGCGCGGACGACATGCCGATCGCGGGTCGTGTGCTGATCTCCAGCGGACCGCTGCCGGGGGGTCGCCTCGTCCCGCCCGACACCGCGGCATGGGTCGAGCTGCCCGTTCCCTGAGCCGACCCGTCGCTAGCCGGACGCGTGCTCGCGCGCGATGGCCGCGCCGAGCCGGGCGTTGTGCTCGACGAGCGCGATGTTGGCCGCGAGCGAGGCGCCGTCGCTGATCTCGACGATGCGGCCCAGCAGGTAGGGCGTGGCGTCCTTGCCGGTGATGCCGAGGGAGTCCATGTCGGCGAGCGCCTGCTCGATGATGCCGCCGATCTCCTCGGCGGGGATCTCCGACTCGGCGGGGATCGGGTTGGCGACGACGATGCCACCGGCCAGCCCGAGGTCCCACTTGGCCTGCATCAGCGCGGCGACCTCGGCGGGGGAGTCGACGCGCATCGGCGCCCCGAACCCCGACGAGCGCGAGAAGAACGACGGGAACTCGTCGGTGCCGTAGCCCAGGACGGGCACCCCGAGCGTCTCGAGCTTCTCCAGCGTCAGCCCGATGTCGAGGATGCTCTTCACGCCGGCGCACACCACCGCGACCGAGGTCGTCGACAGCTCGGTGAGGTCGGCCGACACGTCGTACGACGTCTCCGCCCCGCGGTGCACGCCGCCGAGCCCTCCCGTCACGAAGACGCGGATGCCGGCGAGGGCCGCCAGCCGCATCGTCGACGCGACCGTCGTCGCCCCGTGGAGCCCGCGCGAGACGACGTAGGGCAGGTCGCGGATCGAGACCTTCATGACGGACTCGTCGGACGCCAGCAGCTCCAGGTCGTCGGCGGACAGCCCGATGGTGGGCCTGCCGTGGAGCACGGCGATCGTGGCCGGCACCGCGCCGCCGTCGCGGACGATGCCCTCGACGGTGCGCGCCATCTCCACGTTCTGGGGGTAGGGCATGCCGTGGCTGATGATCGTGCTCTCCAGCGCCACGACGGGCTGCCCCGACGCGAGCGCGTCGCGGACCTCGTCGGTGATCGTCAGCATCAGGGGCTCTCCTCGGATCGGGCGATCACGTCGGCCAGGTCGGGCCGGACGGTGTGCGGGCTCTCGATGGTGGCGGCGGCGGCGCGGTGACCGAGCCGCGCGGCCTCGACGGGGTCGGCCCCGCCCAGCCACGCCGCGACCCACGCTGCCAGCATCGCGTCGCCGGCGCCCGTCACGTCCACGACGGTGGCGGCGACGGCGGGCAGGTGGGTCGGCTCCTCGCCGCGGGTGCACATCCAGGAGCCGTCGGCCCCCTGCCGCAGCCACACGTGCGCCACGCCCCGGTCGTGGAGGTCGGCGACCGAGGCGCGCCAGTCCGTGGCGGGCCGGCCAGTGAGGGCGGCGAGCTCGTCGGAGTTGGGGGTGACGAGGAAGAGGTCGTGCACCAGGTCGGCCAGCCGTCCGGCCTTCGCCACCGAGACCGGCTCGAACGCGAGCGGGACGCCTGCGTCCGCGGCCGCGGTCACGACGCGGGCCGCCTGGGCGTGGGCGAGGTTGCCGTCGAGCACCACCAGCGCCGCGTCGGTGAGGTGGACGGTCTCGAGCACGAGGCGGTCGACGATCGCCATGTCGGAAACCGCCGCCACGAGCTCGCCGCGGTCGTCGAGCACGGCGGTGTAGGTGCCGGTGGCGCCGGGCGCACGGCGTACGGCCGACACGTCCGCGCCGCACGCGGCCGTCACGCGCAGCGCCTCGTCGCCGAAGGCGTCGTCGCCCACGGCGGACACCAGCCGGACCGGGGCGCCGAGCAGGCCGAGGCAGGAGGCGATGTTGCGGCCCACGCCGCCGGGGGAGATGCGGGTGTGGCCGGGGTTGCTCGTCGCGGGGACGAGTGGCGCAGAGGTGCGGGCGACGACGTCCATGTTGGTGCCGCCGACGACCACCACCCACTGCCTCACGCGCAGATCCTGACAGAGGAGTGCGGCACGCGCGTCAGATCTCGTCGTCGACGTACGTCGGTCGCGCGACGCGCACGCCCGCGACGGTCAGCGGCACCGAGGTGAGGGCGAGCAGCACCAGGACGAGCGTCCAGTCCTCGGTGGCCTCGTGGACCAGGCCCACCAGGAACGGCCCGATCGCGGCAAGGGCGTAGCCGACGGGCTGCACGAAGCCGGAGAGCTGGGCGGTCACCGACGGGTGGCGGGTGCGGGCCGTGATGAGCGCGATCGCGGTCGGGAACGCCAGCCCGGAGTAGCCGAGCATGAGTGCCCACAGCCACGGGAGGGTGGCCGGGGCGAGGACGAGCCCGGTGTAGCCGAGCGCCATCAGCACGCCGAACGACACGGCCATCGGCCGCAGTCCACGGCCCCGCGCGATGACCGTCGGCAGCACCAGGGCGCCGGCGATGCCGACGCTGGAGAGCAGGGCCTGCAGGGCCCCCGCGTGGGAGGCGGAGATGCCGGCGTCGCGGTAGACCTGCGGCAGCCAGCCGAACTGGACGTAGGCGTGCATCGACTGCACGCCGAAGAGGACGGTCAGTGCGACCGCGGTCGGGGAGTGGACGATGCGCCCGCTGGGGGCGGCGTCCCCGCTGACCTGGTGCTCGGCGGGGGAGCGGCGCTCGTGGACGGTGAGCCACACCCAGAGCGGGAGGGCGAGCAACGCGAGGAGGCCCCACATGCCGAGGCCGACCCGCCACGACCCGGCTGCCTCGCTGACCGGCGCCGTCGCCACGGAGCTGAGGGTGGCGCCGACGACGAGCCCCGTGCCGTAGACGGTCGTCAGCGCGACCGTGTGGCCGTGGGCCTTGACCCACGCGGGCACGAGGACGTTGCCGACCGCCATCCCGGCGAGCCCGACGACGGTGAGCAGGAGGAAGACAGGCACGTTGTCCGTCGTCACGCGCAGGAGCAGTCCGACGGCGGCCGCCGCGAGACCGAGCGTGATCCCGGCGGTCATCCCGACCTTGCGCGCGAAGACCACCGCCACCGCCCCGACGACGCCGAAGACCAGTCCGGGCAGGCCGGTCACGGCGCCGGCGACCGCGGCGCTCATGCCCAGCCCGGTGCGCAGCTCCTCGAGCACCGGCCCGAGCGACGACGCGCCGGGTCGCAGGTTGACCGAGACCAGGACCACGGCGGCGAGGAGGACGCCGAACGCGAGGCCGGTCGAGCGTACGGCGCCGCGCTGTCGGGCGTCGGCGTCAGGCACGGGCACCCGACCTGCTGAACCTCGCAGCGAACCGCGGCAGCACCAGGAGAGCACCCAGGACGAGGGTCGCCACCACGACGAACGCGGTCGCGGTGCCCTGCCCGCTCGCCTGCCGCAGCGCCATGCCCCCGACGAGCGCCCCCGCCCACACGACCAGGCCGGAGGTGACCGCGGCCGGGGGGCGCCGCAGGGCTGCCAGCGCCGCCCACGCGAGCAACGTGCCGGCGAGGAACGGCCAGGCCGTCGTCCACCATCCGGCGGCGGTGAGCGAGTCGTCGTGGCTGAGGCGCCCGAGCACCGCGAAGACGGCGACGAGCAGGAGGTCGACCACGAGCCACATGGCGGCCAGCCTAGGCAGCACTACGCTCGGGTCATGGCGGCGCCCACCACGGAGCTCAGGTCGGCGGTCCACTGGGGTGTGGCCCACGGCATGCCGACGCTCTACCTGCGTCGGGCGGCCGCCCGGGGCGATCTGCAGGCGCGGCTCATCCGGCTCGGGGCGACGGGTTCCGGCGGGGTGTTCGACCTGATCGAGGAGATCCGGTCGCAGGGCCCGGTCTACCGCTCGGGCATCGGCCACGTGACCACCAGTCACGCCGCCGTACGCCACGTGCTCACCAGTGACGACTTCCGCACCGGGCTGCCGACGGCGCAGGGGCCGCTCGGCCGGGTCTCCCGCTGGGCCGCGCCCACCACGCTCCACCCGGTCGAGCCGCCGTCGCTGCTCGTGACCGAGCCGCCCGACCACACCCGCTACCGCAAGCTCGTCACCCGCGTCTTCACGATGCGGGCGGTCGAGCGGTTGCGGGAGCGGACCGAGGAGATCGCCGCCGACCTGCTCGACTCCCTCGAGCGGCGGGCGTCGAGCCCCGTCGACCTCGTCGAGACCTACTGCTCGGTGCTGCCCGTCACGGTCATCGCCGAGATCCTCGGAGTGCCCGAGCAGGAGCGGGGCCAGGTGCTCGACTTCGGCTCGGCGGCGGCGCCGAGCCTCGACCTCGGGCTGGGGTTCCGGCGCTACCGGTCCGTCACACGGGCGCTGGCGCAGTTCGACGCCTGGCTCGGCCGGCACCTCGAGACGCTTCGTCGTACGCCGGGCGACGACCTGCTCAGCCAGCTCGTCACCGTTCGCGAGGAGGGCCGCGGTCTGGACGAGACGGAGCTGAAGGCCACCGCCGGGCTGGTCCTGGCCGCCGGCTTCGAGACGACCGTCAACCTGCTCGGCAACGGCATCGCGCTGCTGCACGACCACCCGGACGAGCGGGCCCGCATCGCGGCCGACCCGTCGCTGTGGCCCAACGTCGTCGAGGAGGCGCTCCGCCTCGACCCGCCGGTGCTGCTCACCGGCCGCATGGCGGTCCGCGACACCGAGGTCGGTGGGCGGGAGGTGCGCGGTGGCTCGATGGTCACCGCGATCCTCGGTGGTGCCAACCGGGACCCCGCGGTCTTCGCCGACCCGCTGCGCTTCGACGTGGCCCGCACCAACGCGCGCGACCACATCTCCTTCTCCGCCGGCCGCCACCACTGCCTCGGTGCGCAGCTCGCGCGGATGGAGGGCGAGGTCGGGCTGCGGGCGATCTGGGAACGCTTCCCCGACCTGCGCCTCGAACCGGGCGCCCGCCGCCGCGAGACCCGCATCCTGCGCGGCTTCGAGACGCTCCCCGCCACGCTCCGGCCCTGAGGCGGGCCCTTCCCCCAAATCGGGGCTTGTCGGTCCCGCACGGCCGGGAGCACACTCGAAGCGCGGGGGGCGGCAGGGACGGTGCCATGGAGGAAGGCCCGACGACGGGAACCAGCAGCGGTGCGCACACGCACCGCAGGCTGGTCGACGCCCAGGAGCAGGCGGCGGCGACCCGCGAGATCCTCGAGGCGCTGGGACGCGCAGGCGCCGAGCCGGGCGAGGTGCTGGACACGATCATCGACCGTGCCGCCCGGATGTGCCGGGCCGACGCCGCCCAGCTCTACCTCGGCGAGGACGGGACGTTCCGGCTGTCCCGGGTGGCCGGCTTCGTGCCGGAGGAGTTCCGTCGCCACCAGCAGGAGCACCCCATGGCCATGGGGCGCGACAGCCTGCTCGGCCGCGTGGCCCTGGACCGGACCACCCAGCAGATCGCAGACGTCCTTGCCGATCCCGACTACGGACGGCACGACCTCCAGCACCTCGCCGGCTACCGGTCCCTGCTCTCTGCGCCCATGATCCTCGACGGCGAGGTGATCGGGATCCTGTCGGTGTGGCGCACCCAGGCCCGCCCGTTCGACGAGGGCGAGGTCGACCTGATCAGCACGTTCGCGTCCCAAGCGGCGATCGTGCTGCGGCAGGTCGAGCTCGTCGCTGCGCTGGAGGCCCGCAGCCAGGAGCTCGCAGCCAACGTCAGGCAGCTCGAGGTGCTGCGCGAGATCGGCGACGCGGTGAGCTCGAGCCTGGACCTCGAGGAGGTCCTCGGCGAGATCGTCAGCGGCGCCGTACGGCTCACCGGCGCCGACGGCGGGTCGATCATGGAGTACGACACCGCCGCCGACTGCTTCCTCGTGCGGGCCACCGCCGGTGGCACCGAGGACCTGACCGCGCGCCTGCGTGAGCTGCGCATCGCGCGGTCGACGTCGCCGGTCGGCAGGTCAGCGGTCGAACGCTCGACGCTCGAGATCACGGACCTCGCGGCCGTGCCCCGCGACGAGCACCTCGACGTGCTCCACGCCGACGGCTGGCGCTCGCTGCTCGCCGTGCCCCTCGTCCGGCGCGACCAGCTCGTCGGTGCCCTGGTGATCAGGCGGCGCTCGAGCGGCGGCTTCGCCGCGGAGACACCCGAGCTCCTGCAGACCTTCGCCAACCAGTCGGGGCTCGCCATCGTCAACGCGCGCCTCTACGGCGAGCTCGACACGAAGCGGGCCGAGCTCGAGGTGGCGAGCCGCCACAAGTCGGAGTTCCTCGCGAGCATGTCGCACGAGCTCCGGACGCCGCTCAACGCGGTGATCGGCTTCTCCGAGGTCCTCCTCGACCGCCTGTTCGGCGACCTCAACCAGCGCCAGGAGGAGTACCTCCGCGACATCTGGGCGTCGGGCAAGCACCTGCTCGAGCTGCTCAACGAGATCCTCGACCTCTCCAAGGTCGAAGCCGGGCGCATGGTCCTCGAGCCGAGCCTGGTGTCGGTGCAGGCCTGCCTCGACTACGTGCTGTCGCTGGTCCGGGAGCGGGCCGCGTCCCACGGCATCGAGCTCGGCCTCGAGGTCGCCGACGACGTGGGGATCGTGTGGGCCGACGAGCTGAGGCTCAAGCAGGTGGTGCTCAACCTCGTGTCGAACGCGGTGAAGTTCACCCCCGACGGCGGGCGGGTCGAGGTGCACGCCGAGCGCGACGACGGCGACGTGCTGGTCCGGGTGACCGACACCGGTGTCGGCGTGCCGCCCGAGGACCGTGAGCGCATCTTCGAGTCGTTCCAGCAGGGCCGTCGGAGCACGCCCCAGGAGGAGGGCACCGGCCTCGGGCTCACCCTGTCGCGACGCATCGTCGCCCTCTTCGGCGGGACCCTGTGGCTCGAACCCCAGTCCGACGCCGGCGGCAGCACCTTCACCCTCCGGTTGCCGCTGCCGCGCATCGAGGCGGCCGGCGGGAGCGGGGCCGCCGGTGAGCGCACCGTCCTCCTCGTCGACGACGACCGCGCGTCGCTCGACCTGATGACCGCCTACCTCTCGGCCACCCCCGTGCGGGCCCTGCACGCGCGTGACGGGCTGGAGGCGTTGGCCCTTGCCCGTACGGCGAGCCCGGTGGCGGTCGTGCTCGACATCCGGCTGCCCCGGATGGACGGCTGGGAGGTGCTCACCCGCCTCAAGGCGGACCCGGTCACCCGGTCCATCCCGGTCGTGGTGGTGTCGATCGTCGACGAGCGGCAGCGCGGCCTCCGGCTCGGTGCCTCGGCCTACCTGCTCAAGCCCGTGCGGCGTGAGGACCTCCTCGAGGCGCTCGACGTCCCCGGCCTCGGCGCGGGCCTCGACCCCGTGGGCGGTGGTGTGTCGTGAGCCCGAGGGTCCTGGTGGTCGAGGACAACGCCCTCAACCTGAAGCTCGTGCGCGACGTCCTCCAGCACGCCGGCTACGACGTGGCCGCGGCGACCACGGGCGAGCTCGGGCTCGCGTCGGCGGCGAGCGAGCCGCCCGACCTCGTGCTGCTCGACCTGCAGCTCCCGGGCATCGACGGCCACGAGACGCTGCGTCGGCTGCGCGACGGCGTCCTGGCGGACGGCGTACCCGTCGTTGCCGTGACCGCACTGGCGATGGCCGAGGACCGCGACCGGGCGCGCAGCGCGGGGTTCGACGGCTACCTGGAGAAGCCGATCAGCCCGCGGTCGCTCCCCGGGCAGGTGGAGCGCTTCCTCGCCGGAGGTGGATCGTGACAGGCCGCAACGCGACGAGGCAGACCGTGCTCGCGGTCGACGACCAGCCGGCCAACCTCCGCCTCCTCGACGCGGTGCTCTCGCCGCGGGGCTTCGAGGTGCTTGCGGCCTCGAGCGGGCAGGAGGCCCTCGACGTGCTCGGCTCGACCGACGTCGATGTCGTGCTGCTCGACGTGCAGATGCCCGGGATGGACGGCTGCGAGGTCTGCCGCCGGATCCGGCAGGACCCGCGCACCGAGTTCCTGCCGGTCGTGATGATCACCGCCGGCGGGGGCGCCCAGCGGCTCGAGGGGCTGGAGGCCGGGGCCGACGACTTCATCACCAAGCCCTTCGACCAGTCCGAGCTGCTCGCCCGGGTCCGCTCGCTCGCGCGGATCAAGGGTTACCACGACACCGTCCGCCGCCAGGCGGCCGAGATCGCCACCTGGAACCGCGAGCTCGAGGACCGGGTGGCCGCCCAGGTCGAGGAGATCGAGCGCATGGGACGGCTGCGCCGCTTCCTGTCGCCGCAGCTGGCCGACGTCGTCGTGAACGACGAGGGACTCCTGGCCAGCCATCGCCGCGAGATCGTCGTGGTCTTCTGCGACTTCCGTGGCTTCACCTCCTTCGCCGAGGCCTCGGAGCCCGAGGAGGTGATGCACGTGCTCGGCGAGTTCCACCTGGCGCTCGGGGCGCGGATCGAGGAGCACGGCGGGACGCTCGAGCGGTTCACCGGCGACGGAGTCATGGTCTTCTTCAACGACCCCGTCCCCGTTCCCGACCCGGCCGGCGCGGCGATCGCGATGTCGCTGGCGGTGCGCCAGGACGTACGACGCCTCGCGTCCGGCTGGAGGCGCCGCGGTCACGACCTGTCGCTCGGGGTGGGGGTGGCGCAGGGGTTCGCCACCCTGGGTCGCATCGGCTATCCCGGCCGCTCGGACTACGCGGCCATCGGCAGCGTCACCAACCTCGCGGCCCGGCTGTGCGCCGACGCCGGCCCGTGGCAGGTGCTGGTGACCGACCGCGTGCTGGCGCAGGTCGAGGAGCAGGTCGCGGCCGACGTGGTCGGCGACGTCCAACCCAGGGGGTTCAGTCGGCCCGTGCGGGTCCACGACGTGCTGGAGACGACCGAGAGGTAGGCGGATGGACGTGCTGGCGGACCTGGACGAGGAGCAGCGCTACGCCGTCTTCGACGACCTCCAGCGGCGCCTGCCGCAGGTGTGGGACGCCATGCGGCGCGACCGGCCCGACGAGTCGGCGGTCGTCGTGCCGTCGATCAGCCTCGACAGCTCGACGGCGACGAGCGGGACGTTGATGCAGGCGATGGAGGAGCGGGCCCTGTTCCAGCTGCTGCTCCTGCGGCAACCGATGCTGACCCTCGTCTACGTCACCTCCTCACCCATCGCCGACGAGATCGTCGACTACTACCTCGGCCTGCTGCCCGGGGTCATCCCCAGCAACGCGCGCCGGCGGTTGCGGCTGGTGTCGGTCGGTGACGCGTCGACGCGGCCGCTGAGCCAGAAGGTGCTCGACCGACCGCGCGTGCTGCACCGCATCCGCGAGCTGCTCCCCGACCGGTCGGTCAGCCACCTGATCCCCTACACGACCACCGAGCTCGAGCGAGACGTCGCGATCAGCCTGGGCATCCCGATGTACGCCTCGGACCCCCGACTCGCGTCGCTCGGCAGCAAGTCCGGGTGCCGCCGGCTCTTCGCGGACGTCGGCGTCCGTGCGCCGGCCGGGGCCGAGGGCCTCCGGACGGTGGACGACCTCGTGGCGGCGGTGTCGAGGATGCGGGCCGAGGCGCCGTCCCTGGCGGAGGTGATCGTGAAGGTCAACGAGGGCGTGTCCGGGTCGGGCAACGCGCTCGTCGACGTCTCGGGCCTGCCCGCCCCCGGCGACCCCGGCGAGGAGCCCGCTGTGCGCGCCCGCCTCCGTGAGCTGCGGCCCGAGGCGACCGGTCTCGCCGTGGACGACTTCCTCGCCACCTTCGAGCGCCTCGGCGGCGTGGTCGAGGAGCGGATCACCGGCAGCGCGCTCACCAGCCCGAGCGTGCAGATGCGGGTGCTGCCCGACCGCACCGTCGAGCTCCTCTCGACCCACGACCAGCTGCTCGGTGGAGCGAGCGGGCAGAAGTACCTCGGCTGCGTGTTCCCCGCCGACCCGGCGTACTCCCGCCTGATCACGGAGCCCGCCATGGCCGTCGGCCGCGACCTCGCCGAGCGCGGCGTGCTGGGGCGCTTCGCCGTCGACTTCGTTGCCGTCCGCGACGGCGCCGAGGACTGGACCGCGTATGCGATCGAGCTCAACCTCCGCAAGGGCGGCACGACGCACCCCTTCCTCACCCTGCAGTTCCTCGTCGGTGGGGAGTACGACGGCGAGGCCGGGCTCTACCGCACGGCGTCCGGCGCCCCCAAGTTCCTCGTCGCGACCGACCACCTCGAGGACGACCGGCTCAAGGCGCTCACCCCCCGCGACGTGTTCGACGTCGTGGTGCGGAAGCGACTGCACTTCGACCACTCCCACAAGACGGGCGTGGTGTTCCACATGCTCAGCTGCGTGACCGAGTGCGGGCGGCTCGGGATGACGGCGATCGGCAACAGCCCCGAGGAGGCCTGGCAGACCTACCAGGACGCCACCGATGCCCTGCTGGAGGAGGCGGCGTCGGCCCTGGCGCCGGGGGCGCTGCCCACGTGAGGCACCCTGTCGGTGTGAGCGACCCTGTCCGTGTGAGCGACCCGGGGACGTACGTCTGGTACGCCGCGTACGGCACGAACCTGTCGACCGAGCGGCTGGGCTGCTACGTCGCGGGCGGTCGTCCTGCGGGGGCCGCCCGCCACTACGACGGCTGCCGCGACCCGTCCCCGCCGCGGGACCACCGGCCCGTCGAGCTGACCGGGCGCCTGGCCTTCGCCGGTGAGTCGGGGGTGTGGGGAGGCGGGATGGCCTTCTTCGTGCCCGGTCACGACGGCGTCGTCCACGCGCGGGCCTACCTGCTGCGCCTCGAGCAGCTCGGCGACCTCGTCGCCCAGGAGGCGCGGCACCCGGTGGGGGCGGAGCTCGTGCTCGCCGCCGACGGCGGGCCGACCCGCCACGGGTTCTCCCGCACGTACGACGTCCTGCTCGACCTGGGTGAGCTCGACGGGCACCGCATGCTCACCCTCACCGGCACGCGCGTGCCGACGGCCGCCGCCCCGTCCGCGGCGTACGTCCGCACGATGCTGGAGGGGTTGGCGGACGGGTTCGGGCTCGACACCGAGGCACGCGTCGACTACCTGGCCGGCGCCGACGGGGTCGCGTCGCGCTGGACCGTCGAGGCGCTGCGCGAGTTGTCGTCCGCGTGAGCCGCCGCCGGGGTAGGTTCCCCCGGTGCCGAACCGAGGAGCAGTGCGCCTGCTCGTGCTGCTGCTCGCCGCGACCGTGCTGTCGGTCGCTCGTCCCGCGTCCGCCGAGGAGTGGGTGCCGCGCCCGGTGCTCAACCTCGACTTCCCTGACCCCGCGGTCGTCTCCGCGCCCGGCGGGCTCGTCGCCTACGCCACCGGCGACCTGGTGCCGCACGCGTGGTCGCGCCAGGCCGACGGGCCCTGGCGGCGCGGTCCCGGCCTGCTGACGCACAAGCCGTCCTGGTCGCGCGAGGGCGGCGTGTGGGCGGTCGACGTGGCGCGGGTCCGCGGCCGGTGGCTCCTCTACTACGCCACCCCCGTGAAGGGCATGGGTGAGCACGGCCGCTGCATCGGCGTGGCCCGCTCGCGCGCCGCGCGCGGCCCGTTCCGACCCGTGGGCAGTGCCCCGCTCGTGTGCCCGTCGTACGCCGGCACGCCGACCGCGCAGGACCCGCTGCTGCCGCGCGACCCGACGCTGCCCCGCGCCGGGGTGATCGACCCGTCGTGGTTCCGCGACGCCGACGGGTCGTCGTACCTGCTCTACAAGACCGACCGGATCCCGTCCAGCGTGCGCCTCGTCGCCCTGACCCGCGACGGGCAGTCGGTGAAGCGCGGGGCGACGAGCATCGAGCTGCTGCGCTCCGAAGGTGTCCTGGAGAACCCGGTGCTCACCCTGCGACCCGAGGGCTACGTGCTCCTGGCCTCCGAGGGCGACTGGACGCGCTGCGGCTACTCGACCACCTGGCGGCGCTCGACCTCTCTGGTCGACTGGTCGGCGGCCGTGGGCGGGGCGTTCCTGGACACGACGACCACCGGCCTCTGCGGGCCCGGCGGCGCCGACCTGGTGGAGGGACGCGACGGCGAGCTCACGGCGTTCCTGCACGGCTGGACCTGCCGCGGCACCGTGCTCCCGTGCGCCGGGACCGGGAAGTGGGACCACAAGCCGCGGCAGCGCGGCCGCCGGGCGTTGTACGCCGCCAGGCTGGGCTGGCTCGACGGCGTGCCGCAGGTCACCGCCTGGCTCCGGGCGCGCTGACCGCGTTCGGGATCAGTCGAACCAGCGGCGGTCCATGGAGACGATCCAGCGCCGGCGGGGGTGCTCGGTGAGCGACCAGATCCGGTCGGTCGAGGGCCAGTAGGCCAGGTCCTCCGGCCCCATCGGCAGCGCCCAGCGGCGTTCACGCATCGAGCCGGGCCGGCCGGCGAAGACGCTGCCGGGCATCCACGGGCCATGGGACACGGTGACGTGGTAGCGACCCCCGGCCAGGACGGCGCCCTGCATCTGCCGGACCCCGCCCTCGTCGATCGCCAGGGGTCGGGAGAAGCCGTCGTCGCCCGTGGCGAGCTGCCAGGTCGAGGGGTCGAGCTCGTAGCGCGCCAGCCGGGTCGTGGCGTCGGGGTCGAGGGCGTACTCACCCGCGAGCAGGGCCGGCGGCTCGGAGCGCCGGTCCAGCGACATGAAGGAGTAGCGCAGCTTCTCGTGGCCCTCGTCGGCGAAGGCCTGGTAGGTGAACCGCACCGGCAGGACGTAGCGGTGGCCGAAGGAGTGGAGGGACGTGCCCTCGATGCCGAAGCGGTCCGGGTGGTCGTCGTCACCGGCCACCCGCATGATGTCGTCGACGCGGGCGGTGACGAAGCCGCGTCCGGTTGCCGCGATGTGGAGGTACGGGCCGGCCCACACGATGCCGCCGGCGTGGATCTTCATCGGCCGCAGCACGAGCCGGCCCGCCTCGTCGAAGAGCGGCGAGACCAGCAGGACGTGGCGGTACTTCCCGGAGTCGAGGTCGACGAAGGTCACCCGCGAGCCGCGCTTCACGCCGTCCCTGCCGGTGGAGTACCACGTCGTGACCACCACCCGGCGGCCGTCGCCGGCACGCGTCTGGAACGCCTCGGTGTCGGAGGAGTCGGCGCTGGTCGAGATCCCCTGGGGGTACCACTGCTCGTCGCGCTCGTCGTAGTCGTCCCAGCGGTACGCCTCGCGCACCGCCCGGCCGAGCAGCCGGGGCACGACCCGAGCCCGCCGCACGTCGTACTTGAGGTCACCCAGCAGCCCGTCGAGCCCCGTCGGCTCGCCCAGCACCGCGGCGAGGGCGGCGATCTCGCGGACGTTCTCGTCGGTGCGGCGCAGGTGCACCCCCTGGACGTACGGCGACTCCGAGGCGGTGGTCATCCCCCGACCCTAGCCAGCCGCGTCGGTGGAGACCGTCCCGATGGAGAATGGCCCTCGTGAGGGCGATCTTCTTCGACGAGGACGACGCGCAGGCGGTCGTGACCCGGCTTCGGGCGGACGGCTTCGAGGCGCACGTCGAGCGCGAGCGACTGGCAGGGGAGGACGACGACGAGGACCACCCGTGGGCGGTGCTCAGCGACGCCCCGGCGTTCATGCTCGAGGTCCTCGTCGACGCCCACGACGGCTGGCTCGACGAGGACGACGGACCCGGTCCGGCTCGGGAACAGGGCGCCCCCTCGGCGCCGTTGCACCTGCCGACCGCGCCCAAGCGCATCAAGCGCCCAGACCTAGGCTGACATCCATGACGCACCGTCCCGACCGCCGCATGCTGCTCGTCCACGCCCACCCCGATGACGAGTGCATCAACAACGGCGCCACCATGGCGCGCTACGTCGACGAGGGAGTGGGCGTCACGCTCGTCACCTGCACCGCCGGGGAGATGGGTGAGGTGCTCGTGCCCGAGCTCTCCTACCTCGCCCACGAGGAGAAGGGCGGGCTCGGCGAGCACCGCCGCGGCGAGCTCGAGGAGGCGATGAAGGTCATCGGGGTCACCGACCACCGCTTCCTCGGCGGCTTCGGCCGCTTCCACGACTCCGGCATGGCCTGGCACGAGGAGGGCCACGCCGTCGCGGCCGAGGAGATCCCCGACAACGCCTTCTGGAACGCCGACCTCGTCGAGGCCGCCGACGAGCTCGTGCAGGTGATCCGTGAGGTCCGCCCCCAGGTGCTCGTCACCTACGACCAGTTCGGCGGCTACGGCCACCCCGACCACATCCAGGCCCACCGGGTCGCGATGTACGCCGCCCAGCTGGCGGCCGTGCCGTCCTACCGGCTCGAGCTCGGCGAGCCGCACGACGTCGCCAAGATCTACTGGACCGCGATGAGCGAGTCGCGGATGAGGGAGAGCCTGCGCCAGCTCCGCGAGTCCGGCGACACCGAGACGTTCGCCGGGATGGAGCCAGACGGCAAGCTGCCGCCGTTCGTGACACCCGACGAGCTCATCAGCGCCCGCGTCGACGGCTCCGCGACCGTCCAGCGCAAGATGGACGCCCTGGCCAAGCACGCCACCCAGGTCGAGCCGGACGGCCACTTCTTCGCCGGCGCGGAGAGCGGCCACTCGTGGTGGTCCGACGAGTACTACCGCCTGGCCAAGGGCACCGCCGGCGCGTCCGGCGCGGACGGGTTCGAGGAGGACCTGTTCGCGGGGGTGTGAGGGCGGCGCTGTGAGAGCGGGGTTGGGGCTGGCGGCCTTCGTGGTGGCCCTTGTCGTGGGTCTGGTCTCGGGTGCCGCGGGAACGCTCGTCCACCAGCACTGGTGGGGCCTGCTCCTGGCCCTCGGCGCGGCCCTCGTCACCCTCGCCTGGCTGCCTCCGGGCGGACCCCGGGTGGCGTTCGCGGCGGGCTGGTGCGTGCCCGTGCTCCGCGGCGCCCTGGAGCGTCCGGGAGGCGGCTTCCTGATCGGCGCCGACGCGGTCGGGTGGTCCTTCCTGGCCGGCTCGGCGGTGCTCCTGGTGGCGGCCGTGGTGACCGCGGGGGCGGGACGTCGTACGCCCCGGACGGACGGTCCGGGGCGCGCCGACGATCCGGGAGTTCGGGGCCTGCCCTCCTAGACTCGCCGCGTGCCGACGAACCAGACCAGTCGCGTGCCGACGAACCAGACCAGTGACGCGGAGCCCCGCGAGAAGGCGGGCGCCAGGGTCGTGCTGTGGCTGCTCCTCGGTCTCGTGGTGCTGTTCGGCGGGCTCTACGTCGCCGCGCACTACGTCGCCGGCGACAAGGTCCCGCGCAACACGACGGTCTCCGGTGTCCGCATCGGCGGGCACCCCCAGGGCGAGGCCGCGGAGCGACTCCGTGCCGGGCTCGCCGACCGCGTCGCGCGCGACATCGCGACCACCGTCGAAGGCGCGCAGGTGGCCGTCGACCCCGCCCAGGCCGGCCTCTCGGTCGACTACGAGGCATCCGTCGCCGAGGCCGGCGGCGAGGAGAGCTGGGACCCGGTCCGGCTCTGGAACTACTTCACCGGCGGTGAGGCCTCCGAGGCCGTGGTCGAGGTCGACGAGACGATTTACAACACCTACCTCGCGGGTCTCGACGAGCAGCACGGTGCCACGGCTCGCGACGGGGCGATCACCTTCGCCGGCGAGCGGATCGAGACCACCGACGCCCGACCCGGCCGGGCGCTCGACCCCAGCGACACCCTGACCGCGCTCCAGGGCGCGTTCCTGGAGGAGTCCCCCGACGTCGTCGCTCTCGAGATGGTCGGGGTGCAGCCCGACATCGACGGCTCCGACGTGCAGGAGGCGCTCGACCAGTTCGCGTCCCCGGCGGTCGCCGCCCCGGTGACGCTGACGTTCGAGGGGTCGGACGTCAAGGTGTTCCCGGCCGACTACACGGCCGCGCTCTCCCTCGTCCCGACCGAGGGTGAGCTGGTGCCGACGCTCGACCCGGCGAAGCTCAACGAGGTGGTCGGCGCGAAGATCACCCAGGGCGCACCCGTCGACGCCACCGTCGCGCTGGTCGGTGGGCGGCCCCAGGTGGTGCCGGCCAAGCCGGGCGTGACCTTCGACCCGGCCGAGCTCGAGGCCGGCTTCCTGGCCGCGGTCGCCAAGCCGCAGGGCGAACGGACCCTGGCCCTCACTGCCAAGGTCGCCAAGCCCGAGTTCACCACCAAGGACGCTCGCGCCCTGCAGGTGCGTGAGCAGGTCTCGACCTTCACGACCTACTTCCCCTACGCGGAGTACCGCAACGTCAACATCGGCCGCGCAGCGGAGATCGTCGACGGCACGCTGCTCAAGCCGGGGGAGACGTTCTCGCTCAACGACACCGTCGGCGAGCGCACCGAGGCCAACGGGTTCACCAAGGGCTACGTCATCAACGACGGGATCCTCGTGCAGGACCTCGGCGGCGGTGTCTCGCAGATGGCCACCACGCTGTTCAACGCGATGTTCTTCGCCGGGCTCGAGGACGTCGAGCACAAGCCGCACTCGTTCTACATCGACCGCTACCCCGTGGGCCGTGAGGCCACGGTCGCCTGGGGTGCGGTCGACCTGCGCTTCCGCAACGACACCCCCTACGGCGTGCTCATCGACACCTCGTTCACCGACTCGACCCCGTCGTCCTCGGGCGCAGTGACCGTGACGATGTACTCCACGAAGTGGTGGGACATCACCACGACCACGGGCGAGCGTCACAACCTCACCCAGCCCGAGACGCGGCGCATCGACTCCCTGACGTGCCACCCCAACGAGGGCTTCGGCGGTTTCGACATCGACGTCGTGCGCTACTTCCAGCCGGTCGGCGAGAACACCGAGGACCGCGCGGACGAGGTCTTCAGCACCACCTACATCCCCAGCGACACGGTGATCTGCACCAACCCCGACGCCGTCGACGAGTAGGCGTTCGTGCGGCCTAGGCTCGCGCCATGCTGGTGCACCTCCGCCTCACCGTGCCGCGCGACCTCTCCGACGCCGTCGTCGCGCTGCTGCGTCACGAGGACCGGTCGACGAACCTGACCCTGAGCCCTGGCGTGTCGCTCTCCCCGGAGGGGGACCTCGTCGAGTGCGACGTCGCCCGGGAGCTCGCGGGGGAGGTCATCGGCCGGCTCAAGGCGCTCGGCCTTCACGAGACGGGCGGAATCCTGGTCACCACGCCGACAAGTACGCCGTTCGCTGCCGCCCGGCGGCTCGCGCGGGTGGCGCCCGGTGATCCCGACGACGCGGTGATCTGGGACGCGGTCATCGAGAGCTGCTGGTCGGCGAGCCGGCCGACCGTGTCCTACTACGTGTTCTTCGTCCTCGCGAGCCTGCTGGCGGCCATCGCGGTCATCACCGACTCCTCGATCCTGGTCATCGGCGCCATGGTCGTCGGGCCGGAGTTCGGCACCGTCGCGGCCGTCGCGACCGGCCTGGTCTTCGCGCGCCACGGCCTCACCACGAGGGCGCTGTGGCTGCTCTGGACGGGGGTGATGGTGTCCGTGGTCGTGGTGGCCCTGCTCAGTCTGCTCGCGAGCCTCACAGGACTGATCACGCCCGAGATGGTGACGCGTCCTCGTCCGCAGACCGGTTTCATCTGGCACCCGGACCGCTGGTCCTTCATCGTCGCGCTGATCGCCGGGGCGGCAGGCGTGCTCGCGATGACCACCGCCCGGGCCAACGCGATGGTCGGGGTGTTCATCTCGGTGACGACCATCCCGGCCGTCGGCAACCTCGGCCTGGCGATCGGCGTGTGGGCGCCCTCTGAGATCGCGGGGTCGGCCGCCCAGCTCGCGCTGAACATCAGCGGGATGGTCCTCGCCGGTGTGCTCGTGCTGGTCCTGCAACGGCTGCTGTGGGTGCGAACTCTGCGCGCAGCGGAGCGTCTCTTCGCCCGAGGTGGCCCGACTACGGGGCGAGCCGGTTGAGGTCGCGCGGGAAGAGGGTCACCTCACGCACGTTCGCTGCCTCGACGAGTCGGGCGACCCACCGCTCCAGCCCTATGGCGAACCCGCCGTGGGACGGCATCCAAGGCGGCGCTCCCAGACGGTTGCATCGACGCCGAGGGTTGAGTGCTCAGGTGGTCGTGGTCCCCGCGTGGCCCAGCACTCGACTGTCTCTGAGCGCCGCCCGGGCAGTGAGCCCGAGCACGGCGACGGCGGCGGCCGCGGCCGCGACCCCGACCAGGGTGGACGCCGGCTCGTCGGTGAGCCGGCCGACGGCGATCCAGGCCAGGCCCCAGGCGGCAGCCGCGGCGAAGGTCCAGCGTGGGCCGGTCCGAGAGACGACCACTGCTGCGACCGCGACGACCACGGCGATGACCAGAGCTGCGACGAGCTCGCCCACGAGGGCAGACGTCTCGACGCCGTCGGCGACGAGGGTGGCGGTGACGTTGGCGCAGGTCGCCACCGCGACCCAGCCCAGGTAGAGGCCGAACGTCCCATCGACCACGACGCGCTGCACGAGGGAGGGCGCCGGACCGAGGTCGGCCAGGCGCTGCACCAGCAGCCCGAGCACGCTCACCAGGGCGAGGATCACCACGACGCTCGCCCACAGCCAGCCCTGCTGCGTGACCAGCAGCCAGCCGGCGTTGAGCACCATCGACGCGGCGGCGAGCCAGCCCGTACGCCGGGCGCGCGAGTCGGTCGTCGAAGCCGGGAGCCACTGCCACACGGTGTAGGCCGCGAGCCCGACGTAGATCACCGACCAGATCGAGAAGGCCGGGCCGAGCGGGGCGAGCAGGGTGGCATCGGCGGCGAGCGCGCCGCCGGAGGACTCCTCGACGCGGGTGCCGATGACGCCGACCCCGACGAGGGTGCCGATGACGCAGAAGACCTCGGCCAGGGTCACGACGACCTGGCGGCCGCGGTCGGCGCCGGTGGCGGCGGGCGCGGTGCGCTGCGTGGTGCTCACGTCGCCATCCAACAGGACGCCGGGTGAGACCCGAGGTCGAGGGAGGCGCTACGAGGCAACGAGGTACCGGTTGGTGTGGTGGGTGACGAAGCCGTGGCGCTCGTAGAGCGCCAGCGCAGCCTCGTTCGCGGTCTCCACGTGCAGCAGCGCCGTGGTCGCGCCCCGCGAGGCGCCCCAGTCCAGGACCTCCGAGAGCACGGCGGTCGCCAGGCCGCGGCGCCGCTCGGCCGCGTCGACCACCAGGGACTCGACGAGGAGCCAGTCACCGGACAGCACGCCGCGCCCGGTGGCCGCGCCGGAGTCGAGGGTGACGGTGACCGAGCCGGCGCGTTCGTCGAGGGTGGCCGGGACGTCGGGGGCGACTGCTCGCGCCGAGCGGAGCGCCCGCGCCACCGAGGCCAGCTGGGCGTGGGCGTCGCCGTCGCCCATCGGTACGAAGCCCAGCGGAGCCAGCGTCCGCTCGACCAGCGAGCCGAGCTCGACCTGCACGACCGGCGTCTGGTCCAGTGCGGCGTAGAAGCGTCGTACGCCGAACGCGGCATCCGCCCAGCCGATGCCCGGCTCCTGCATCGCCAGCGCCGAGTTGCCCCGACGCCGCAGCCGCCCGCCGTGCGGGGGAGAGGCCCGCAGCAGCCACCGGCCCAGCGGCTCGGTCGTGATGGACTCCCACAGCGCCGCCACGTGCTCCTCGACCTCCTGCGCCGAGACCCGCGCGCGCACCGACGCGCGCGGCGGGACCGGCTTGCCGGTCACCACGTCGGCGAGCGCCACGACGACCGGCCCGTGTCCGTCCCGGTCGATCGTGAGCGAGTCTGCGCCCCACGCCGTGCACGTGCCGAGGACGTCGCTCGCGCGGCCGTCGGGCAGCAGGCGGCGTACGACGACGCGCTGGCCGACGACGTGGGGGCCGAGGCGGTGTCGGCCTGTTCGCGTCCCGTCCGTCTCGCCGGGGTGGGGTTCTGGCGTGTCTGGCACCCGCCGGATACTAGAGTGAGAGGACTGCAAGCCCCCGATCACATCCGCCTTCAGGAGGACCTGGTGACCTACGTCATCGCCCAGCCGTGCGTCGACCTCAAGGACCGCGCGTGCGTCGACGAGTGCCCTGTCGACTGCATCTACGAGGGCAAGCGGATGCTCTACATCCACCCCGACGAGTGCGTCGACTGCGGCGCCTGCGAGCCGGTGTGCCCGGTCGAGGCGATCTTCTACGAGGACGACACCCCGGAGGAGTGGAAGGGCTACTACGACGCCAACGTCCACTTCTTCGACGACCTCGGCTCGCCCGGCGGCGCCGCCAAGATGGGTGTCATCGACAAGGACCACGAGCTCGTCGCCGCGCTGCCCCCTCAGGAGCACGACGAGTGACCGACCTTCCGTTGGTCGAGGAGGTCGCCCAGCGACCGTCACGAGACCACCGGAAGGTCTCGCAGCGGCTCCCCGACTTCCCCTGGGACAAGCTCACGACCCATGCAGCGACGGCGCGGTCCCACCCCGATGGCGTCTGTGACCTGTCCGTCGGCACGCCCGTCGACCCGACCCCCGCCGTCGTCCAGGACGCGCTGCGGGGTGCCGCCGACTCCCCGGGCTACCCGACCACCATCGGGCTCGAGGCGACGCGGCAGGCGGCGATCGACTGGCTGGCCCGGCGCCACGGCGTGACGGGGCTGGGGCTCGACGGCGTGCTGCCGGTGACCGGTTCCAAGGAGCTCATCGGCTCGATGGCGCTCCACCTCGGCATCGGCCCGGGTGACCTGATCGGCTACCCGGCCCTCGCCTACCCGACCTACGAGGTGGGCGCTGCCCTCGCCGGTGCCGACAGCCTGGCGACCGACTCGCTCACCGCGTTCGGGCCGCGCACCCCGCGCCTGCTGTGGCTCAACAGCCCGGCCAACCCGACCGGCCGCGTGCTGCCGCTGGCCCACCTCCGCAAGGTCGTCGACTGGTGCCGCGAGCGCGGCACGATCCTCGTCTCCGACGAGTGCTACATCGAGTGCGCGTGGTCCGACGACCCCGACGAGCGGCCGCTGTCGATCCTCGATCCGCAGGTCAACGGCGGCTCCCTCGACGGCATCCTCGCCGTCCACTCCCTCTCCAAGCGGTCCAACCTGGCCGGCTACCGCTGTGCCTTCCTGGCCGGTGACCCCGCCCTGGTCGGCGAGCTGCTCGCCGTCCGCAAGAACCTCGGGCTCCAGATGCCCGGCCCCCAGCAGCGCGCGATGATCGCCGCGCTCGACGACGACGCGCACGTGGACGAGCAGCGCGCGAGGTACGCCGCCCGCCGGGCGCTGCTGAAGGACGCCCTCGAGGCCGCCGGCTTCCGCATCGACCACTCGGAGGCCTCGCTCTACCTCTGGGCGAGTCGAGGGGAGGACTGCTGGACGACGGTGTCCTCGCTCGCCGAGCGGGGCATCCTCGTCGCGCCGGGTGAGTTCTACGGCCCCGCCGGACGCCAGCACGTACGCGTCGCCTTCACCGCGACCGACGAGCGGGTCGCCGCCGCGGCCGCGCGCCTCACGGGCTGAACCCCGGTCGAGCCTGCTGGCACGACCGGGGCTCAGCCGCTGAGGTGGGCTCAGGCGCAGTGGACGTCGACGAAGTACGTCCTGTCCTTGCGGACGTTCTTCGCCACCGTCACCGGCACCGTGACCGTCCCGTTGACGGGCAGGTACGTCGTCCCGTCCGGTCCGTGGGCGTCGATGATCGTGCAGTCGTCCTGGTCGCTGACCACGACCTGGTGGTCACCCGGCTCGACCGCCTCGAAGTGGGCCTCGTGGAAGGCCAGGACGGCAGGGTCGTACTCCGAGTACTTGTTGTTGTGCGCGCCCACCGTGTCGAACTTCGTGGCCATGAGGCCGTCGATGAAGCCCGGCGTCCCGTGCCGGGAGAAGCGCGCGTCGATCTCGACGATGGCACCCTCCCTCACCTTGAAGTTGTCGGTCTTGCTGTGGTGGGGGACGAAGCAGTTCTTGTTCCCGGGTGCATCGCAGTCCAGCATCTCCGTCGGGGTCACCCAGACCTTGTAGACCCCGCCGTTGTTCGGGGTGTCGTTGAAGGGGAACAGCTGGACCGTCAGGCCGCCGTCCTCGGTGGAGGTGTCGGTGGCGTGGGCGCAGGGAACTGAGGGAGCCACGCTGGTGATGACCCCGCTCGCGTCCACGCTGAACTGGCGACAGGCGACGTTGTCGGTCGACAGCAGCGTCCCGCCGTTCGGGTCCGTGACCTGGAAGCTGTACGTGCCGGCCGGGAGCCCGGCTGCGTCGTCGGGTGCGTTGATGCCGGGACCACCGTTGAGGTAGACGTCCTCCTTCGCGTCGTAGATGTTCAGGTTGACCGGGTTGCCGCTGGCGTCGGTCGTGAAGATGGCTCCCGAGAGTGCAGTCTCGGTCGGGTGGGCGGCAGCCGTGGTGACTGTCGGTAGGGTCGCCGCGAGCAGGCAGGCGCCTGCGGTGGCGATGGCCAGGATGCGCATGTCGATCTCCCTCGTCGCGCGGGTTGGGGGGTTGCCCGGGAAGAGTGCGTTCGAGCGCAGAACCGCCCGGTCTCGCGACGTTAGACCTCGTGATGGGCGTCGCCGCTGTCGAGCGCGAGGTTCCCTGAAAAGGGTGATGAGTGCCCGCGCCGTGCGGGCACGCCGGCGTAGTACCCCGCTGGGTCCCTACCTGCTGGCGTAGTCCGACACCTCGTGGGGGTTGTACAGGCCACGAAGTGCCGGACTCCCCGCTCGAGCGGGGACTCGACGAGCCCAGGGGAACGCGTGGGACGAACGACCCCTCCGACGGTGGCGTCGAGTCAGTCGAAGACGTCGACGTGGACGTGGTCGCGGTGCTCGAGGATCGCCCGGTCGCCACCCGAGGACGACGGCACGCGGTAGTCGCGCCAGCCGTCGCCCGCCCATGACCCGGCGCGCCAGATGCGGTCGTCGAAGATGATCGTCTTGATGTCGAGCCGGTCGGCGTTGGCGACGAGGTAGGACGCCATCGCCCAGCCGCGCTTCTTGTTCTCGTCGTTGACCGGCCGGAAGAACACGTCGATGGCCCGGCCCTCGTAGTGGGCCGAGCCCTCCATGTGCCCGCTCGACACGCCGCCGGGCTCGAAGCCGCCGAGGGACAGCGCGCCGAAGCGCTCCTCGAGGTCACGGCGTACGACGGCTGCGCGCGACACCAGGCCGGCCTCGTCGATCGCGTCGCTGACCTCGTCGGCGTCGCCCGGGACGTCGCACCACAGCGCGGCACGCGAGTTGCCGGTCAACGCGGAGGCGAGGGCGCGGCCGTCCTTCTCGTGGTCGGCGTAGGCGTCGGGGAAGCCCGAGCGCTGCACCTCCTGGGCGGCGACCGTGATCTCCATCGAGTCGTAGCCGTCGACCTTCTGCAGGGCGTCGTAGAAGGCGTTGGTGGCGTAGACCGGGTCGGTCAGCTGCTCGACGCTGCCCCAACCCTGCGACGGCCGCTGCTGGAACAGCCCGACGGAGTCCCGGTCGCCGTAGTCGATGTTGTAGAGCTTGGACTCCTGGTAGGCCGTCGCGAGCGCGATGCTCGCCGCCCGCGCGGGCATGCCGCGCTCGACGGAGATCGCGGTGATGAGCGCGGCGTTCTCGGCCTGCTCGAGGTCGACCTCGACGGTGTGGCCGTCGACCTCGGCGGTGCACCCGCTGGTGTCGAGCAGAGGCGGCACCGCGCCGCGATCGACGAGGACCACGGCGGTCGCGACGGCGCCGAGCGCGACCACCGTGCCGACGGCGACCGTGCGGAGGGAGGGCACGAGGGTCCTAGTTGGCGTGCAGTGCCGCGTTGAGGGCGATGCCCTCGCCCTTCCACGGCACGGCCTCGATGGCGCCGCTCACCGAGTTGCGGCGGAACAGGACGTTGTCGACGCCCGAGAGGGTCGCCGCCTTCACGACGGCCGGCTTGCCGTCCATGTCCTTGACGGTGACCTTGGTGCCGGCGGTGACGTAGCAGCCCGCCTCCACGACGCAGTCGTCGCCGAGCGAGATCCCGATGCCGGCGTTGGCGCCGAGCAGGCAGCGCTCACCGATGGAGATGACCTCCTTGCCGCCGCCCGACAGCGTGCCCATGATCGAGGAGCCGCCGCCGACGTCGGAGCCGTCGCCGACGACCACGCCACCGGAGATCCGGCCCTCGACCATCGAGGTGCCGAGCGTGCCGGCGTTGAAGTTCACGAAGCCCTCGTGCATCACCGTCGTCCCCTCGGCGAGGTGGGCGCCGAGCCGGACGCGGTCGGCGTCGCCGATGCGTACGCCGCTGGGCACGACGTAGTCGACCATCCGCGGGAACTTGTCGACGCCGAAGACGGTGACGTGCTCGCCGCTCGCGCGCATCCGGACGCGGGTGGCCTCGAAGCCCTCGACCGCGCACGGGCCCGCGGAGGTCCACACGACGTTGGTGAGCAGGCCGAACACGCCGTCGAGGTTCAGCCCGTGGGGCCTGACCAGACGGGTGGAGAGCAGGTGCAGCCGCAGCCAGACCTCCTCGGTCGAGGCGGGTGCGTCGTCGAGCGCGGCGATCTCGACCAGCCGCACCTCGCGTCGTACGCCGCGGGTCTCGTCGTCGCCCTCCAGTGCCGACAGCTCGGACGGGGCGTCGCCCTCCGTGGCGCCGAGGACGGGGGAGGGGAACCAGGCGTCGAGGACGGTGTCGCCGTGCAGGGTCAGCAGGCCGTAGCCGGAGGCAGCAGTCACGCGCACAGCCTACGGATGCGGCCCATTCCGCCCACGCGCACGTCCACCCGGTGCGACACTGCGCCCATGACCCGGCACCTCTCCTTGGTGGGCAGCCTGTTGCTCGCCGTTGTTTTCGCTCTCGTCGGCGTCGGCCCAGCCGTCGCGAGCGCCCCGGCCGCGGACGGGGTCGCTCTGACGGTCACCGCACCGCGCTCCGACAAGCTCGTGAAGGGCGTGTGGACGCGCATCTCCGTCACGGTCACCAACACCTCCGCGGTCCCGGCCGAGGACGTCCAGGTCATCGGCAGCGGCACCGGTATCCGCTTCCGCAAGCTCTCCGTCGGGGGGCTGGGTGCGCAGGACAGCCGCACCGGCCTGGTGTGGGCGAAGCTGCGGGTCGCGTCGTCGACCCTCAAGCTCGAGGCCACCGAGCTCGGCACGTCCCTGGCCCGTACGTCGGTGAGGCTGGCGCTGCGGCCGGCCCCGCTGCCGCCGCGCGCGACGGGCTGGTCGGGCGACGGCGTGGGGTTCCAGCTCCTCGGCGGCCAGATCAACGTGCTCACGGGCAAGGTGCGCACCAGTTGCGGCACGCAGGACTTCCTGTTCCCGGCCATCTCCGTCCCGCGCAACAACGAGGTCTACGGTACGGCGGTCGGGGCCGACGGCTCCCAGATGGTCCTCGAGCTCGACTTCGTCTCGACCACCCGCGGGGTGGGCAGCATGACGTGGTCCTACGACAGCGGCTGCCGCGGCGTGCTCCGGTTCACCGTCCACGCCAACCTCTAGCCACCGGATCGGCTCACTGGCCGGTGCGGCCGTCGATGCACTCCCGCACGAGGTCGGCGTGCCCGCAGTGGCGGGCGTACTCCTCGATCATGTGGACGATGATGTCGCGCACCTCGGTGGGCTCGCCGTGCACGTCCACGACGGTGTCGAGGTCGGTGCGGTCGAGGACCTCGCGGGCGTAGGCGATCTCCGACTGCCAGAGCGCGTGGCTGGCGCGCACGAGGTCGTCATCGGCCTCCGGGAACGTGAACCCCGCGTCCTCCGCCTCGTCCTGGAACAACCGCGGCAGGTCCATCCGCCCTTCGATCACCCGGCGGAACCAGCTCTGCTCGACCCGGGCCATGTGGCGGACCAGGCCGAGCAGCGAGATGTTGGACGGCGGCACCGCCCTCGTCGCCAGCTGCTCCGCGGTCAGGTCGTCGCACTTCAGTGCGAGCGTCTGCCGGTAGTGCTCGAGGTAGCCGACCAAGCACTCGCGCTCCCCGCGCGTGGGCCCCATCTGCATCCGCGGGTCCTGGTCGGTCGGGAGCCACATGCCGTCGTACCCGGGGTTCGCCATGGGACCACCCAACCGCTCCCGGGTGTTGGTAGTCCAATGGGTTCTGGCGCTAGCTCTCGGTAGTCCAGTGAGTTCTGGCTGCGGTCGGGGCTGCAGGACAGCCATTGCCCACCGGACTACCGGCGGCGGCCGTCGCCAGCCTCGATCTTCCCTGTGGACGAGCGCCGCGGAAGGTGCCAGGCGGGTAAGGCTCGTCATGTGTACGTCCCGCCACCCTTCCACCCGCAGCGCCCGGGCCTGGTCGCGCCGGTGAGGGTCGACGCCTCGGGCCAGAGCGGCCCGTCGCGTGGTCAGGCGCGCGGACGGAGATGGCGTACGACGTCGCGCGGGCTGGTGGTGCCCGCTGGTGTCGTCGTCACCTCCCAGCAGCGAACGCTCGAGGCGAGCTCCGTCCTCCATGAGGACGAGGCAGTCACCGGGTGGGCCGCGTTGGACTGGCAGGGCGCACGCTGGTTCGACGGGACGATAGACGGAGTCGGGCTGCGTGAGGTTCCACTCGTCGCTCGCCGACACCTGCTGGAGCAACCGGGGTTCTCGGTGAGTCAGGAGTTCCTGGACCCGCGGGAGATCCTGGTGGTGGACGACCTGGCGGTCACACCGGCAGTTCGGTCCGTGGTGTTTGAGATGCGGACGGCAGCCAGCTTGGGAGACGCCGTCGTGGCGCTCGACATGGCCTGCTACTCCGATCTGGTGAGCATCGCCGAGGTCTCGGCGTACGTCGCCCAGCTCGGTGCGGTGACCGGGATCCAGCAGGCACGCGACGCGCTCGTCGAGGCGGATGAGAACTCGTGGTCGCCCCGTGAGACACAGATGAGGGGCGTCTGGACCCGCAGGGCCGGTCTGGCGAGGCCCCGGTGCAACGCACCCGTCTTCACAACCGATGGAAGCCACGTCGCGACTCCGGACCTCGTCGATCCGCATCTCGGGCTGGTCGGGCTCTACAACGGGCGCGACCACCTCACGCTCGTCGGGGCGTTGACCGACCGCGACCAGGAGGCGACGTACCGCGACCTTGGGATCGAGACGGTCACCATGCTCGCCACCGACTGGTCGGATCTCGACGGATTCGCCCAGCGCGTCCACCAAGCAGCGCGTCGAGCTGATGAGCGGCACGAGGTGCGGCGTTGGACGTTGACTCCTCCACCGTCGTGGGTCTCGACGGCGACCGTGGAGCGACGCCGCTCGCTGACGGAGGATCAGCGGCGCCGACTTCTCCGATACCGGCTGGCCGGCTGACCTCGGCGGCGTCGTTTCTGGCCGCCGCCCCATCCCGGCTGGGATAGTCCAGTGGATTCTGGCGCTGGGGCGGGGTAGTCCAGTGGAAAGAGGTCGTGAATCAGCCACGATGCCCGCCACTGTCCACTG
Organism: Nocardioides sp.; assembly: GCA_035458105.1. GTDB lineage: Bacteria > Actinomycetota > Actinomycetes > Propionibacteriales > Nocardioidaceae > Nocardioides. The sequence continues at coordinate 1,819 of DATIAJ010000254.1, read as the reverse complement.
GACTACCTCGGCCTCGCGCGCGAAACCCGCCACTGTCCACTGGACTACCCCGGCCTCGCGCGCGAAACCCGCCCCCGCGCGCAAACCAATTGGCGCGCCTGCGAGCCCGCGCCGTACGATCGCGGCAGGCGTCTGAGCCGTCATCAGCGGCGAGCCTCGGGAAGAACGGGTACGGCGATCCGGCCGCGGCCCCAGTAGAACCCGACGGGTCCGGCCCGACACAGCCGAAACGAAGCGGGGGTCCCCGGATCCCAAGCGAGGTGGTACCGCGGCAGACGTCGTCCTCGTGTCACAGACCGAGATGTACGACGCCCGCGAGGAGCACCCACATGACCTACCCCAAGGTCAGCCACACCGACGCCACGACCGTCGCGAGCAGCCCACGCTTCCCCGAGATCGAGGAGGCGGTGCTGGCGTACTGGGAGTCCGACGACACCTTCCGCGCGAGCGTCGAGCAGCGGGACGCCGGCCAGGACGGCGCCAACGAGTTCGTCTTCTACGACGGCCCGCCCTTCGCCAACGGCCTTCCGCACTACGGCCACCTGCTCACCGGTTACGTCAAGGACCTCATCCCGCGCTACCGCACCATGCGAGGCCAGCGGGTCGAGCGACGCTTCGGCTGGGACACCCACGGCCTGCCCGCCGAGCTCGAGGCGATGCGCCTCAACGGCATCAAGACGACCGACGAGATCGTCGAGCTGGGCATCGAGAAGTTCAACGAGGCCTGCCGCCAGTCCGTCCTGAAGTACACCGGCGAGTGGCGCGACTACGTCACCCGCCAGGCGCGCTGGGTCGACTTCGACAACGACTACCGCACCATGAACCCCGAGTTCATGGAGTCGGTCATCTGGGCCTTCAAGCAGCTGCACGACAAGGGCCTGGTCTACGAGGGCTTCCGCGTGCTGCCCTACTGCTGGCAGGACGAGACGCCGCTGTCCAACCACGAGCTGCGCATGGACGACGACGTCTACCAGATGCGCCAGGACCCGGCCGTCACCGTCGGCTACGACGTCACCACGGACGGCCCGTTCAAGGGCGTGAAGGTCCTCGTCTGGACGACGACCCCCTGGACCCTGCCGTCCAACCTCGCGGTCATGGTCGGCGAGGACATCGACTACGTCGTCGTGCAGTCCGACGGCCCGACCGGCAAGCCGGAGCGTTACCTCATCGCCGAGGCCCGCCTGGCGTCGTACGCACGCGAGCTGGGGGAGGACCCCAGCGTCACCTGGCGCGGGACGGGCGCCGACCTCGTCGGCCTGGAGTACGCCCCGCCGTTCAGCTACTACGCCGGCCACGAGCGCGCCTTCCGCCTCGTGCCCGCCGAGTTCGTGACGACCACGGACGGCACCGGGCTGGTGCACACCGCCGGCGCCTTCGGTGAGGACGACAAGGTCGTCACCGACCGCGAGGGCATCGAGGCGGTCATGCCGGTCGGCAAGGACGGGCGCTTCACGTTCCCGGTCACCGACTACGAGGGCATGCAGGTCTTCGACGCCAACCTCCAGATCATCGACCACCTCAAGGCCGCCACCAACGGCACCGGCGAGACGGGAAGCGTCACCCCCGGCACCGTCCTCGTGCGCCGAGAGACCTACGACCACTCCTACCCGCACTGCTGGCGCTGCCGCCAGCCGCTGATCTACAAGGGCGTCTCGTCGTGGTTCGTCGAGGTGACCAAGGTGAAGGAGCGCCTGATGGCGCTCAACCAGGACATCCGCTGGGTGCCCGAGCACATCAAGGACGGCCAGTTCGGCAAGTGGCTGGAGAACGCCCGCGACTGGTCGATCACCCGCAACCGCTTCTGGGGCAGCCCGGTGCC
>DATIAJ010000253.1:0-6552 GCA_035458105.1 Nocardioides sp. | reverse complement strand
GCGACGGTGCGCCTCGTGCCGGGCGTCGAGCTCAGCGACAACGTCGTCACGTACGAAGAGCAGATCCTCACCGACGAGCTGCCCTCCTCGATCGTCATCGGCGGTTCCGGCGCGATCGGCGTCGAGTTCGCCTACGTGATGGCCAACTTCGGCGTCGACGTGACGATCGTCGAGTTCCTCGACCGGATGGTCCCGACCGAGGACGCCGACATCTCCAAGGAGCTCCTCAAGCACTACAAGAAGCTCGGCGTGAAGGTGCTCACCTCGACCGCGGTGAAGAAGGTCGAGGACACCGGATCGGGCGTCAAGGTCACCGTCGCTCCCGCCGCCGGCGGCGACGAGCAGGTCCTCGAGGCCGACAAGTTCCTCGCCGCCTTCGGCTTCGCCCCGCGGATCGAGGGCTTCGGCCTCGAGAACATCGGCGTCGACGTGTCCGAGCGTGGCGCGATCGAGATCGACGACTACTGCCGCACCAACGTCTCAGGTGTCTACGCGATCGGTGACTGCACCGGCAAGCTGATGCTGGCCCACGTCGCCGAGGCGATGGGCATCGTCGCCGCCGAGACGATCAACGGCGCCGAGACCATGCCGGTCGAGTACGACTTCGTGCCCCGCGCCACCTACTGCATGCCGCAGATCGCGTCGTTCGGCTACAGCGAGGCCCAGGCCAAGGAGAAGGGCTACGACGTCAAGACCGCGACGTTCCCCTTCACTGCCAACGGCAAGGCGATGGGCCTCGGCGAGGCCATCGGCTTCGTCAAGGTGGTCGCCGACGCCGAGCACAACGAGATCATCGGCACCCACATGATCGGGCCCGACGTCACCGAGCTGCTGCCGGTGATGACGCTGGCCCAGAAGTGGGACCTCACCGCCGACGAGGTGGCCCGCAACGTCTTCGCCCACCCGACGCTCGGTGAGGCCGTCAAGGAGGCCGTGCACGGCATCGCCGGCCACATGATCAACCTCTGACGGGCCGGACCACATGGCTGATCACATCGTCATCATCGGCGGCGGTCCGGGCGGCTACGAGGCCGCCCACGTCGCCGCCCAGCTGGGCGCGGAGGTCACTGTCGTCGACACCGACGGCGTCGGCGGCTCGGCGGTGCTCACCGACTGCGTGCCGAGCAAGACGCTCATCGCGACCGCCGAGCTGATGACCGACATGTCGACGGCGCGCGAGCTGGGGGTCAACTTCCACGACCACCAGGGCGACGCGGCCACGACGATCTCCGTCGACCTGGCGCGGGTCAACGCCCGGGTCAAGCAGCTCGCGGCCGACCAGTCGTCGGACATCGCCGCCCGCCTCGACCGCGACGGCGTACGCGTGCTCACCGGGCGTGGCCGGCTCGGGCCCGACCTGACCGTCGTCGCCACGACCGCGGACGGCGAGGAGGCCCTCCAGGCCGACGCGATCATCGTCGCCACCGGCGCCGCTCCACGCACGCTGCCGAGCGCCCAGCCCGACGGCGAGCGGATCCTCACCTGGGAGCAGGTCTACGACCTGACCGAGGTGCCGGAGAAGCTGATCGTGGTCGGCTCCGGCGTCACCGGCGCGGAGTTCGCCAGCGCCTACCTGGCGCTCGGGATCGACGTGACACTGGTCAGCAGCCGCGACCGGGTGCTGCCCGGCGAGGACGCCGACGCCTCCGCGGTGCTCGAGGACGTCGCGACCCGCCGCGGCATGAAGGTGCTCAGCCGCTCGCGCATGCAGTCGGTGACCCGCGACGGCGACGAGGTCACGGTCACCCTGACCGATGGCCGTACGGTCTCGGGAAGCCACTGCATCCTCGCGCTCGGCTCGATCCCCAACACTGCCGACCTCGGCCTCGAGGAGGCGGGCGTCGCCGTCGACGAGGGCGGGTTCATCACCGTCGATCGCGTGTCGCGCACCTCGGCGCGGGGGATCTACGCGGCAGGCGACTGCACCGGCGTGCTGATGCTCGCCTCGGTGGCCGCGATGCAGGGCCGGATCGCGATGTGGCACTTCCTCGGCGACGCGGTGGCACCGCTCGACCTCAAGAAGGTCTCCTCCAACGTCTTCACCTCGCCCGAGATCGCCACGGTCGGCTGGTCGCAGCAGGCCGTCGACGCCGGCGAGATCGCCGCCGAGGTCGTCACCCTGCCGCTGGCCGGCAACGCGCGCGCCAAGATGCAGGGCGTGCGCGACGGCTTCGTGAAGCTCTTCTGCCGTCCCGGCACCGGGATCGTGGTCGGGGGCGTGGTCGTCGGGCCGCGCGCCTCCGAGCTCATCCACCCGGTGTCGGTCGCGGTCGCGGAGTCGCTGACCGCCGACCAGCTCGCGCAGGCGTTCACCGTCTACCCGTCGATGAGCGGGTCGGTCGCCGAGGCCGCCCGGCGCCTGCACCACGTCTGATCCCGGGGCCGTCGCCCACCCGGGCCTCGGGCCCGGGCCCGGGCTGGCAGGAGCGGCACCACCACGTACGGCGGTTGGCGGCGTCGCCCGGCACCTCGGCCTGCACGCTCACCGGACCGCCGCACCGGCGGCACCCCTGCCGCTGGCGGCCGGTGATCCAGTGGTCGTCGCCCTTCACCGGTGAGCCCGTGGTCACCTGGTAGGCGCCGGGCACGGTTGCCGAGTGGCGCAGCATGGTCGCGGCCCGCTCGACGAGGTGCGGCACGTCGACCTCGCCGATCGGGGTCCACGGGCTGACTCCGCTGAGGAACGCCAGCTCGTTGGCCCAGAGGTTGCCCAGACCGGCCAGCGAGCGCTGGTCGAGCAGCGCCGTCACCAGCGGCACGTCGGGCTGCGCGAGCAGGCGGCGCACCGCCTCCTCGGCGTCCCAGTCCTCACGCAGCGGGTCGGGCCCGAGGTGGCCGACCAGGTCGGACTCCCGCTCGGTGGGTACGAGGGCCAGGTCGTGCAGCCGGATGCCGTGCACCGTGCGTCGATCGTCGAGGGTCCAGACGAGCCGCACGTGGGGCTGCAGCATGCCGGGCAATCGTTTGCCCGGCGCGAGGGTCGACCAGGACCCGTCCATGCGCAGGTGGCTGTGCAGTGTCGCCGGCGGGGAACCGGCAGCGCCCGAGAACCGGGTCAGCAGGTGCTTGCCGTGGGTGTCGTGACCGAGGACCTCGCGACCCGAGAGGTCGCGCGTCGCGAGGGCGGGGGTGCGGAAGTCGGAACGCGTGAGCGTGTGCCCGGTCAGCTGGCGGTCCAGCCGGCGGGCGAGCTTCCAGACGCTGTCTCCCTCGGGCACCCGTCCAGTGTCACAGGCGGGTACGACAGTCCACCGATCCGGCGGTCCGTGCCCCGCGCGCCCGGCCCGCCTGTAACCTCGGAGGTTCGCCGATCGTTCTCGGGGGAGAGACCACATGACGACCCGTACCCGCCTGCTGCCGCTCGCGCTCGCCGCGAGCGCTTTGCTGCTGCCCGCCCTGCCGGCGTCCGCCGACACGTCGGCCGCCGAGCCCCGTCGGGCGATCGAGACGTGGTCCACCCCGGGCAGCACCGCCATCACCATCACCGGTCGCGGCTTCGGCCACGGCCACGGCATGTCGCAGTACGGCGCCCTCGGCGCCGCCCAGCAGGGACTGACGTGGCAGCAGATCAACGAGTTCTACTACCCCGGCACCACGTGGGGCGCGGTGCGCGGCAAGGTCCGCGTGCTCATCACCGCCGACACCGGGCGCGACGTGCAGGTGGCGGCCGAGCGGGGACTCAGGGTCGGCTCGGTGGGTCGCTCGCGCACCTGGCGCCTGCCCTCCAACGGCGCCCGGAAGTGGCGTCTCGTCGCGGCCGGGCGCGACACCGCCGTGCAGTGGACGAAGGGCGGCTCGTGGCGCAGGTGGAAGAAGGTGCGTGGCGAGGCCGAGCTCCGATCCGCCGACGGCCGCCTGACCCTGGTGCTGCCCGGCGACCGTCGCGACTACCGCGGCACCCTGCAGTCGGTGGCTGCGCGCGAGGGCGGCAAGCGGGAGACCGTCAACCGCGTCGGCATGGAGGCCTACCTGCGTGGCGTCGTGCCGCAGGAGGTACCCGCGCTCTGGACCGCGGCGGCGGTCAGCGCCCAGTCCGTCGCGGCACGTACGTACGCGGCCTTCGAGCGATCCCAGCCCGCGGCCGCCCACTACGACCTCTGCGACACCACCCAGTGCCAGGTCTACGGCGGCGTCGACGTCGAGCACCCGGCGGCGACGGCGGCCATCGAGGCGACCGCCGGCCAGGGCCTCTTCCACGACGGGCGCCCGGCGTTCACGCAGTTCTCCGCCAGCAACGGCGGCTTCTCCGCGGCCGGCTCCATGCCCTACCTCGTGGCGCAGGCCGACCCCTACGACGGCCTCGCCAACCCGACGTACTCCACCTGGAGCACGACGATCGACGACACCCAGGTCGAGAAGCACTGGCCGGGGATGGGCGACCTGACCGGCATCGAGGTCGTCGCGCGTGACGGCAACGGCGAGTGGGGCGGTCGCGTCACCGCGATGGCGTTCGTCTTCACCGGCGGCCGGGTGAGCGTGAGCGGCGACGACGCCCGCTCCTACCTCGGCCTCCGCTCCGACTGGTTCACGTTCAGCGTGCTGCCGCGCCAGAAGGGCCCCGCACGCCTGTGACCCGGAAGCTCCGTCTCGCGGCGGCAGTGGCCGCGCTCGCCCTCACCGCGTCCGCCTGCGAGTCCGGCCAGGCGGCCGGCGACGGCGACGTCGACCTGCCCGACCCCGTCGTCGACACCGAGGTCACCACCCGGGTCGACTACGTCGCGATGGGCGACTCTTTCTCCGCGGGCCCGTTCATCGGCACGATGCGCACCGACCCGCAGGGCTGCGCGCGCTCGAAGGACAACTACCCGGCCTTCGTCGCCGACTGGCTCGACGTCGCCAGCTACACCGACGTCACGTGCTCGGCCGCGACGACCCGCGACCTCTTCGCGCCGATGGTGATGTTCGACGGCAACACCGCGCCGCCCCAGGCAGATGCGCTCTCCGCGGAGACCGACCTGGTGACGCTCGGCATCGGCGGCAACGACTTCGGCATCTACGACTCGCTCATCCAGTGCCAGCGGGGTCCGGCAGCGGTCTGCCCGGTGGACCAGCTGCGCACCGACACCGGCAAGGTCGCCGGCCGCGTTCAGCAGGCCGTGCGCCGCATCGCGAAGGCCGCGCCCGACGCCGAGGTGCTCGTCGTCGGCTACCCCGACATCCTGCCCACCGAGGGCACCTGCCGTGCCGTCGGCGTGCCGGCCGAGGTGCTCGAGCCGGTCGCCGAGGTCGCCGGGCTCCTCAACGCCTCGATGCGCCGCGGTGCGCGGGCGGCAGGGGCGTCGTACGTCGACATGGCCGCGGTCTCCGACGGCCACGACGTATGCGCCAAGGGCCGGGCGTGGGTCAACGGCCCGCGGTTCCGCGCCGGCGTGGCGGCGCCGTTCCACCCCAAGATCAACGGCATGCGCGCCGTCGCTGTCGAGGTGTTCCGTGAGGTGACGGGGGAGGACCCGGCGGAGGTCACGGAGTACGCCGAGCCCGACCCCGACGTGGTCGTCCTCAACGAGGGCTGATCACCAGCACCAGGTCGCCGCCCTCGACGGCCTGCGTGGCAGGCACTGCGAGGCGGCTGACCGTGCCGGCGACCGGCGCGGTGATGGAGGCCTCCATCTTCATCGCCTCGATGGTGGCGACCGTCTGGCCCGCCTCGACCGTGTCGCCCTCGGCGACGGTGACCGTCACCGCCCCGTCGTAGGGCGCGGCGACGTGGCCGGTGTTGGTGGGATCGGCCTTCTCGGCCGAGACCACGTCGGCGGAGATGCTGCGGTCGCGCACCTGCACCGGCCGCATCTGGCCGTCGGCGGTCGCCATCACGTTGCGGTAGCCGCGCTCGTCGGGCTCGCTGATGGCCTCGAGCCCGAACAGCATCTCGCGGCCCTCGCGCACCTGCACGCGGTGCTCCTCGCCGCGGCGCAGGCCGTAGAGGTAGTCGATGGTCGACACCGCGGACAGGTCGCCGTAGGCCTCGCGGGACTCGCGGAACGCGGCCGTCGGGCCCGGGAAGAGCAGCTCGTTGAGCGTCGCGCGGCGGTCGCCGGCCAGGCTCGCCTGCTGGTCGTCGGTGAGGCTCTCGGTCGGTTGCTTCCAGGTGCGTCCGGCCAGGGCCTTGGTCCGGAACGGCTCGGGCCAGCCGCCGGGCGGGTCGCCCAGCTCACCGTTGAGGAACCCGATGACGGAGTCCGGGACGTCGTACGACGCCGGGTCGGCCTCGAACTCCGCCGGGTCCGCACCCGCGGCGACGAGCGCCAGGGCGAGGTCGCCGACGACCTTCGACGACGGGGTCACCTTCACGACGTTGCCGAGGATGTCGTTGGCCGCGGCGTACATGTCCTCGACCTGCTCGAACTTCTCGCCGAGGCCCAGCGCGATCGCCTGCTGGCGCAGGTTGGAGAGCTGGCCGCCGGGGATCTCGTGGGTGTACACGCGACCCGTAGGAGCCGGCAGGCCCGACTCGAACGGTGCGTAGAGCTTGCGAGTCGCCTCCCAGTAGGGCTCGAGATCGCACACCGCCTGCAGGGACAGGCCGGTCGCGCGCTCGGTGTGATCGGTCGC
>DATIAJ010000252.1:0-7074 GCA_035458105.1 Nocardioides sp. | reverse complement strand
GTGTGGTGCACGACCTCGAGCTCGATGCCGAAGTCCTTGTACTCGTTCTTGAGCGTGTTGAAGCAGTGGGCGCAGGTCGAGACGACCTTCTTGACCTTGTACTCCTTGAAGGTCTCGACGTTCTGCTGCGCGAGGCCCTGGAAGACGAACTCGTTGCCCGCGCGGCGGGCGGGGTCGCCGGTGCAGGTCTCGCCGTTGCCGAGCACGCCGAAGGAGATGCCGGCCATGTCGAGCAGCTCGGCGACGGCACGGGTGGTCTTCTTCGCGCGGTCCTCGTACGCCCCGGCGCAGCCGACCCAGAACAGCCAGTCGACCGACTCGAGGGACTCCAGGTCCTCGCCGACGACCGGCACCTCGAAGTCGAGGCCCTTGGCCCAGTCCATGCGAGCCGTGCTCGACATGTTCCACGGGTTGCCCTTGTTCTCCAGGCCCTTGAACAGCTGGTTGAGCTCGGCCGGGAAGTTGGACTCGACGAGCAGCTGGTAGCGCCGCATGTCCATGATGTGGTCGACGTGCTCGATGTCGACGGGGCACTGCTGGACGCAGGCACCGCACGAGGTGCAGCTCCAGAGCACGTCCTCGTCGATGACGAAGTCGCCGTCGGACGGGTTGTAGAAGTAGTCGAGGACGTCCGCGCCCGCACCGGCGGTCTCGCCCTTGGAGCCGACACCCACCAGCTCGCGCCCCGCGTGTGCCTCGGCGCCGTCGTGCTTGGCGTACGCATGGTCGCGCAGGCTGGTGATCAGGAGCTTGGGCGAGAGCGGCTTCTCGGTGTTCCACGCGGGGCACTGGGACTGGCAGCGGCCGCACTCGGTGCAGGTGGTGAAGTCGAGGATGCCCTTCCACGAGAAGTCCTCGACCTTGCCCACGCCGAGCACCGAGTCCTCGTCGAGGTCGTCGATGTCGTCGAGGGTGATCGCCTTGCCGTCTGACGTCAGCGGCTTCATCGCGCCGAGCGCGGTGGTGCCGTCGGCCTCGCGCTTGAAGTAGATGTTGAACCACGCGGTGAAGCGGTGCCACGCGATGCCCATGGTGATGTTGCGGGCGATCACCATCAGCCAGATCATCGCGAGCGCGATCTTGAAGGCCGCGATGGCGTAGATGGTGTTCTCGAGCGTGGCCACGTCGTTGGAGTAGAAGGCGTCGCCGATCCACGACGCGATCGGGTAGTGGCTGCGGCCGGCGTCCTCGTCGAGCTTCCACTCGGCGGCACGGACGAAGAGGATCGCGGAGCCCTCGAGCAGCGCCAGGGCCTCGACGAAGTAGGCCTGCCAGAAGGTGGAGCCGAAGAACCGGCTGCGGCGGCCCTCGGAGCGCGGGTGGTGCTTCTGGCGGTAGATGATCAGGTAGACGATGCCGACCGTGCTCAGCAGGCCGATCAGCTCGCTGAACCACTCGTACGGGTACCAGTGGCCGACCAGCGGCCAGGCGAAGGAAGGCTCGAAGAGCTGGAAGTACGCCGCCAGCACCGCGGTGCTGAGGAACAGGAACGCCGCGTAGACGAACCAGTGCATGATGCCGACCCAGTGCCACTGCAGCATCCGGGTGTGGAGGAACGTCTCCTTCAGCATCGTCGCCGTGCGGCCGCCCGGGTTGTCGGTGCGGCCCGGTGCCGGCTGGCCGCTGCGGATCACGCCCAGCATGCGCCGTACGGCCGGGACCAGCATGGCCACCGCGGCGACGGTCAGTGCGAACGAGAGGACGATCGCGAACATCTGCATGAAGGGCTGCTCCTCGGTAGGGGCGTACAGAGCCGCAGCCTAGGTCCGCCGAACACGCCGACGGCAGGGCTCTGCGGCGTGAGATGGATCCTACCCGCAGGTAACTTGATGCGCCGAGGTGCGGGCGATCAGTTCACGATCGCGACGTTCTCGACCTCGATCTCACGGGCGTCCTCGCGATAGGTCGCGAGCTTCGACCTGACCTGGTCGAGCGCCGCGGTGAGTCGCTCGATCCCGTCGCGCAGCTTCTGCTGGTGCTCGAGGTGGGCCAGGTGCGACTCGCTCGTCTCGTCCCACCCCGGGGTGAGGACCTCCACCTGCTCGAGGAGGTCGTCGATCTGGGTCCTGATCGCCGTCGTGGCGTCGGCGAGCGCCGTCTCCAGCGTCGAGAGCGAGCCCTGGTGCACGATCAGTCCGCGGGTCACCGGGAACCACCCCCGAGCCGCTCGGCCAGCTGCCCGGACCGCTCGGCCTGGGCGACGTCGTTGGTCGCGTGCTCCTGGGCGACGTACATCAGGCTCTGCGAGTAGCCCTCGAGGATCGGGCCCAGCGTGATCGCGACGTCGAACCAGGCGTTGATCGCCTCGCCGAACCCGGCAGCCGCCTGACCGCTGAAGCCCTTGCCGGCCTCGGTCTCGATGGTGGCGCCGAGGTCCTGCAGCGTCGTCTGCAGCGGCTCCACCGCATCGGCCACGGCCTGCGCCGCCGCCTGCATCTCGGAGTAGACAAGTCCGACGGCCACGGCCGCCCCCTCTCGTTCGGGTCGCTCGGCTCCTTCCTACCCCTCGGGCGCCCCGCTCACACCTCCGGACATGCACGTCGGATCCCAGTGGTTTGCGTGGCCCGTCCGGTGGGAATCGGGTCCCCATGCCGTCGTACGACTACGAGGTCGACCTCGAGAGCATGGGCCAGGCGGCCCAGGGGCTCAGCGAGGCCGTCCAGCTCTTCAAGGACAAGGATGTCGAGGACCTCGTGCCCGGCAAGGGCGATGTCGGGAGCGACGTGGTGTGGGGCGCCCTCGACGAGTTCAAGAACCGCTGGGAGGAGGGTGTCAACAACCTCTGCCAGGACGTCGAGGAGATGTCCGGCCGGCTCGGCAAGATCGCGATGAACTACTTCGAGACCGACAAGGCCGGCTACGACACCTTGTCCGCGCTCAAGGGCACCATCGCCGCCACCAAGGTGATGTGACGTGCCGGACTTCGAGATCGAGGGCAACCCCGGCAACGTCCGTGCCAAGGCCCTCACGATGGAGCAGAAGGGCCAGCTGTTCTACGACACCGGCGACGCGCTGGCGAAGATCGACGTGTCCGGGTGGACCGGCCGCGCCGCCGAGGAGTTCCGCGAGGCGCACGACCTCGAGCCGGACCGGTGGATCAAGGCCGGCAACGGGTTCAAGAAGGCCGCGGCCGGCCTGACGACGTACGCCGGTGCGCTGGAGGACGCCCAGCGTCGCGCCGCGGAGGCGAAGGCGGAGCACGAGCGGGGGCAGCGCGAGTCGGAGAGCGCACGCACCCAGTACGACGCCTACCTGGGGCGGATGCGGGCCTACTGGAGCAGCGGGGGCACCGACCAGGCCGAGCCGTTCGTCGACTGGGGCGACCCGATCCAGCAGGAGGCGCTCGGCGCGCTCGAGGCGGCGAGAGCCGACCTCGACAACGCGGCCCACCTGTGTGCCGGGGAAGTGCGGGCCGGGTGCGCCGACGCGCCGGAGGAGCCCAACTGGCTCGAGTCGGGCCTGAAGTTCGTCGGCGGCATCTTCGAGGGCGCCGGCGAGGCGGTGTGGGACCTCCTGACGATGGTGCCGTTCAGCCCGGTGAACCTGGTCATCGACTCCTACAAGCTCGCCACGGGCGACGTCACGCCCGAGGAGCTGATGAAGAAGTACGAGCTGTCGGCCGAGAACGCCTGGACGATGGCCCAGGGCATCTACACCGGCCTGACGACCGACCCCGTCGGCTTCGGCAAGGAGCTCGGCAAGTCCCTGCTCGACTGGGAGACCTGGGCCGACGACCCGGCCCGCGCCATCGGCCACCTCGTCCCTGACGCCGTCGCGGCCGTCGCCACCGCCGGCACCGGCGCGCTGGCCACCCGCGGCGTCAAGGGTGGCATGGACGTCCTCGACGGCCTGTCCGACCTGAGCAAGCTCGACGACCTGTCGGACCTGAGCAAGGTCGACGACCTGGCCGACCTCGGCAAGCTCGACAACCTCGACGACCTGTCCGACCTCCACCGGCTGGACGACTTCAGTCCCGACGACGCGAGGGCCATCGACGACTACACCGGCAACGACTACTACGGCGACCTCAACGCGCACCTCCGCGGCCTACCCACGTCGGGTGCTCACAGCGCGGCGGAGCTCGACCGGCTCTCGGGCGAGGTGTCGGCCGCGCTCGACAAGCTGCCGCCGTTCGAGGGGCACACCCTGCGGGGCACCAACCTCCCTGACAGCGTCCTGGACGACATCGTCCCTGGCGGCAAGCCCTACTCCGACGGTGCGTTCTCGAGCTCGTCGCTGAGCGAGACGACGGCACAGCAGTTCCGCGGCGGCGGCAACACGATGTTCCACATCGACGGCCAGTCCGGTCGCGACGTCCAGCAGTGGTCGCACTACGGCACGGGCGAGTCGGAGATCCTGTTCGACAAGGGCACCGAGTTCCAGGTGCTGCGCAAGGAATGGAATCCTGACGGCTACTGGGACATCTGGTTGAAGGAGTGACGGGCATGGGGAACGCATCGTCGGAGGACCTGGACCGCAAGGTCGCGGCACTCCTGGTCGCCCTGGAGAAGCTGCCTGCCCACCGCGGGGTCAGCTTCCGTGGACGGTCGCTCGACTCCTCCTTCGGCCGTGAGGGCCAGGTCATCGTCACCCGCGAGCTCACCGCGACGTCCCGCTCGGTCGCGGTGGCGACCGAGAACCTCACGTCTCCAGCGCTCTACGTCGTGCTGGGTCGCACCGGGCGAGCAATCGAGGACCTCTCGCGGCACCCTCACGAGCGGGAGGTCGTGTTCCTGCCTGCATCGGTGTTCAAGGTGGTGAAGTCGGCGCGTGTCGACGACCTCCCCGTCACGATCGTCGAGCAGCTGAACCCCGAGCTGGGAGACCTCGACGAGCCGCTGGGCACCCTCGAGGAGATCGCCGCCTTCACGGTGGCGCGTGTCGGCGAGGCGCGCGACCAGGCGCCGGTGGAGGTCACCTCGCCCGGGAAGTTCGCAGGCGACATCGCGTGATCGACCCGCTCGCGCGCGACCGCGTCGAGGGCGTGCTCCTCGGCCTCGCGTGCGGCGACGCCCTCGGGGTGCCGTACGAGTTCGGCTCGGCGCCTCTCGCGCTCGGTGAGGTGCCGCGGATGATCGGCGGTGGCCTCGGCCCCTACGCACCCGCCGAGTGGAGCGACGACACCCAGATGGCGGTGGTCGTGGCGCAGGTGGCGGCCGACCCGGGCCTGCGAAGCGTGGCCGCCCTCGACGCGGTCGTCGACGGGTGGCTCGGCTGGCTCCGCGACGGCGCCTCCGATGTCGGGGTCCAGACCCGTGCGGTGCTCGGCGCGGTGGCGGCCGAGGGTCCGACGCGGGTCTGGAGCGCTGCCTCGTCCGCCGCCGCCGCGCTGCACCGACGAACGGGACGCACGGCGGGCAACGGGTCGCTCATGCGGACGGCCCCGGTCGCCCTCGCCTTCCTCGACGACCCCGCGCTGCTCGGCCTCGCGGCGCGTCGGGTGTCCGAGGCGACGCACCACGACCCGCTGGCGGGTGACGCGTGCGTGCTGTGGTGCCACGCGATCCGCCGTGCGGTGCTCGATGGGGCGATGCCCGAGCTCGCGGAGCTGGTCGTCGTGCTGCCGGTGGAGAGGCGCGACCAGTGGGCGGCCTGGATCGCCGACGCCGAGCGTCGTACCCCGTCCGCGTTCGCGCCCAACGGCTACGTCGTCACCGCGCTGCAGGCGGCGTGGTCGGCGATCCGCCACCCGGCCGGCGACGGGTCGCCGGCCGTCGCGTCGCTGGTCGCCGCCGTCCATGCGGGCGACGACACCGACACCGTCGCCGCGATCGCCGGGGCGTTGCTCGGGGCCACCCACGGTGCGTCGTCGCTCCCCGAGGAGTGGCTCGAGGCCGTGCACGGCTGGCCCGGCCTGCGCGCCGACGACCTGCGTGACCTCGCCGTGCGGGTGGCGGATCGCAGCGCCGAGGACGCCGCGGCCCCGAGGTCTGGTTCCTCGGCGACCGGGTTCCCACCGCACCCTGCTGGCGACCTCTGACTGGTCGGCGGCTCTGCCCCTGTTCGTCGAGGAGGTCGGCCGTTCCGGCGGATCGTCGAAGGCTTCGCCCACGTTGGTCGAAGATCGGGTCACGGGTCGCCGGGCGGGCGTAGCCTCCGAACGCCGGACGAGGGGGTTCGTCCAGGTGGGGCGACGGAGGGGTCGAGCGATGTGGGGCATGCGCAGGTTGCTGGTGGTCGTGCTGGTCGCGGTCGGAGTGCTCGCGGGTGCGCCCGCGGGGGCCGGCCCGGCGACGTACGCCGCCTCCACCGAACGGTCGGCGGCGCTCGGCCGCCTCTCGATCCCCGCCATCGGCGTGAACGCCGGGATCATCCCGGTGGGCGTCACCCGGTCCGGCCACCTGGCGATCGGGCGCAGCGTCCGCGACGTCTACCGCTGGCGATCGGGCGTGCAGCCCGGTCAGCAGGGCAGCGCCGTCCTCGCCGGCCACACCTGGTCGAAGGGCCCCGGGGTCTTCGACGACCTGGGGAGGCTGCGTCCGGGCAACCTCGTCGTGGTCGGGCGCAACCGCTTCGAGGTCACTCGCGTGCGCCGCGTCACCGGCCTGTCGCGGGCGGCCGTGGCAGGGCTCTTCAGCGACCGGGGCAAGCCGCGACTGGTCCTGATCACGTGCGGCGACCGCAATGACCTGACCGGCGTCTACCGCACCCGGATCATCGTCAACGCGCGGCTGCTGCCCTCCCGCTGACCCGCCGGGTCAACCGGGTGGCTGTCTGCCGGACGGCTGACGCGATCGTGTCGACGTCGTCGCCGGCGTCGCTGGGGAACGTCACCGCCACCCCGGCCACCGGGTGGGCGTTGTGGTCGAGCACTGCGGCGGCCACGCTCTGGAGGCCGGGGGTCACCTCGCCGTCCTCGCTCGCGTGGCCACGCTGTCGTGTCGCGGACAGCACCGTGCGCAGGGCGCTCAGCGACGTCGGGCCCTTGCCGTGGCGGTCGACGAACGCGTCCCGGTCGGGGTAGAGCGCCCGGACCTGGCTGGCCGGCAGGGCGGCGAGGATCGCGCGACCCGACGCCGTCAGGTGGGCCGGGAGGCGCACGCCGACGTCCGTGACCAGCGGCGGCCGCCCGGG
>DATIAJ010000251.1:0-43875 GCA_035458105.1 Nocardioides sp. | reverse complement strand
CAGGCCGTTGCCGTCCTTGACGACCAGCAGCACCCAGCCGTTGAAGGTCAGGTAGTCCGAGCGCCCGTCCACGACGGACAGGACGATGCGCTCGATGGTCCGGTCGGGCTCACGACAGCGCACGCGGGTGACGGTGGGCGGGGCGAACGTGACCGAGACGCGGTCGACCTGCACCCGGGTGCGGCCGGTGTTGCAGCCCGTGTCGAGCCGGGCCAGCCCGTCCTCGCCCACGACCAGGCGTGGCGTACGGACGCGTGACGGCAGCCGTGAAGTCGTGCCGTCCGTCAGGGTGCCGACCACCGACCACGTGCGTCCCAGCAGGGTCTCCAGCGCGACCGGCGGCTCCCGCTCGAGCACGAGGCGCACGTCCTCCGACGCCAGGTGCAGGTCGGCGCCGTCGGTCGTGGCCGCGACGCCCGTGGCCAGCAGGTCCGAGACCCACGCGTCCTGCTCGGTCTCCTCCTCCGAGCACGCGATCATGGTGGACGCGGGGTCGGACTCCCAGCCCAGGGTCCCGTCGTCGAGGGTGAAGGCGCCGAAGGACGTGTTGCACCCGCCCGACACGG
Source organism: Nocardioides sp. (assembly GCA_035458105.1). Classification (GTDB taxonomy): domain Bacteria; phylum Actinomycetota; class Actinomycetes; order Propionibacteriales; family Nocardioidaceae; genus Nocardioides. Next base: position 43,309 of record DATIAJ010000251.1, on the reverse strand, counting down.
CCAGGGTCTCCTCGTCGAAGGACAACCAGACCTCGGTGCCGGGGAGCAGCTCGCGTCCCTCGACGGCGGTGGAGACGAAGGAGGCTGCCTCGAGCAGTGCCATGTCGCCGCGCAGGGGTTCGCGTGCGGACTCACCGGACTGACCGGCCGCCTCGCCGTCCCCGTCCGAGCCGCAGGCGGCCAGGAGCACCACGGCGAGGAGGGTCGCGATTCCGCGCAGCCGCCCGCGCTCGTTCGACGGCGTCCCCATCCCGGCCTCCTCGTCAGCCCGTGGCCGCACCGACCCGTGCGCCTGGACGAACCCCACCACCGACCGGTGGGCCGGCCCTCACGCGTTTCGGGTGAAGGTCGGGGGAAGGTCGGGGGAAGGTTGCGTCAGGCTGCGGTCACAGAGGCCAGACGAGCGGGACAACGACCAGCGCGACCGCGAACCACCAGACCATGACGGGCAGGCCGAGCCTCCAGTAGTCGCCGAACCGGTAGCCGCCAGGGCTCATGATCATCATGTTCCCCGGCGTGGAGATCGGGGTGAGGAGCGCGGCGCACCCGGCGATCGCCACCGCCATCAGCAGCGGCTTCGCGGCGGTCCCGGTCGCCTCGGCCGCGGCCAGGGCGATCGGTACGACGACGAGGACCGTCGCGGTGTTGCTCACCACCTGCCCGAGGACGGCGGTGAGGACGAACAGCGCGGCCAGCAGGACGACCGGGCGCCCCGATCCCACCGCGTCGATGAGGAACGACGCCACCCGGTCGGCCGCCCCGCTCGTGCGGATCGCGGTCGAGAGCGGGATGAGGGCGCCGACCAGCACGACCGTCTCCCAGGAGACGCACCGGTAGGCCTGTGCCACCGACACCACCCGCAGCAGCACGAGGGCGACCACCGCGGTCAGGCCGGCGATGGCCGGTGGCACCCGGCCGGTGCCGAGCATCACGACGAGGCCGGCCAGGACGAGGACGGCCAGCGTGGCGCGCGGGCCCCACGCCACCGTCTGGCGACGGACGAGGTCGGGGGAGTCCACCAGCAGGACGTCGCGGTCGCGGTTGAGCTTGTCGAGGGCCGACCACCGGCCGTGCAGAAGGATCGCGTCACCCTCTGCGAGCTCGATCGGGCCGTCGCCCCGGTCGGTGCCGAGCCGCTGCACGGCCAGGATGATGAGCGCGTTCTCGCGCTTCATGCCGCGGTGGACACGCTCCCCGACCAGGCGCGAGCGGGGCGGGACGACCACCTCGGCCGCACCTGCCTCCCGGTTCATCAACCCCGTCCCGTCCCCGAGTCCGACCATGCTGACGGCCAGGCCGTGCTCGAGCGCGAACCGCGTGACGTCGTGCGGCTCGCCGGTCACCACGAGGGTGTCGTCGTCCCCGACCGCTCCGACCACGGCCTGGCCGCCGGGTGACTCCGCCGCCACGACGCGTACGCGCTCCTCCCCGCCGAGGCTGCGCGGCGGTCCGCGCCCGATCAGGTCGGAGCGCGAGCGCACGCGCAGGCGGTAGAAGCCGTCGGTCAGCTGGTACTGGCCCTCGAGCGTCTCGGCCAGGGCGCCGAGGTCGGGCGGGGCGTGCTCGGGGGTACGACTGGGGAGCAGGCGCGGGCCGAGGACGACGCAGAGCGCCACCGTGCCGACCAGCAGGGGCACGCCGACGAGCGCGAACGAGAAGAACGGGAACGGTCCCTCGCCGGCATCGTTCGCCGCGTCGGAGATGATGACGTTGACCGGGCTGCTCATCAGCAGCAGCATCCCGCCGGCGCTGCCCGCGAAGGCGACGGGCATCAGCAGCCGCGACGGCGCCAGTCCGATGCGGTGACCGACCAGCACGACGAGCGGCAGCAGCGCAGCGACCGCCCCGTTGAGGGTGATGAGCGACGTCAGGACCGCGGACAGCAGGCACACCGCGACGAGCACGCGGGTCGCCCCGGTCCCGGCCCGCTCCAGCAGGACCCGACCCGCCCACGTCGTGACACCCGTCGAGTCGATGGCCTCGCTCACCACGAAGAGGGTGGCGATGAAGATGACGACGGGGTCTCCGAACCCGGCCACGGCCTCCTCGGCGGTGACCAGCCCGGTGGCCCACAGCGTGAGCGCGGCCAGGATGGCGACCACACCCACCGGCAGGCGGTTCCACACGAACAGCGCCACCACGAGCCCCAGCACGACCAGGGCCGTGGTCGCGTCGTCCAGTGCCATGCCGCGGCCCTAGTCGAGCTGGACCGGCGAGCCGGGGCCCCAGGGGATCTCGAGGAGGTACCAGCCGACGAACAGGAGCGTCCAGCTGACCAGGACGACGACCGTGTAGGGGATCATCAACGAGATGACGGTGCCCATGCCGGCCGACGCGCGGTAGCGCTGGCAGACCAGGATGATGAACGGCAGGTAGACCATCAGGGGTGTGATCACGTTGACCGGGCCGTCTCCCACCCGGTAGGCCGCGACCAGGGTCTGTGGTGCGATCCCCAAGTTGTAGAAGAGCGGGATGAAGATGGGCGCCATGATCGCCCACTTGGGGATCACGCCCGGCATGATCATGTCGATCACGACGACCAGCACGATGAAGCCGACCAGCAGCGGGAGCGCCCCGATGTCGGCCTGTCCCAGCAGGTCTGCGAGCTGGGTCGCGACCACGTTGGAGATGTTCGAGTAGTTGAAGAACGCGATGAACTGCGCGATCAGCAGCATCAGGAAGATGAGACCGCCCAGGCCGTTGAAGGTCTTGATGATCGCGTTGATGACGTTGGTGGCGCCGGTCAGGCTGCCCGCCCCCGAGCCGTATCCCAGCCCGGCTGCGAGGAACAGCATGGAGATGATGAAGAGCAGGCTGCTCATGAACGGGGAGTTGCCGAAGATCTCGCCCGTCTCGGGATTGCGCAGGGGAGCGTCGGGCAGGAAGGTCAGCGCCGAGATGATCGCGATCGCGACCATGCTGTAGATCCCTGCCATCCGCAGCCCGCGGGACTCGTGCGCCAGCTCGTCGCCGGTGGGGACGTGGTCCACAGGCGCGTCCGCGGGTCGTTCCGACGGGTCCCACTTCCCGGCGCGGGGCTCGATGTAGCGCTCGGTGAGGACCGTCATGACGGCCGCGGTGAAGAGCGTCGAGACGATCGCGAAGTAGAAGTTGTGGGTGACGTTGAGCGGCTCGGCGTCCGGTGCCACTCCGGCCATGATCTCGTTGGTGACCTCGGTGATGATGCCGTCCGCCGGCGTGATGAGGAGGTTGACGAAGAACGACGCGCTGACACCGGCGTACGCCGCAGCGATGCCGACGAGCGGGTTGCGCCCCAGGCTGGCGAAGGCCGCGGCTCCCAGTGGGATGAGCACGAGGTAGCCGGCATCGGAGGCAACGCTCGAGATGCCGCCCAGCAGCACGATGATGAAGGTGATGGCACCCGCCGGGGCCACCTGCACCATCTTGCGGATGAGCGCGGCGATCAGGCCGGCCTCCTCGGCGACCCCGACGCCGATCATGGCGACGAGGATGACCGCGACGACGCCGAAGTCGTTGAAGTTCTGCACCGCCGTGGTGAAGATGTAGCGGATCCCGTCGCCCGACAGGAGGCTCTCGACCTCGATGGTCTCCGTGCGGACCTCGTACTCGGGGATCGCCACCTCGGGGTCGTGGTCCAGCGACGGGTAGGACGTGCCGCCGTTGTACTCCTGGCTGACGGTGGTGTCCTCCGGCTCCGCCACCTCGGTCGTCACGCTCACGTCGGCCCAGGCGAGGATCGCGGACAGCACGATGACCCCGACGATCAGCGCCAGGAAGATGATGGCCGGGTGCGGGACCTTGTTGCCGACCCGCTCGATCCAGCCCAGGAACCCGCCGGTGCCCTTGTCCTCGGCCGCCGCGGTGCTCACCGGGACGACCCCGGTGCCTCGAACCGCGTCGCCAGCTCGACGAGCAGCATCGCGCCGAAGCCGCTCGCGCCCTTGTTGCGCCAGGTGCGCTCCGTCGGCTGCTGGGCCGTGCCGGCGATGTCGACGTGCGCCCACGGGATGCCGTCGGTGAACTCCTCCAGGAACAGCGCCGCCGTGATCGACCCGGCATTGGGGCCACCCATGTTGGTCATGTCCGCGACCTGGGAGTCGAGCTGTGAGCGGTAACCGCGGTGCAGCGGCAGCTCCCACACCGGTTCGTCCGCTACGTCACCGGCCCGGCGCACCTGCTCGATGACTCCGGCGTGGTTGCCCATGACCCCGGCGATGTCGACGCCGAAGGTCCGCAGGCACGCCCCGGTCAGGGTGGCGACATCGACCACGGCGTCGACACCGTCCTCCACCGCGAGGCACAGGCCGTCGGCCATCACCAGGCGGCCCTCGGCGTCGGTGTTGAGAACCTCGACCGTCGTGCCATTGCGCATGTGCAGCACGTCGCCGAGCTTCATCGCCGAGCCCGACGGCATGTTGTCGGTGCAGCAGAGGTAGGCGGTGACCGCGGTGGTGCACCCGAGGTCGCGAAGGGCCGTCATGGCCCCGAGGATGGCGGCAGCGCCGGTCATGTCGTTCTTCATCTGGGCGTGCGACTCGTCGCTCGGCTTCAGGCTGATGCCACCGGAGTCGTACATGATTCCCTTGCCGACCAGGCCGAGGTGGCCGGTGGGGGAGTCGGGGCGGTAGGACATCTTGATCAGCCGGGGCTCGTCGACGCTGCCCCGGTTGACACCGAGGATTCCGCCGCACCCCATCTCCTCGAGCTGATGGCGGTCGAACAGCTCGACCTCGAGGTCGGCGAGCGGGGCCACCTCCTCGGCCACCTGACCCATGCGCTCCGCCGAGAGCGTCGCGGCCGGGCAGTTGGACAGGTCGCGGCTGATCGCGGCCGCCCGGGCGGTCGCCTGGCCCCGCGCCGCCCCGGCGCGCGCCTCGTCGACGACGTCGGTCGGGACCACGAGGGTCAACCGGGTGAGCTGCGGCTCATCGCCCCCGGCGCCGAGGAAGAACCGCCACCGGGCCAGCAGCACGCCCTCCACCACGGCCTGGGCGAAGTCACCCGGCGAGAGGGCGAGGTCGGGGCCCGGCAGCTCCACCGCCAGGGTCTTCTGGCGCGGCACCGCCCGCGCGTACGTCGCCGCCAGGTCGCGGACCAGTCGCGCGTCGACGCCGGACGCCTCGCCGACGCCCAGCGCCACCAGCGCCCGCCCTGCGGGATCCGGGAGCACGACCACCTCGTGCGGCGCGCCGGTGAAGCCCAGCACGGCCAGCTGGGACCGGTCCGTGCGCAGGTCGCTGGGCGGGGGTGCGCCGGCGGTGACCGGCACCGCCAGCGCTGCCGCGTCGGCGACCGGGGGCAGCGTGTCGCTGACCACCACCTCCGGAGGCCGGCGCAGCGACGGGACGGGATCGATGTCGCGGGTCGCTCGGGTACTCACCGTGGACCTCCTGGCGGGGCTGTGGGCGTGCGTCGAGGATGCTCAGGTGCCCGACGGCGACGATTCCCCCGAAACGGGGGATTCGCCCGCCTCCGTGCGTGCCGGTGGCGCCGCCTCGGAGGCGAGGATGTCGAGGCCGAGCCGGCGGGCCAGGTGCCGGGTGGCGAGCTGGCCCCGCACGCTGTTGCCGGCCTCGTCGAGGAGGGGCGAGAAGGTGGCGAGGGCCCCCTTCCCGGGAGACACCGTGACGAGCCCGCCCGCGATGCCGCTCTTGCCGGGCATGCCGACGTCGAACAGCCAGTCGCCGGAGGTCTCGTACATGCCGGCGATCGTCATCACCGCCAAGGTGGCGTGGGCCGTCTCGGGGTGTACGACGCGTCGGCCGGTGAGGGGGTTGGTGCCGCCATCGGCCAGTGTCGCTCCCATCACGGCGAGGTCGGTGGTCGTCACCGACAGGCAGCTCTGCCGGGTGTACACCTCGACGGCATCCATGGCCTGCCCCTCCAGGGCGCCGGCTGCGGCCAGCATGTTGGCCAGGGCCCGGTTGCGGTGGTTGGTCGCGCGGGCGGAGCCGAGGGTGTCGTCGTCCAGCTCGAGCCGGCGCCCGGCGAACCGGGAGAGCGTGCTGCGCAGCACCTCCCACCGCTCCTCGACCCCCCGGCCGCTGACGAGGCTGGTGGTCGCGATCGCTCCGGCGTTGACCATCGGGTTGGTGCGACCGTGCGGGTCACGCTCGAGCGGGACCGTGGAGTTGAAGGGCATGCCCGTGGCGTTGACGCCCACGAGACGTCGTACGCGCTCCACGCCGTGGAGCTCGCAGGCCAGCGCGAAGACGAACGGCTTCGCGACGCTCATGATCGAGAAGGGGACCCGGGCGTCCCCGGCGGCGGCAACGGCACCGGACGCGGCGACCAGGGCCAGACCGAAGCGCTGCGGCTCGGCGGCGGCGAGTGCGGGGTAGACCGTGGAGACCGCCCCGTCGGGGACGGACCGGAAGAGCTCGTACGCCTCGTCGAGGCAGGCCTGGGTCGTCTCGCGGGCCGGCAGCAGGCCGGTGGAGACGTGGCGTGGTTCCTTGCTCATGTCGACGACGTCCCGTCATGGGGAGCGTCCGCGACGGCGGATCGCTCGCCCCGTGGCGGCACCAGCCCGAGGTGCCACGCCAGGAACATGAAGGCACCCAGGACGATGGGCCCCCCGAGGGTGACGGTGCGCCACACCACGAGGCCGGCCACGGCCGCTGCCTCGACGCCCTCGCCGCCGACGTCCACGAGCTCGGCGAGGAGGAGTCCGTCGACGATCCCCAGGCCCATGAACGGGAACAGGGTGAAGGGATAGACCAGGCAGAAGGTGACGTAGACGTCCAGGGCGGGCACCGACGCGGCCTCGACGCCCACGAAGCGGAGCGCGAGCACGACGATGCTGGCGTCGACGAGCACCATCGCGACCAGGCCGAGCATGGACACGGCGAGGTGGGACCTGAAGCCCGACGCGGCGTGGTGCCGGAAGGTGACGGCCCAGCGGCCCCACTCCTCGGGGTTCGTCGACCGGCGGACGCGCGCGGCGACGCGACCCGCCGCCTCGCCCACCCGGGCAGCGGTCGAGTCGCGACGTACGGCGGCCAGCGCGAGAACCAGGATCGCGACGGCCACCAGGCTGCTCAGCAGCACGCTGCCGATCGGTCCCACCTCCCACCGGGTCGCCACGAGGAGCATCGTCCCCACGATCGGCACGGCGAAGCGGACCGTGTAGAACGCGACCATGTTCGCCACCGTGCCCGCGAGGGCGACGGCGTGCGGGACGCCCCACGACGCGAACATCTTGAGCCGCAGCACGAGGTCGCCGGGTGGTGGCGCCACGACGGCGAGCAGGTGCGCGGCGAGGTCGTTGACCAGGACCCGCAGCATCCCGACCCCCGGGATGAAGAGGGCGAGGGGGAACGCGTTGAGGGTGTTGCGCACCACCATCAGCGCGACGAGGACGGCGAGCTCGCTCCACGACAGCCTGCCCAACGCCGAGCGCACGGCGCCCCAGTCGATGTCACCCACGAAGCGCAACGCCAACCAGATGACGACGACGCACAGCGCCACCGTCAGGATCCTGCGACCGCCCGGCCGGAAGTCGGTCACTCGGCACCTCCGTCCCTCACCGGTCGGTGCGACCGCGCACGGCCACCGTGGCGCCGCCGGCGCCGGGCTGCACCCCCTGAATCGGGTGAGACGGCCCAGCCACACCGGGGCGCCGGTCACTCACCCGGATCGGGGGAACCCGGGCCGGCGCGGCCCGCGCAGCATCGTCGTACGCCATCGACGAAAGGGATCGATCCATGGGAACGCTGACGGTCTGGAAGTTCGACACCGCCTCGGGCGCCGACGACGCCACGGAGACGCTGCGGGGGCTCGCCTCGCAGCACCTGATCACCATCCACGACGCAGCCACCGTGCGTTGGGACGAGGGGAAGAAGAAGCCCAAGACCAGGCAGCTGGCCAACCTGACCGGTGCCGGGGCCCTGGGTGGCGCCTTCTGGGGCATGTTGTTCGGACTGATCTTCTTCGTGCCCCTGCTCGGGGCCGCCATCGGCGCCGCGTCGGGCGCGCTCGCGGGGTCGCTGAGGGACGTCGGCATCGACGACGGTTTCATCAACCGGGTCCGGGACGAGGTCACGCCCGGGACCTCGGCGCTGTTCGTGCTGAGCTCCGACGCCGTGGTGGACAAGGTCCGGGAGGCCTTCTCCGCGAACCGGCCCGAGCTGATCTTCACCAACTTGAGCACCGAGCAGGAGAACGCGATCCGCGAGGTCTTCGCCGAGGAGGAGTGACGCGCGGACAGTCAGAGCAGCTGCAGCCGGCGCGCGACGGACAGCGCCTCGCTGCGCCGGCTGGCTCCGAGCTTGCTGTAGAGGCTCGACACGTGCGTCTTGACGGTGTTCTCGGAGACGTACAGGCCGGCGGCGATGTCGGCGTACGTCGCACCCCGCGCGAGCTCGCGCAGCACGTCGCGCTCGCGAGGGCTCAGGTGCGTCGTGACGACCGGGTCGGACTCCGACGAGCGTTCCCGGCTGGTCGCGGTGGAGGGCGCGAGGTCGGCCGTGATGTCGGAGTGCGCCCCGGTGAGGTCACGGAGGGCGCCCAGCCACGCCGCGGGCCCGGCGCCCTCCAGCTCGCCCAGGAGCGTGTGGACGGGCGTGCCGTGGCGGGTCCAGCCGAGGAAGGGCACGTAGTTGCCCCGGCTCTCCGTCGCGCGGACGGCCTCGAGCACCACCTCGCGCGCGGGCTCGCTCTCTCCGAGGGCGTGGAGGAGCTGACCTCGACACACGAGCGCCAGTGCCCGACAGGGCGGCTGGTCGAGCACCCGGTGCTCACCGGCTGCGGCGAAGTGCTCGACAGCGGCACGCAGGTCACCGACCAGGTCGGCCTCCACGCCCCGCAGCAGCAGCGCCTCACCGGGCGAGCCGTGGTCGTGGAGCTCGTCACCGAGGCTCCTGAGGGTCGTGCGGTCGCCGGACAGGAAAGCGAGAAAAGCTCGCTCGATGACCACGGTGGCGCGCAGGTGGTGGGGAAGGCCGGGGACGTCCATGATCGCCTGGAGGGTCTGCTCGGCCCGGACCACGGACCGTCGTGACAGGTGCACGCGGGCGTCGTGGACCTGCTGCCAGAACCGCGTCGTCGTGTCGGCGGGGTGCAGGACCGCGCTGCTCGGGCCCTCCGTCGAAGCCACGGTCGGACCTTCCGGTCCCGCAGGGGGTGGCACCGTCGACATCGCGGCCAGCCTGCCGTAGAGCTCGGCCCGGTGACGGGTCACCGGGAAGGCGGTCACCAGGTGCTCCATGGCGCTCAGGCTGCGCTCGGCGAGGCGGCGGGCGACGTGCTCCCGCCCGCGCATGTAGTAGAGGCCGGCGAGGTGGGTGTAGGCGCCCGCGGCGTGCGCAGGCATGCCCAGCTCGTCGCCGAGACGCGCCGCACGCAGCAGGTTGGCCTCAGCCGGGACCGGCATCCCCAGCGTGAGCTGAGCGATGCCGAGCTCCGCCAGGATGTGGGGTTGCAGGTCGGAGGGGGTGCGGGAGAACGCGCCGGATTCCACGTGGTGCTGGCCCTCCGCCGCCGCTGCGGCCAGCGGCTCGAGGCCGGCTCGCGCGCGCATCAGGCGCGCACAGAGCAGCTGCGCCGTCCATCGGGGCGTGCCACCGACCTCGCCCGCCCCGAGGGCCAGCATGCGGTCGATCCAGTGCATCGCCGCGGTGATGTCTCCATGGATCCAGCGCTCGACCGCGAGGACGAACCAGGACCCGGGGCGCACGTCGACGGCCGCGGGCCAGCGCTGGGCGAACGCGACCACATCCCTGCCGCGACCGCGGGTCAGGATGCGGGTGCCCTCCTCGACCAGCTGGTCGGCCGCCGCCTCCGCGAGGCCGAGGTCGACCAGCCGGCCGAAGGCGTGGTCGACGGCCCCCGCGCTTGCGTCGAGCCGCACGGCCCGCAGGACCGTGGACCTCGCGCGCTCGACATCGACCCCGCCGGCGCTGATCCGACGGCGCACCACCTCCGCGAGGAGCGGGTGGATCCGGAAGTGGGCCTCACCGGCAAGGCGCGGGCCGGTGCCGGGCCGTGCGGCGGCAGGGCTGCGCTCGGTCCGCGTGACGAGCAACCCGGTCGCCTCGAGGCCGGCGAGGACACCTCCGGCGCCCCGGTCCTGGGTCAGGTGGGCTGCGGTCTCCGCGGACACCTCCCGCTCGCTCGCCGTGCACAACAGGAGATGCCGCTCTCGCGAGGTGAGCGTGGCGAAGACCTCGTTGACCACCTGGTCCGCAACCGTCCGACCACCCTGTGACATGCGGCGGACGGTGCCCGGCTGGTCCGGGGACGCCGCCACGAGCCGAGACGCCAGCACCGCGACGGCGCACCACCCGTCGGCGCGGGCGGCGATCGCGGACACCACCTCGGGCGACGCCGGCCCGACGTGGAGCTCGATCAGTCGTGAGCTCTCGGCGGACGAGAGGCGGAGCACGTCGCCCCTCAGCTCCGTGAGGTGGCCGAGCAGCTCGGCCGCCAGCCGGCTGAGCGGCAGGTCCCACCGGCAGAGCAGGAGGACGCGCATCGACTGGGGCGCGTCGTTGAGCCGGGCGTCGAGGCGCCGGACGGCCGAGGCGGGGAGGGCGTGGGCGTCGTCGATGACGACCAGGCGCGGCGGCCCGCCGGGGTCGCGTTCCGGGTCCTCGAGGGCGGTGTCGAGGGCGGCCTCGAGGGCGGCGTGGTCCAGGCCGCGTCCGGCGTCGAGCCACACCACGTCGTCGGGCGTCGTACGCACCGGGGCGTGGCGCAGCCACCCCGCCACACCCAGGGTCTTGCCCGCGCCGGCAGGTGCCACGAGCGTGACGACCGCTGACTCGGTGGTGGCGTCGAGGCGCCGCCACAGGTCATGGCGGGGGACGTAGGTCCGGGGCAGGCGGGGAACACCGGCGTCGTCGAGTCCGTCCGCGGGGCGCACGGGCCCCGTCGATGCCGGCTCACCCATGGCGTCACGCCTCCCGCCGCAGCGTGCGCGGGCGACGTGCTGCTCGCCCTCGCACCCTCCCAAGCGCTGGTAGCAGCGATCGCACGTTGTCCGCGCGATTCACCCGTTCGGGTGAGATCAGATCGAGGGTAGCCGAGCGGGATCGGGCACGGTCAACACGTCCACGACCTCGACCCCGAGGCTGACGAGGAGGCTGATCACGCCCTGGAGCTCCTCCTGGTCGGCCACGTCGCCCGACAGCACGGTCTGCGGTCGCTGGGGCACGGCCACGAGGTGCGGGAACGCCGAGAGGGCGTCCGGGGACAGCTCGGAATCGACACGGATCATCATCCTCGGCACCGGGTTCCTCCTCTCACCGAGTCCTGGTGCCCTGCACGCTAGGGGCGAGTCGCCGCCCGGTGCCTCCCACATATCGGGGGAGGTCGGCGTGCCGCACCACCGGATAGGCGTCGCGTGTGACACCAGCACGCGACCGCCTCCGGGCCCGTCCGGCAGACGTCATCGACGTCTTCGTCTACGTCGTCGTCCTCAACCTCGCCGTCGAGTACCTGCCGGCCGTCATCAGCGAGGGCTTCACGCTGTCGCTCCTGACCGCCGTGGTGCTCAAGCTCACGCTCGAGGTGGTCATCTGGCTCAAGGGCCACGTCGTGCGCCGCCTGCGCGGCGCCAGCAGGTGGCCGATGCGGCTCGTGCTGGGCGTCGCCCTCTGGGTCGTGGCGGCCGGCAGCAAGCTCGTCGTCCTCCACGTGGTCGACCTCCTGTTCGGCGACGCTGTCAGCCTGGGCGGGTTCGTCTCGGTGACGCTCCTCGTCGTCGCGCTGCTGATCTCCCGCGCCGCGGTGCGGAGCCTGCTCGATGACGGCGATACGTCGGACGCCGAGGCCTCTCGATAAGGTCTCGCAGGTGACTTCCCCGGTCCCGCCGTCCCTGCCCGCCGCGGTCCTGTGGGACATGGACGGCACACTCGTCGACACCGAGCCCTACTGGATCGACACCGAGTTCGCGCTGGCGGAGAAGTACGGCGGCACCTGGTCCCAGGAGCACGCGCTGAATCTCGTCGGCAACGCCCTGCTCGAGTCCGGCCGCTACATCCACGAGCACATGGGTATCGACCGCACACCCCAGCAGATCGTCGACGAGCTCCTCGACGGGGTGGTCGCCCGCGTCGAGGCGGAGGTCCCGTGGCGACCCGGTGCACGAGAGCTGCTCGCCGACCTGCACCGGCAGGGGGTCCCGTGCGCCCTGGTCACCATGTCGTGGCAGCGCTTCGTCGACCCGATCCTCGCGCAGCTGCCCGTCGGCACGTTCGCCACCGTGGTGACCGGCGACCGGGTGGAGCACGGCAAGCCGCACCCCGAGCCCTACCTCACCGCCGCGGCCGAGCTCGGCCTCCGGGCCGCGGACTGCGTGGCGATCGAGGACTCCAACACCGGGGCCACGTCCGCCGTCGCAGCAGGGTGCACGGTGCTGTGCGTCCCGCACCACGTGCCGATCCTCGCGGGGGATCGGCGTGTCTTCGCCGACACGCTCGACGGCCTCGACACCCCCGGGCTCGCGCAGCTGGTGGGCGGCCGCGCGCGAGGCGTCGAGGCTGCCCACACGTGACCGGACCGTGACCGTGTTGGTGTCGCCTACGTCACATGGCGCGGTCTAGGGTGCTGGGACGACCCTGACCGGATACCGGACGGAAGGACCCCTGATGTCCCCGAAACGCACCCTGGTGACATGGACCACTGCGCTCCTGGCAGCCGCCACCCTCGCGAGCTGCGCCGAGAGCGAGCGCGACGGCGGCGGCGAGGGCGGCGCCAGCGAGGACGCCGGGACGTTCATCTTCGGCGCAGCCGGCGCCCCTGAGATGTTCGATCCCTACTACGCCACGGACGGCGAGACGTTCCGCATCACCCGTCAGATGTTCGAGGGACTCCTCGGCATCGAGCCCGGGAGCGCCGAGGTGGTCCCGGAGCTCGCCACCGAGTGGACGCCCAACGAGGACGGCACCGAGTGGACGTTCACGCTGCGTGACGACGTGACCTTCCACGACGGCGAGCCGTTCAACGCCGAGGCCGTCTGCTACAACTTCGAGCGGATGTTCGACCAGAACGAGGCCGGCCAGGTCGCCGGCGAGTACTGGGGCTACGTCATGCGTGCCTACAAGAACAACGCCGCGGACGCGCTCTACCAGGGCTGCGAGGCGACCGGGGAGTTCGAGGCGGTCATCACGATCAGCGGCCCCACCTCCGGGTTCCCGACGATGCTGACGCTCGAGTCGTTGTCGATGCAGTCGCCCAAGGCGCTGGAGGAGGGCGACGCCAACGGCATCGCCGCCGAGGGCGAGGGCTTCAGCTTCCCGGCGTACGCCGACGCCCCCGTCGGCACCGGCCCCTTCACCTTCGGCGAGTTCGACGAGGCCAACGGCGAGATCACCCTCGAGCGCAACGACGACTACTGGGGCGAGACGGCCAAGGTCGGCGAGATCGTGTTCCGGGTCATCCCCGACGAGAGCACCCGCCGCCAGGAGCTCGAGGCCGGGAGCATCAACGGCTATGACCTGCCCAACCCGGTCGACTGGGCGGGCCTGGAGGAGGACGGCAACAGCGTCGAGGTCCGCGACCCGTTCAACATCCTCTACCTCGGCCTCAACCCCGAGGCGAACCCGCAGCTCAAGGACCTCAAGGTCCGGCAGGCGATCTACCACGCCCTCAACCGGGAGCAGCTGGTCCAGAGCCAGCTGCCCGAGGGCGCGGCGGTCGCGACGCAGTTCATGCCCGACACCGTCAGTGGCTACAACACCAGCCTCGAGCCCTATGCGTACGACCCCGACGAGGCCAAGCGGCTGCTGGCCGAGGCCGGAGCGGAAGGCATGACGCTCGAGTTCGCCTACCCGACCGAGGTCACCCGGCCCTACATGCCGGACCCGGAGAAGATCTACGAGGCGCTGCGCACCGACCTCGAGGCGGTGGGCATCAACGTGAAGACGGTGACGGCGTCCTGGAACGGTGGCTACCTCGACAACGTCTCCGGTGAGCCCGGGAAGTACGACGCCTACATCCTCGGCTGGACCGGCGACTACGACTCGGCCTACAACTTCATCGGCACGTTCTTCGGCAACCTGAAGGACAACGACTTCGGCACCGACACCATGCCGTGGGGCAAGCAGCTGGCCGACGACCTCGAGGCGGCCGACGCGATCGTCGACGAGGCCGAGCGCGGTGCAGCGTTCGAGGAGATCAACCGCCAGATCATGGAGGAGTACCTCCCCGGCCTCCCGATCAGCCACTCCCCGCCGGCGTTGGTCGTCGGCCCCGGCGTCGAGGGAGTGATCCCCAGCCCGCTGACGGCCGAGGAGTTCGACACGGTGACGGTGGGAGGGGAGTGACTCCCACTCGTCACTGACCGACCTGCACCAGGTCCGGGGGTCGTCGTGACCGACGGCTCCCGGACTGTGCAGGCGTGGGAGGAGAACCATGCTTCGCTTTGTCCTACGACGGCTGATCCAGATGGTCTTCGTCGTCCTCGTGCTGTCGATGCTCCTCTTCGTCTGGCTGCGCTCGCTCCCGGGGGGACCGGTGTCCGCGATCCTCGGAGAGCGGCAGACCACCGAGCGGCGACTGGCGCTCGAGGCCGCCCTCGGGCTCGACCAGCCGCTGCCGGTGCAGTACCTGAAATTCATGGAGCGCGCCGTCCAGGGCGAGTTCGGCACCTCCACCAAGGTGCTGCCCGGCGAGGACGCGCTCGTCGTCTTCTGGTCCAGGCTGCCGGCAACCGTCGAGCTGACCCTGCTGGCGCTCTTCATCGCCATCACGCTCGCCATCCCACTGGGCTACATCGCAGCGCGCCGGGTCGGCTCCCTGAGCGACACGAGCGCGGTGATCTTCTCCCTGATCGGGGTCGCGGTGCCGGTGTTCTTCACGGCGTTCCTCCTCAAGTACTTCTTCGCTGTCGAGTGGCAGGTCCTCCCGGTGTCGGGCCGCCAGACCACGGGACTCGACGCCACCCGGGTGACGGGCCTGTTCGTCCTCGACGGGCTGCTCACCCGCGAGTGGGACGCCTCGTGGGACGCGCTCAAGCACCTCATCCTGCCGGCGCTCGCGCTGGCCACGATCCCCTTCTCCGTGATCTTCCGGATCACCCGCGCCTCTGTCCTCGACGTGCTGGACGAGGACTACGTCCGCACCGCCGAGGCCAAGGGGCTCACTGCCAAGGTCATCCGTGGCCGCCACGTGCTGCGCAACGCGATGCTCCCGGTGGTCACGACCATCGGTCTCCAGGTCGGCGGGCTCCTGGCGGGCGCGATCCTGACCGAGACCGTGTTCTCCTACCGCGGGGTGGGCGACGCCCTCGCCACATCGTTCCGGGAGAAGGACTATGCCGTGCTGCAGGTCCTGATCCTGGCCACAGCCGTGATCTACGTGCTGGTGAACCTCCTGGTCGACATCGCCTACGCGGTCCTCGACCCGCGGATCCGGACGAGGTGAGCTGACGTGACCGACCCCAGGCCCGGCTCCACGTCCGACTCGGCGACCCCGCCCGACACCCACGAGGCAGCTCGCCGACCGTCGTACGGACAGCGCCGCCGCGACCGGATCGACGCACTCGCGACGGCCGGCGTCGACGAGGAACCGGGGGTGTCGCTCATCCGCAGTGCGTGGAACCGCCTGCGCCGCAACCCGGTCTTCCTCCTCGGCCTCGCCATCACCATCGCATTCGTCGTGCTGGCGATCGTCGCTCCGTGGATCGCCCCGTGGGACCCGACCGACCGGCCACTGCTGCCGAAGGTACGCCCCCAGACGAACCCCGTGCCAGGACCCGAACCCGGCCACCCCCTCGGCGGCGACGACCGCGGTCGCGACCTGCTGTCCCGGCTGATCGTCGGAAGTCGACAGACACTGATCGTGGGTGTGTTCGCGACGCTGTTCGGCCTCCTCGGCGGGCTGGTGCTCGGCACCCTCGCCGG
Organism: Nocardioides sp.; assembly: GCA_035458105.1. Classification (GTDB taxonomy): domain Bacteria; phylum Actinomycetota; class Actinomycetes; order Propionibacteriales; family Nocardioidaceae; genus Nocardioides. The sequence continues at coordinate 27,482 of DATIAJ010000251.1, read as the reverse complement.
TGCGATCGGCGGCTGGGTCGACTCGTTCGTCATGCGGGTCGTCGACGTGATGCTGTCCTTCCCCTCGCTGCTGCTGGCCTTCACCATCGCCTCGCTCGCCCGCAGCCCCAGCCAGTGGACCCTCATCGTGGCGATCGCCGTGGTCCAGGTACCGATCTTCGCCCGGCTGCTGCGCGGCTCGCTGCTGGCCCAGCGCACGAGCGACCACGTCCTCGCGGCACGCTCGCTGGGCGTGAGGCGGCGCGCGATCGTGTTCCGCCACATGCTGCCCAACGCGCTGGGTCCCGTCATCGTCCAGGCGACCCTCTCGCTGGCCATCGCCATCATCGACGCGGCGGCACTGTCGTTCCTGGGGCTCGGCAACCCCGACCAGAGACAACCCGAGTGGGGGCAGATGCTCGGCCTGGCACAGCGCTACATCTCCGAGGCTCCCCACCTGGCGTTCTACCCCGCCGGATGCATCATCGTGGTCGCGCTCGGTTTCACGCTGATGGGCGAGTCGCTCCGCGAGGCGCTCGACCCGAAGTCGAGGAGGTGACCCCATGACGCAGCACCAGATGATCCGCCACCCGTCGGGATCGACGGAGCCGCTGCTGTCCGTCCGCGACCTGCGCGTGACCTTCCAGCGTCACGGCGAGAAGGCGTTCCGCGCCGTCGACGGCGTGAGCTTCGACGTACGACCCGGCCAGACCGTCGGCCTGGTCGGCGAGTCCGGCTGCGGCAAGTCCGTCACGTCGCTGGCGATCATGGGGTTGCTGCCCGCGCGCGGCAACACCGTGGAGGGTGAGGCGATCTTCGACGGTGAGGACCTGCTGTCCCTGTCGCCCTCGCAGCTGCGCGACCGTCGGGGTGCCGACATCGCGATGATCTTCCAGGACCCGCTGTCGTCGCTCAACCCGGTCGTCACGGTCGGGCGCCAGGTCACCGAGGTGATGGAGCGGCACCGCGGCATGAGCCGCAAGGAGGCCACGCCGAAGGCAGCCGAGCTGCTCGACCGCGTCGGGATCCCCGACCCGACTGCGCGCCTGGCCAACTACCCCCACCAGCTCAGCGGAGGCATGCGGCAGCGCGCCCTCATCGCCATGGCGCTGGCCTGCAACCCACGGCTGCTGATCGCCGACGAGCCCACGACGGCTCTGGACGTGACGATCCAGGCGCAGATCCTCGCCCTGCTGAAGGAGCTGGTCGTCGACACCGGCACCGCCCTGGTGATGATCACCCACGACCTCGGCGTCGTGGCGGGACTGTGCGACGAGGTCAACGTCCTCTACGGCGGGAAGATCGTCGAGCGCGGAGGCCGTCACGGCCTGTTCAAGCGCCCGCGCCACCCCTACACCGTCGGGCTGCTCAACTCGATCCCGCGGCTCGACGCAGCCCGTGGGGAGAAGCTGTCGCCGGTGCCGGGCTCGGTTGCCGACAACCTTCCGTGGGACTCCGCCTGCGCGTTCGCGCCCCGCTGCCCCAACGTCCTGGACGTCTGCACCCGGGAGAGTCCCCGATGGGACGGCGACGCGGTGGTCGGCTACCGCTGCTTCAACCCGATGGGAGGACCCCGATGAGCGAGTCCACCACGACGACGAGCGACCCCTCGGCCTCGGACGTCCTCGTCGAGGTGCGCGGCCTCGAGGTCCACTTCCCGATCAAGAGTGGGCTGCTGTTCGACCGCACGGTGGGCCACGTCCGTGCCGTCGACGGCGTCGACCTGAGCATCCGGCGCGGCGAGACCTACGGACTGGTCGGGGAGTCCGGGTGCGGCAAGTCCACGCTCGGCAAGGCCATCCTCAACCTCGAGCCCCCGACCGCGGGCTCGGTCGTCTTCGACGGCGTCGACATCGCCTCCCTGAAGGGCGAGGAGCTCCGGCGTGCGCGCAGGCGGTTCCAGATGGTCTTCCAGGACCCGCTCTCCAGCCTCGACCCGCGCCAGACCGTGGAGTCCCTCCTGCGCGAAGGCATGGGTGCGCACGGCCTCGACACCGACAAGGCCGCCACCCATGCGCGCTTGCGGGAGCTGATGTCGGACGTCGGTCTGCCTGTCGCCGCACTGCGCAAGTACCCGCACGAGTTCTCAGGCGGCCAGCGACAACGCATCGGCATCGCCCGGGCCCTGTCGGTCCACCCGGACCTGATCGTCGCGGACGAGCCGGTGAGCGCCCTCGACGTGTCCATCCAGGCGCAGGTGATCAACCTCCTCCAGGACCTGCAGGACAAGTTCGGCCTGACCTACCTCGTGGTCGCGCACGACCTCGCCGTTGTCCGCCACATCAGTGACCGGATCGGCGTGATGTACCTCGGTGGCCTGGTGGAGGAATCCGGCGCGGCGGAGCTCTACGACGTACCCCTCCACCCCTACTCACGCGCGCTCATGTCCGCCGTGCCCGTACCCGACCCCGAGGTCGAGGACCAGCGGGAGCAGATCCTGCTCACCGGTGACCTGCCGTCTCCCGCCAACCCGCCGAGCGGCTGCCGTTTCCACACGCGGTGCCCGTGGCGTCAGGAGACCCGGTGCGACACCGAACGACCCGAGCTGCGAGTCGTCGAGGTCCCCGGGGCGACCGCGCAGCACCGCGTGGCCTGCCACTTCGCCGAGGAGATCGCGTCCGGGGCGATCCAGCCGCACGAGGTCGAGCCCGCGCTCGTCGCCGAGGGCTTCGGCGACCTGGCCGTGGGGCCGACCATGCCCCCGGACGCCTACATCGCACCCTGACCCGCTCGTCGAGGCGCTGCTCCCGTCAGTCGAGCGACTCGTCCGTCGAGGCGTCGGCGGCGGGTGATGCCGGCTCGGGCAGCGGGGGGATGGTGCCGCCCTTGGTGGGGCAGTGCGCGTGGAAGGAGCACCAGTCGCACAGGCGTGAGGGGCGCGGGCGCCAGTCGCCTGACTCCTGGGCGAGGCGGATCGCCCGCCACACGGCCTCGACCTTGCGCTCGGTGGCGCGGAGGTCGTCCTCGTCGGGCTCGTAGCGGAGGATCTCGCCGTTGCCGAGGTAGACCAGCTGGAGGACCGACGGCACGACGCCGCGCAGCCGCCAGATGACGAGCGCGTAGAACTTCATCTGGAACAGCGCCTTGGCCTCGAACCCCTCGGCGGGTGACCGGGACGTCTTGTAGTCCACCACCCTGATCCGGCCGTCGGGGGCCACGTCGACCCGGTCGACGAAGCCGCGCAGCAGCAGTCTGGAGTCGAGCAGTGCCTCGACGTAGAGCTCGCGCTCGGCCGGCTCGAGCCGGCGCGGGTCCTCGAGGTCGAAGTACCGGTCGAGGACGGTGCGGCAGGAGGCAAGCCAGGCGGCGAGGTCGGGCCCCTCGGCGCCGAACATCTCGGCCAGCCCCGGCTCGGTCGCGAGCAGCCCCTCCCACGCGGGCACGAGCATGTCGCGCGCGCGCTCGGGCGTGCGGTCGGCGGCCGGGGCGTCGAAGAGGTCCTCGAGCACCTTGTGCACCACCGTCCCTCTGACGGCGTCGGGCGACGGAGGCTCGGGCAGGCGGTCGATCGTGCGGAAGCGGTACATCAGGGGGCAGGCCATGAAGTCGCCGGCCCGGCTGGGGGAGATCGCCCCCAGCACGTCGACACCGTCCACCGGCGTCGAGACCCGCTCGGCGGGGGACTCGGTCGCTGCGGGAGCGTGCGCGGGGAGGGGGATCGTCATGGCGCGGTTCACCCTAGGCGAGACGTACGACAGCGCTGCGGGCCGCGCCCTCGCAGTCGGGGCCCTTGGCTACGCTTGGGAGGTGGCCGACCCGACCGATCCAGCCCACGCCGACGGACCGCGGCGGTCCGCGCCGCGCGCTCCGGGCACGATCCGGATCGGGTCGATCGTCGGGATCGACGTGCTCATCACGAGCTCGTGGTTCGTGGTCGCCGCGCTGATCTCGCTGATCTTCGGGCCGCGCATCGAGGCGGCCCAGCCGGGCCTCGGGTTCTGGAAGTACGTCGCCGGCTTCGCGTTCGCGGTCGTGCTCTACCTGTCCGTACTGCTCCACGAGGCCTCGCACGCGGTCGTCGCCAAGCGGCTCGGCTACGGCGTCAACTCGATCACCCTGCACTTCCTCGGCGGCATGACGGAGGTCGACGGGCAGTCCAAGCGACCGCGGCACGAGTTCTGGATCGCCGTGGTGGGCCCGCTCACCTCGATCGCCGTCGGCGCTGCAGCCGGTGTCGTCGCCTACGTGATGTCCGACAGTCTCCTCCGGGAGGCGATGCTCCTCCTGGCCGGCGCCAACCTGCTCATCGGCGTGCTCAACCTCGTCCCGGGCCTGCCGCTCGACGGTGGGCGCGTGCTCAAGGCGCTCGTGTGGGGCGTGTCCGGCGACCAGCACCGCGGCAGCATCGTCGCCGGCTGGGGCGGCCGGATCACCGCCCTGGCCCTGCTGGCCTGGCCGCTGGTGCAGGAGCGGGTCACCGGTGAGGCGCCGACGATCCTCGACCTCGTCCTCGTCTTCATCCTGGGGCTGTTCCTCTGGACCGGGGCGACGGCGGCGATGGCCCACGCCCGGCTCCGGCGGCGGCTCCCCGCCCTGGTCGCGCGCCCGCTCGCCCGGCGTACGCTCACCGTCCCCGAGGACCTGCCGCTGGCCGAGGCCGTACGCCGCGCGCAGGAGGCGCAGGCCGGCAGCATCGTCACCGTCACGCCAGACGGCACCCCCGTGGGGATCGTCAGCGAGGCGGCCGTCACCGCCATGCCGGCCGACCGTCGCCCGTGGGTGACCACCTCGGCGGTGGCCCGCACGATGGAGGAGGGCCTGACGCTGCCCGCCACGGTCGCGGGCGAGGACCTCATCCTGGCCATCAGCCGCCGGCCCGCGGAGGAGTACCTCCTCGTCGAGGCAGACGGACGGATCTACGGCGTCCTGTCGACAGCCGACGTCGACCGGGCCTTCCGCGACAACGCTCGCCGCTGAGGGAAATCGCCGGTCGGAATACTAGGGTTCGCGCCATGTCCGAGCCCCTCACCGATGACCGAGCCGACGTCCCCGCCGAGGCCTGGTCCGGCGTCCACCGCGGCCCCCTCCGCGAGGGGGAGTGGGTCCGGCTGACCGACCAGAAGGGACGCAAGCACAACTTCGAGCTGGTCGCCGGCAAGCGGTTCTTCTCCAACAAGGGCCACCTCGACCACGACGAGATGATCGGCCGCGACGAGGGGTTCACGGTCACCTCCTCGGCCGGCGGCCAGTACCTCGTCTTCCGGCCCCTGCTCAACGAGTTCGTCGTGTCGATGCCCCGCGGTGCGGCGGTGGTCTACCCCAAGGACGCCGCCCAGATCGTGGCGCTGGCCGACATCTACCCCGGCGCCCGGGTCGTCGAGGCGGGGGCCGGGTCGGGAGCGCTGACCTGCTCGCTGCTTCGCGCGGTCGGCCCGTGGGGCCGCGTCACGTCGTTCGAGCTGCGCGAGGAGTTCGCCGAGGTCGCCCGCCGCAACGTGCACCAGTTCTTCGCGGCGCCCGAGGGCCGTACGCACCCCGCCTGGGACCTGCGCCTCGGCGACCTCAAGGAGGGCCTGCCCGGGCTCGGCAGCCAGGTCGACCGCGTGATCCTCGACATGCTCGATCCGTGGAACTGCGTCGACGCCGTCGCCGACGCCCTGGTCCCCGGCGGCATCGTGTGCGCCTACGTTGCCACGACGACCCAGCTGTCGCGGGTGGTGGAGACCCTGCGCGCGCACGGAGGCTTCACCGAGCCGCAGCCGTGGGAGTCGCTGGTGCGCGACTGGCACGTGGAGGGCCTCGCCGTCCGCCCGGGTCACAAGATGATCGGCCACACCGCCTTCCTCGTCACCGCGCGCCGCATGGCGCCGGGGGAGAGGCCGCCGCGCAAGACCCGGCGTCCCGCACCCGGCGCCTACGGTCCGGACTACACCGGCCCCCGCCCCGCCGACGTACCTCCGGTGGAGCCCGCAGAGACCGACGCGTGAGCATCGAGGCAGTGCTCGAGGCGTCGGGCGAGTTCAGCGAGGCGGAGCTCGATGCGATCCGGCGGCTCAACGGCGGCTGACACCTGACCGGCCGGCGCGGGACGGGGCGTTGCGAAACAGTGACCAACACAGCGAGATATCCACTTCCGTCCCATGGATCCATGAGTAGTGTCATGTGGCAGGAGGTGCGAGATGTCTGAGCCGACACGCGAGCAACTTGCCACTCAGGTGCGCTACCTGGAGGCCGAGGTCACCGACCTGCGCCGCCGTCTCGAGGACCTGCCGGGTCAGTCGCGGGGGCTGGAGACCCGCCTGGCCGACGCGCAACGCTCCCTCGCGGCCGTCTCGAGCCAGAACGAGCGGCTCGCCCAGACGCTGCGCGACGCCCGTGACCAGATCACGACGCTCAAGGAGGAGGTCGACCGCCTGGCGCAGCCCCCGGCGGGGTTCGGCACGTTCCTCGGGCGCAACGACGACGACTCCGTCGACGTCTTCACCGGCGGACGCAAGCTGCGCGTCAGCGTGAGCCCCGCCGTGGAGCTCGACGGCCTCGTGCGTGGACAGGAGGTCATGCTCAACGAGGCGCTCAACGTGGTCGCCGCCCTCGACTTCGAGCAGGTCGGCGAGGTCGTCATGCTCAAGGAGATCCTCGCCGACGGGGAGCGGGCGCTGGTGATCGCCAACGCCGACGAGGAGCGCGTCGTACGCCTCGCGGAGCCGCTGTGCGCCGAGGACGTCACGATCCGGGCCGGCGACTCGCTGCTGCTCGACACCCGTGCCGGCTACGTCTACGAGGTCGTGCCGAAGTCCGAGGTCGAGGAGCTCGTCCTGGAGGAGGTGCCCGACATCGACTACACGCAGATCGGCGGGCTCACCACCCAGATCGACGCCATCCGCGACGCCGTCGAGCTGCCCTACCTGCACCCCGAGCTCTTCAAGGACCACGAGCTGAAGCCGCCCAAGGGCGTGCTGCTCTACGGTCCGCCCGGCTGCGGCAAGACGCTGATCGCCAAGGCCGTGGCCAACTCGCTGGCCAAGAAGGTCTCCGAGCGCACCGGCGCGTCCGGGAAGTCCTACTTCCTCAACATCAAGGGCCCCGAGCTGCTCAACAAGTACGTCGGCGAGACCGAGCGCCACATCCGCCTTGTCTTCCAGCGGGCGCGCGAGAAGGCGTCGCTCGGCACCCCGGTCATCGTGTTCTTCGACGAGATGGACTCCCTGTTCCGCACGCGCGGCTCTGGCGTGTCCTCCGACGTGGAGAACACGATCGTGCCGCAGCTGCTCAGCGAGATCGACGGCGTCGAGGCGCTGGAGAACGTCCTCGTGATCGGTGCGTCCAACCGCGAGGACATGATCGACCCCGCCATCCTGCGTCCGGGCCGCCTCGACGTGAAGATCAAGATCGAGCGCCCCGACGCCGAGTCTGCGCGCGACATCTTCTCCAAGTACCTCACCCCGACGCTGCCGCTGCACGCGGAGGACCTCGCCGAGTTCGGCCAGGACCGCACGGCGACGGTCAACGCGATGATCCGCGCCACCGTGGAGCGCATGTACACCGAGTCGGAGGAGAACCGCTTCCTCGAGGTGACCTACGCCAACGGCGACAAGGAGGTCCTCTACTTCAAGGACTTCAACTCCGGCGCGATGATCCAGAACATCGTCGACCGCGCCAAGAAGATGGCGATCAAGGACTTCCTCGACAGCGAGCTCAACCCGGCGCAGCGCGGCCTGCGGGTCCAGCACATGCTCCAGGCCTGCGTCGACGAGTTCAAGGAGAACGAGGACCTGCCCAACACCACCAACCCCGACGACTGGGCGCGGATCTCGGGCAAGAAGGGCGAGCGGATCGTCTTCATCCGCACGCTCATCACGGGCAAGCAGGGCACCGAGCCGGGACGCTCGATCGACACGGTCGCCAACACCGGCCAGTACCTCTGACCGGACCGGAGCGCGCGATGGGTCACGAGGACGACCTCGGCCACGGCGACATCGAGGCCGCCCTCGCTGCCCGACGCGAGCTCGGCGCCCGCTACGACGCCGAGCTCGTGGACGGCTTCGCCGAGCGCATCGAGCGGGCGGTGGAGCGGCGGGTCGCCGACCAGGTCGAGATCCATCAACGGCGGGCGTCGGCGGTGGCGGGAGCCGGGGGACGCCAGCTGGCGCTCGGCATCATCTCCCTCGTCGCCTGCATCCCGATCACCATCGTGCTGGGACTCAACGGCGAGCTGCTGGCCCTGCTCGTCGCGCTCGCAGCGATCGTGGGCGTCAACTTTGCCCACGCCTGGCAGTCGCGACGCGACTGACCGACCGCGACACCCCTCCGGAGGAGTTGCCCGCGTACCTGCTGGCACTAGGTTGGCCGGATGCGAACCATTCTGATCATCGTCGTCATCGTCGTCATCGTGCTCTTCCTCGTCGGGTTCCTCCGCCGCGGGCGCTGATCGCCCCGCGCTCGTCCCGCACCCGTAGGCTCAAGCCATGAGCGTACGACGCGTGATGGGCACGGAGGTCGAGTACGGCATCTCGGTGCAGGGGCAGCCGTCGGCCAACCCGATGGTCGCGTCCTCGCAGGTCGTCAACGCCTACGCCAGCTCCACCGCCAAGGCCCGTCGGGCGCGCTGGGACTTCGAGGAGGAGTCGCCGCTGCGCGACGCGCGCGGCTTCGACATGGCCCGCCAGGTGGCCGACCCGAGCCAGCTCACCGACGAGGACCTCGGACTCGCCAACGTCATCCTGACCAACGGCGCTCGGCTCTACGTCGACCACGCCCACCCGGAATACTCCTCGCCCGAGGTGACGACCCCGCTCGACGTGGTGCGCTGGGAGAAGGCGGGGGAGCAGGTGATGCTCGACGCGTCGCGCATGGCGGCGCAGGTGCCGGGCAGCACGCCGATCCTGCTCTACAAGAACAACACCGACAACAAGGGCGCCTCCTACGGCGCCCACGAGAACTACCTGATGCGACGTTCGACGCCGTTCGCCGAGATCGTCCGTCACCTCACCCCCTTCTTCGTGTCCCGTCAGGTGGTCACCGGGGCGGGCCGTGTCGGCATCGGTCAGGACGGGCGCGACACCACGCCCGAGCGCGGCTTCCAGGTCAGCCAGCGCGCGGACTACTTCGAGGTGGAGGTCGGGCTCGAGACGACCCTCAAGCGGCCGATCATCAACACCCGTGACGAGCCGCACGCCGACCCGGCGCTCTACCGCCGCCTCCACGTCATCCTCGGCGACGCCAACCTCGCCGAGGTGTCCATCTACCTCAAGTCCGGCACCACCTCCCTCGTGCTCGCCATGATCGAGGACGGCTTCATCGACCGCGACCTGAGCGTCGAGGGGGCCGTCCGGGCGCTGCGCGACGTCTCGCACGACCCGACGCTGCAGCACCTCGTCACCCTGCGCGACGGGCGGCGGCTGACGGCCGTCCAGCTGCAGCTGGAGTACCTCGACCTGGCCCGCAAGTACGTCGAGGACCGCTACGGCGCCGACGCCGACGAGCAGACCGTCGACGTCCTCGCCCGCTGGGAGTCGGTGCTGACCAGGCTCGAGCGCGACCCGATGGAGTGCGCCGGCGAGCTCGACTGGGTCGCCAAGCTCAAGCTGCTCACCCAGTACCGCGACCGCGACGACCTGGACTGGGACGACGCCAAGCTGCACCTCATCGACCTGCAGTACGCCGACGTACGTCCTGACAAGGGGCTCTACCACCGCCTCGCTGCGGCCGGGCGCATCGAGCGGCTGCTCGACGACGCCACCATCGAGGCGGCCATGCACGACCCGCCGGTGGACACCCGCGCCTACTTCCGCGGCCGGTGCCTCGACAAGTACGCCGGCTCGGTGGCCGCCGCGTCGTGGGACTCGGTCATCTTCGACCTCCCCGGCCGCGAGTCGCTCCAGCGGGTGCCGACCATCGACCCGCTCCGCGGCACCCGCGCCCACGTCGGCGAGCTGATCGACCGCAGCGACTCCGCCCAGGCGCTCGTCGCGGCCATCACCCGCTGAGCCTGCCCCGCTGGCCCACGACTCGCCCCGTCCGCCGACGGTGAACGTCCTTGTGGCGTCGGTGGGAGTGGATAGGGTCGAGTCATGGCCCAGGAGCAGAAGCAGCCGCGCAAGTCCTCGCAGGATGAGACGGCGACCGAGGAGGTCGTGGAGACCGACGTCGCCGAGCGCAAGGAGATGATCGACGAGGACGTCGACGCGATCCTCGACGAGATCGACGAGGTCCTCGAGACCAATGCCGAGGACTTCGTGAAGTCGTTCATCCAGAAGGGCGGCGAGTAGTCCGGATGGGCGACTCCCGCCTGCCCACGTCGTTCATGACGCCCGGCACGTCGAGCTTCGCCGACTTCCTCGGCGCCGAGGCCCCCGACCTGCTGCCGTCGCGGCGCGCCGTCCCCACCGGCAGCGCCGGCGACCTCGCGCCCCACGGCACCACGATCGTCGCAGCCACCTTCGAGGGTGGCGTCGTCATGGCCGGCGACCGCCGCGCCACGATGGGCAACATCATCGCCCAGCGTGACATCGAGAAGGTCTTCCCGGCCGACGAGTTCTCCGTGGTCGGCATCGCCGGCACCGCGGGCCTGGCCGTCGAGATGGTGCGGTTGTTCCAGACCGAGCTCGAGCACTACGAGAAGATCGAGGGCACCACGCTGTCGATGGACGGCAAGGCCAACCGCCTCGCCGCCCTCATCCGCGCCAACCTCGGCCTGGCGATGCAGGGCCTGGCCGTGGTCCCACTGTTCGCCGGCTACGACCTCGCCGCCGACCAGGGCCGGATCTTCAGCTACGACGTGACCGGAGGGCGCTACGAGGAGACGGCCTTCCACTCCGTGGGCTCGGGCTCGCTGTTCGCGCGCGGGTCGCTCAAGAAGCTCTACCGTGACGACCTCGACACCGAGGGAGCGGTCACGGCCGTGGTCCAGGCGCTCTACGACGCCGCCGACGACGACTCCGCCACCGGCGGTCCCGACCTCACCCGGCGCATCTTCCCGGTCGTCCACGTGATCACCCCCGACGGCGGCCGGCGGCTGCCCGACGACGAGGTGTCCGCCATCGCCGACCGCATGATCGCCGCCCGGATGCAGCGGCCCGACGGCCCGGTCGCATCCCTCACCTGACGTAGGAGCCAGTTCCCATGAGTATGCCGTTCTACGTCTCGCCCGAGCAGCTGATGAAGGACCGGGCCGACTTCGCCCGCAAGGGCATCGCCCGCGGTCGCTCGGTCATCGCCGTGCAGTACGCCGACGGCGTGCTGTTCGTCTCGGAGAACCCCTCCCAGGCGTTGCACAAGGTCAGCGAGATCTACGACCGGATCGCCTTCGCCGCGGTCGGTCGCTACAACGAGTTCGAGAACCTCCGCATCGCCGGCGTACGCCTCGCCGACATGCGCGGCTACGCCTATGACCGGCGCGACGTGACCGGCCGCGGGCTCGCCAACGCCTACGCCCAGACGCTCGGCACGATCTTCTCCTCCGGAGGCGAGAAGCCCTACGAGGTGGAGATCTTCGTCGCCGAGGTCGGCGACGCGCCCGAGGCCGACCAGCTCTACCGGCTGACCTACGACGGGCAGGTGGCCGATGAGCACGGCTACGCCGTGATGGGCGGCGCCGCCGACGTCGTCGCAGGCCATCTCGCCCAGCACTACGTCGCCGGCGCCTCGCTCGAGGAGACGCTGCGGGTGGCCGTCGCGGCGCTGGGCCACAGCGAGACCGAGGACCGCGTCATCCCGGCGGGCGACCTCGAGGTCGCCGCGCTCGACCGCACCCGCACCCAGCCACGGAAGTTCGTGCGGCTGCGGGAGGCCCGGCTCACCGAGATCCTCGGTGCCCGCGGCAGCGAGCAGGCCGACGCGCCCGCACCCGAGGACGCTCTCGCCGGGTCCGGTCCCCGGCACCCCGGCCAGGACGATCCGGCCGACCCCACCGACCAGGTGTCGGGTGCGACGCCGCCCCTCGAGGATCCGGTCACGGCTGAGCCGCCGGTGGCCCCGCCGGTCGCACCCCCGGTCGCCCCGCCGGCACCCGGCCAGGGACAGCCCGGCCAGCCCCCGAACCCCGGCGCGCCGCCGCCCCCGACGGAGCCCGGACAGGTCTGACCGGCGGTCGACCCACGGTGTGCCGTCAGCGCAGGTTGAGCCCCGGCCACTCGGCCGTGGGCTCGGTCGGGATGCCGCTGAGACGCCGCCGGTAGCGCACCGAGGAGCCGAACTCGTCCAGGGCGGTCCACAACCGCTGGTGCGCGGCCCAGGGGAGCGGGCCGGAGGGACGCACGTTGCCGTCCGGACCGAACTCGTGCCAGGCGTCGCCGAACCCGATCCAGGCGGGCGTCCAGTCGGCGGCGTCGTCCCAGGCTCCTTGCCGCTGCTCGACCAGCTTCCTGCGGAGCTGGAACTCCATCCGGGGCCCGTCGACCACGACGGGGGCCGAGCGCACCGGCCACAGCCACAGGTCGTCGGTCATCACCCGCAGCTCGAGGTCCTGCACGACGTCCGGGGCGACCAGCACGGTCGCGACGAGATGACGGGGCCCCATGGGAAGACGCTCACCCGGGCGGACCGGCGGCGTCAAGCGCCGCGTCCACCCCACGCGCCGCCGCCCGGAACCTGGCCGGCACGCCACATTTCGCGGCCGGATGACGCCCGACGCGTGGTCCGCGGTCCTAGGGTGTGGTCATGGACCGGCGGATCTTCGGCATCGAGAACGAGTACGGCGTGACGTGCACGTTCAAGGGGCAGCGCCGGCTGAGCCCCGACGAGGTCGCCCGCTACCTCTTCCGCAAGGTCGTCAGCTGGGGACGATCGTCCAACGTCTTCCTCCGCAACGGCGCCCGGCTCTACCTCGACGTCGGCAGCCACCCGGAGTACGCCACCCCGGAGTGCGACGACATCGTCGACCTCGTCACGCACGACAAGGCGGGCGAGCGGATCCTCGAGGGCCTGCTGCTCGACGCAGAGGCCCGTCTGCACGAGGAGGGCATCGCGGGCGACATCTACCTGTTCAAGAACAACACCGACTCGGCCGGCAACTCCTACGGCTGCCACGAGAACTACCTGGTCGGCCGGGCGGGGGAGTTCAGCCGGCTCGCCGACATCCTCATCCCGTTCCTGGTGACGCGGCAGATCGTCGTCGGCGCGGGCAAGGTCGTGATGACCCCGCGCGGGGCGTCGTACAGCGTGAGCCAGCGCGCCGAGCACATCTGGGAGGGCGTCAGCAGCGCCACCACCCGCAGCCGACCCATCATCAACACCCGGGACGAGCCACACGCCGACGCCGAGCGGTTCCGCCGCCTCCACGTCATCGTCGGTGACTCCAACATGAGCGAGACCACGACGCTGCTCAAGGTGGCCTCCTGCGACCTCGTCCTGCGGATGATCGAGGAGGGCGTGGTGATGCGCGACCTCACGATGGAGAACCCGATCCGCGCCATCCGGGAGATCAGCCACGACCCCACGGGCCGGCGCAAGGTGCGGTTGGCCAACGGCCGTGAGGCGAGCGCGCTGGAGATCCAGGCCGAGTACCTCGCCAAGGCCCGTGACTTCGTCGACCGCCGGCAGATCTCCACCCCGACCATCGAGCGGGCGCTCGACCTGTGGGAGCGCGGCCTCAAGGCGGTCGAGTCCGACGACCTCGGTCTCGTGGACCGCGAGATCGACTGGGTCATCAAGCTCAAGCTCATCGAGCGCTACCGCGCCAAGCACGGCCTCTCCCTCGGCGACGCCCGCATCGCCCAGCTCGACCTCGCCTACCACGACATCCACCGCGGTCGCGGGCTCTACTACCTGCTCGAGAAGCGCGGGGCCGTTGCCCGGGTGAGCAGCGACCTGAAGATCTTCGAGGCCAAGAGCGTCCCGCCGCAGAACACCCGTGCGCGCCTGCGCGGCGAGTTCATCCGCCGCGCACAGGAGCGCCGTCGCGACTTCACCGTCGACTGGGTGCACCTCAAGCTCAACGACCAGGCGCAGCGCACGGTGCTGTGCAAGGACCCCTTCAAGGCCTACGACGAGCGCGTCCAGCGCCTCATCGACGGCATGTGACACCGTGCGCGCGACGGCGCGCAGGAGCACGCGTCGGTGTCGTGGCGTGGCGCGTGGGGTCTGCTGGATAGGGTGTCCGGGCAACGCCGACCGATCGAACAGGTGAATCCGTGTCTCGTGTACGTTCCGCTGCCCTCAGCGGTGTCCTCTCCCTCAGCATCCTCGGACTGGCTGCCTGCGGCTCCGGGTCCAGCGACGCCGAGGAGGGCGGCGCGCCCCTCAGCTCGGTGACCATCGAGGGCGAGCAGGGCAAGGAGCCGAAGGTCACCTTCGACGGCCGCCTCGACGCCTCGCAGGACGAGACGGAGGTCCTGGTCGAGGGCGACGGCGAGGAGGTCGCCGACGGCGACACCGTCGAGGCCCACTGGTGGATCGGCAACGGCTTCACCGAGGAGGAGGCGCAGACCACCTGGACCAAGGACGGCCCGCCCCAGTCGGTCGAGCTGAACGAGGAGGTCCTGCCGTTCCTGCGCGAGGCCGTCATCGGCAACCAGGTCGGTGACCGCATCGTGATGCTCGCCGGTGCCGAGGACGCCTTCGGCGAGGGCGGCCGCCCCGACATCGGCATCGGCAACCGCGACGCCGTGCTGGCGGTCGTCGACATCCTCGGTCGCTCCGAGACGGTGCCGCCGGTGCCGCCGCTCGACGGCCCCCAGGGCGAGGAGAAGAAGCCGGCGGGCTGGGCACCGGAGCTGATCGAGGAGGACGGCGTGATCACCGGCCTCGACTTCAGCACCGCCCACAAGCCCACCGGCAAGCTGATCGCCACCACGCTGGTGAAGGGCGACGGCGCCAAGGTGGAGTCCGGTCAGACCCTGACGGTCGACTACCTCGGGCAGGTCTACAACGCCGACGAGCCGTTCGACGAGTCCTACAGCAAGGAGCCGGCCGAGTTCCCGATCGGTGTCGGCCAGGTGATCCCGGGCTGGGACGAGCGGCTCGTGGGTCGCACCGTCGGCTCCCGCGTGATCCTGGAGATCCCGCCCGCAGACGGCTACGGCGAGCAGGGCAACGAGCAGGCCGGAATCAAGGGCACCGACACGCTGTTCTTCGTCGTCGACATCCTCGGCGCCTCCTGACCCGTCCGGACAGCGAACGACACGAGACAGGGGAGAGGGGGAGGTCAGGCATGGTGCAGCCACGCGCGGAACGGCTGATGAACCTCCACATCCTGCTGCTCGGCGCCAAGCGCTTCATCGGCAAGGACGCCATCCGCGAGGCGTGCTACCCCGAGCACGCCCGCGGACCGGCCGGCGACGAGGCGTTCGAGCGCGCCTTCGAGCGTGACAAGGACGCGCTCCGACAGATCGGCGCCGTCATCGAGGTCGGCAGCGCCGACGCGTTCTTCGACGACGAGATCGGCTACCGCATCCCGACCGAGCAGACCTCGCTCCCCGAGATCCGGTTCGAGTCCGACGAGGCGGCCGTGCTCGGCCTCGCGGCCCAGGTCTGGCAGCAGGCGACCCTCGCCAAGGCCACCGGCCGCGCGCTGGCCAAGCTGAAGGGCCAGGGCGTCGAGATCGACCCGTCACGCCTCGAGGTCGTCGCCCCGGCGATCACCGCCGACGAGCCGGCGTTCGAGCCCCTGTGGGACGCCATCGGCAAGCGACGCCAGGTCAGCTTCCCCTACCAGCGCGCCGACGAGACGCAGCCGACCACCCGCCGCGTGCAGCCGTGGGGCCTCGCCCGCTCGTCGGGACGGTGGTACGTCGTCGGATTCGACGTCGACCGCGGCGCCGAGCGTGTCTTCCGGCTCTCGCGCATCGTCGGCGCCGTCCGTGCGACCGGCAGGTCGGGGGCGTACGACGTCCCCGCCGGCACCGACGTGCGCGAGACCGCCCGGCGGCTCTCGCCGTCGTACCCCTCCGTCCGGGCGCAGGTCCGGGTGCGGCAGGGCACCGGGGTGGGCCTGCGACGGCGCGCCGAGTCGGTTGCCCCCATCGAGGACCGGCCGGGCTGGGACGCCCTGGTCGTCGAGGGCCCCGTGCAGGAGCTGTCCGACGAGGTGCTGACCTACGGTGCCGACGTGGTCGTGGAGGAGCCGCGGTCCCTGCGCGACGACGTCGTCGCCCGGCTCCGCGCCGTGGCCGGGACCGGTGAGGCCCCGTGACCGCGCAGACCGGTGACACCGCTCCCGACCAGGTCGCACGCCTGCTCGCGCTGGTGCCGTACCTCCTCGCTCGCGGCGAGGTGCGGCTCGAGGACGCCGCCGCCCACTTCGGCACCGACGCCGACCAGATCGAGCGCGACCTGCGCCTGCTCTTCATGACCGGTGTGTCGCCGGGACTGCCCGGCGACCTGATCGAGGTCGACCTCGAGGCGCTGGAGGGCGACCGGATCATCCGGGTCGACAACGCCGACTACCTCGCCCGCCCCGTGCGCTTCTCGCCCGCCGAGGCCACCTCGCTGGTGGTGGCCCTCCGGACCATGGTCGACACCGCTCCGGCCGAGGCCCGCGAGGTCATCGAGCGGACCCTGGCCAAGCTCGAGGAGGCAGCCGGCCAGGACGGGGAGGGGCTGCTCCGCCTGCACGTGACCCCCACCCCGCTCGAGAGCAGCGCCGTCGTCCCCGTCCTGGAGTCGGCCCTCGCCCGCGGCCGCCAGGTCGAGATCACCTACCACGTGCCCTCGCGCGACCGGGAGTCGCGCCGGGTCGTCGACCCGCGTGGCCTCGCGCGGGTCGAGGACCTGCTCTACCTCGACGCCTGGTGCCACACCGCCGGCGGCGACCGGGCCTTCCGCGTCGACCGGATCGTGGCCGCCACCGAGCTCGACACCCCGGTGGCCGACCCGGGGGCGCGCGCCCGCGACCTCACCGGCGGCTGGTTCACCGACGCCGAGACCACGACGGTCACCCTGCGCCTGGCCCCGCCCGCACGGTGGGTGACCGAGTACTACCCGGTGACCGGCCGACGTCCCGGGCCCGACGGCACCATCGACGTCGACCTCGAGGTGGCCAGCGAGGAGTGGGTCAAGTCCCTGCTGCTGCGCCTGGCCCCGCACGCCGAGCTGCTCGCGCCGGCGGCGTACGCCGACGCCTTCCGGACCGCTGCCCGGGCGGCGCTCCGGCTCTACGAGGACGACGGCGTAGACTCCGAGTGACGTCCTGAATGTGATCCACCACACCACCAAGTGACGGAGTGACCAAGATGAACCCGATGATCGGCATGCCGCAGGGCCTCGAGTGGCTCGTGATCCTGGCGATCGTGGTGCTCGTGTTCGGTGCCGCCAAGCTGCCCGACCTCGCCCGCAGCTCCGGCCAGGCACTGCGCATCTTCAAGACCGAGACCAAGGGCCTCCGTGACGACGAGAAGGACGAGTCGGAGACGATCGAGGCCCAGCGCGAGATCGAGGCCCGCAACGCGGCGGAGCGCGAGGCGCGCAACGAGACCTCGGGCGAGGTGCTGCGCGAGCGGCGCGACGACACCACCGCCTGATCGCCGGAGTCCCGAAGAGCGTGAGGATCGCCCCTCTCGTCGGCCTGTTCAAGGGGCCGCCGCAGGACGCTGTCGGCCCCGACGGCCGGATGGCCCTCGCCGACCACTTCCGCGAGTTCCGTGCGCGGCTGCTGCGCTGCCTGCTCGTGTTCTCCGCCGCCCTGGCGGTGGCCATCGTGTTCCGACACACGATCTACGACGCGGTCTACGGCCCCTACCAGGACGCGCAGGAGACCCTGGCGGAGGGGACGTCGATCGCCACGACCAGCGGCGCCGGCGCGGGCCTGCTGCTGTGGCTGACGCTGTGCGGCTTCGCCGCGGCGGTGGTGACGGCTCCCTACTGGCTCTACCAGATCTGGGCCTTCGTGCTGCCGGGGCTCTATGCCCAGGAGCGCAAGATGAGCCGCGTCTTCGTGGCCGTCGCCGGCCCGCTGTTCCTCATCGGCATCGTCCTGGGCTACGTCACCCTGCCGCTCGCGCTGGAGGTGCTGATCGGCTTCAACCCCGACGGCGTCACCAACCTGATCGACTTCAACGACTACCTCCAGTTCTTCACCCGCACGCTCTTCGTGTTCGGGCTGGCCTTCAACATCCCGGTCTTCGTGGTGCTGCTCAACTTCGCCGGGGTGGTCAAGGGCTCGTCGCTCAAGGCCTACCGGCCCTGGATCGTCATCGGGACCTTCATCTTCGCCGCCGTGGCGACCCCGTCGGCCGACCCGTTCAGCATGACGTTGATGGCGGTCCCGATGGTGCTGCTGTTCTTCGCTTCCGAGGCGATCGCCCGGTTCAACGACAAGCGTCGCGCTCGCCGCGCTCCGAACGCCGGGCTCTCGCCCGACGAGCTGTCCTCCATCTGAGCAGTCCGGCAGGCTCTGACAGGGTGGACCCATGGAGGCCACCCTCACCGACATCGACCCGTTCGACCTGCCGGAGTGGCTCGGCACCGGCGACGTGGTCTGGCGCGCCGACGCCGGCCTGCAGACCGGCCATCTCGTCCGTGGGCGGCTGACCGCCGAGACCGCGCCCGTCGGTGGGTCGGACGCGGCCGAGGAGATCGTGTGCGACCTCCTGGCCGTCGACGAGGCCTACCCCGCTCCGGTCGTGGACGACGCGACCCGGCTGCGGGTGCACCAGGCGTGGCGCCACGGGCAGGTCGTGATCGGTGAGCACGGCTCCCGGATGGTCCTGGCAGTCCCCGGGACCCGGTTCGGCCCCGAGCTGGTCCTGGAGGCGCTCAGCCGGCTGGCCCGCGCCGTGGGTGCCCGCGCCGAGCGGTACGCCGCCCTGCTGCGGCTGGGCTGACCCGGGCGGCCGACCGGGGGTTCCCCGCAGCCCGGGAGAGTCGGGCCAGCCGGTCGGTACCGGGGGATAGGGTCGCGCCATGCACGACCCGGCTGTGCCCGACCGCCTCGTGCGGGGGCGCGAGATCGCCCTGCTGACCAACCCGACGTCGGGCCGCGGCCGGGGAGCGCGCCACCGTGACGCCGCTCTGGCCCGGCTCCGCGAGAGCGGCTTCGTGGTCCGCAACCTGCAGGGCCGCGACGCCGACGAGGCCGCCGACCTGGCGCGCGCGTGCGTCGCCGACGGGGTCGAGGCCCTCGTCGTGTGCGGCGGCGACGGGTTGGTCCACCTCGGCGTGCAGGCGGTGGCGGGCACCGGTACGCCCCTCGGCCTCATCCCCAGCGGCACGGGCAACGACGTCGCTCGCTACCTCGGCCTCCCGCGCACCGACCCGGTCGCGGCCGCCGACCGGATCGTGGCCTCGCGCGTGCGCACGATCGACCTCGCCCGCAGCGGGGAGCGCTGGTTCGTCACCGTGCTGGCCGCCGGCTTCGACGCGATCGTCAACGAACGCGCCAACACGATGACGTGGCCCCGCGGCCAGATGCGCTACAACCTCGCGACCCTGGCCGAGCTGCGCACCTTCCGCCCGATCCCCTACGTCCTGCAGCTCGACAGTGGGTCGGGGGCCGAGACGATGGAGCACGAGGCGATGCTCGTCGCCGTGGGCAACGGCCCGTCGTTCGGCGGCGGCCTCCGGATCACGGAGGGCGCCCTGCTCGACGACGGCCTGCTCGACGTCGTGGTCATCACCCGGATGAGCAAGCCCAAGCTGGTCCGCTCCTACCCGCGGCTGTTCACCGGGCGGATCGACGGCGTGGCGGAGTACGTCCACCGGCGGGTGCGCACCGTGACCATCGCGGCGCCCGGCATCGTGTCGTACGCCGACGGCGAGCGCTTCGGCCCGCTGCCCCTGACCGTCGAGTGCGTCCCCGGCGCCCTGGACGTGATTGCATGAGGACCCCATGAGCACCCCACGACGTTCTTCTCCCCCGCTTCGCTCCCCCGAACAACGCCGCAGGGACCCCGCATGACCGAGCCCGACGACCAGACCACGCCCGCCGAGCGCTACGCGGCGTTCCAGCGCGACAAGCCCTACCCGATGCTCAAGGACTTCGAGGGACTCTACGGCTTCGAGCTCGACGACTTCCAGCTGCGCGCGTGCCGCGAGATCGAGGACGGCCGCGGTGTCCTCGTCGCGGCACCGACCGGGTCCGGCAAGACCGTCGTCGGTGAGTTCGCCATCCACCTCGCCCTGCAGACCGGGCGCAAGGCGTTCTACACCACGCCCATCAAGGCGCTGTCCAACCAGAAGTACGCCGACCTGGTGAAGCGCTACGGCGCCGACAACGTCGGCCTGCTGACCGGCGACAACGTCGTCAACGGCGAGGCGCCCGTGGTCGTGATGACCACCGAGGTGCTGCGCAACATGCTCTACGCCGGGTCGCGCACGTTGCTCGGTCTCGGCTTCGTGGTGATGGACGAGGTGCACTACCTCGCGGACCGGATGCGTGGCGCGGTGTGGGAGGAGGTCATCATCCACCTGCCGGAGTCGGTGACGCTCGTGTCCCTGTCCGCGACGGTGTCCAACGCCGAGGAGTTCGGCGAGTGGCTGGCCACCGTCCGCGGCGAGACCACCACGATCCTCGAGGAGAAGCGCCCCGTCCCGCTGTTCCAGCACGTCATGGTCGGACGCCGCCTGCTCGACCTCTTCGCGTCCTCCGACGTCGACGCGAGCGCCGGCTTCGTGAAGGAGGGCGCGCCGGTCAACGACGAGCTCACCCGCATCGCTCGCGACGACTGGGCCAGCTCCCGGTTGATGCGCGACCGTCGCTCGCCCCGCAAGGGCAAGCCCGGCTCGTCGAAGAACCCCCGCGCCGTCGGCAACGGGCGTCGCGTGTGGATCCCCAGCCGGGTGGATGTCGTCGAGCGGCTCGACCGCGAGGGCCTGCTGCCCGCCATCGTGTTCATCTTCAGCCGCGCCGGCTGCGACGCCGCGGTCACCCAGCTCGTCCAGGCCAACACCCGCCTCACGACCGCCGCCGAGCGCGACGAGATCTTCGCCCGGGTCGAGGAGGCCTCGCGCACGCTGCCCGAGGAGGACCTGCACGTCCTCGGCTACCACGAGTTCCTCGACGGCCTCACCCGAGGCGTCGCCGCGCACCACGCCGGGCTGCTGCCGGCGTTCAAGCAGGTGGTCGAGGAGCTCTTCCAGGAAGGGCTGGTCAAGGTCGTCTTCGCGACCGAGACCCTCGCGCTCGGCATTAACATGCCCGCCCGCACGGTCGTGATCGAGAAGCTGTCCAAGTGGAACGGCGAGACCCACGCCGACCTGACGCCGGGGGAGTACACCCAGCTCACCGGGCGTGCCGGGCGACGCGGCCTCGACATCGAGGGCCACGGCGTCGTGCTCTACCAGCCCGGCATGAACCCGCGCGAGGTCGCCGGCCTCGCCTCCACGCGCACCTACCCGCTCCGCTCGTCGTTCCGACCGTCCTACAACATGGCGGTCAACCTCGTGCACCAGTTCGGCCGCGCGACCTCGCGCGAGCTGCTCGAGCAGTCCTTCGCGCAGTTCCAGGCCGACAAGGCCGTCGTCGGGCTCGCGCGGCAGGTGCACAAGGCCGAGGAGGCGCTCGAGGGCTACCGCGAGGCCGCGACGTGCCACGTCGGCGACTTCATGGAGTACGCCGCCCTGCGACGCAGGATCTCCGACCTGGAGAAGGGGGCCGCGCGCGAGCGTCGGCTGGACCGGCGCGAGGAGGCGATGCGCTCGCTCGGCAAGCTCCGACCGGGCGATGTGATCCACGTGCCGGCCGGCAAGTTCAGCGGGCTCGCGGTGGTGATCGACCCGGGCCACTCCGGTGACGAGCCGCGCCCCTACGTCCTCACCGCCGACCGGCAGGCGCGGCGCCTGGCGCCGATGGACTTCCCGACCCCCGTGGAGGCCATCGGCCGGTTGCGGATCCCCAAGTCGTTCAACGGTCGCAACCCCGCCATGCGCCGCGACCTCGCGACCGCCCTGCGCGCCAAGGCCCACGGGCTCGACGCCCCGGGCGAGCGGCGTACGAGGCAGCGCGACTCCTTCAGCGACACCGCGACGGACCGGGAGATCGCCCGCCTGCGCGCCGAGCTGAAGGCGCACCCCTGCCACCAGTGCCCCGAGCGCGAGGACCACGCCCGGTGGGCCGAGCGCTACTTCAAGCTCGAACGTGACACCGAGACCCTCAAGAGGCGGGTGGACAACCGCACCAACACCGTCGCCCGCACGTTCGACCGCGTCTGCGACGTCCTGACCGCGCTCGGCTACCTCGAGGGTGACACCGTCACCGAGAAGGGCTCGCACCTGCGGCGGATCTACACCGACATGGACCTCGTCGCCGCCGAGGCGATCCGGGCCGGCCTGTTCGACGGTCTCTCCCCGTCCGAGCTCGCGGCGGTGCTGTCCGCCCTCGTCTTCGAGGCACGACGAGCCGATGACTCCTCCTCGCCCAAGATGCCCGGCGGCCAGGTGCGACCCGTGCTCGGTGAGCTCGTCCGCCTCTGGGGCCAGCTCGACGCGCTCGAGCGCGACCACCGTCTCGACTTCCTCCGCGAGCCCGACATCGGCTTCGCGTGGGCGGCGTGGCGCTGGGCCGAGGGCGACGACCTCGACGACGTGCTCATGGTGACGGGGCTGTCGGCCGGTGACTTCGTGCGGTGGATGAAGCAGCTCCTCGACCTGTGCGGCCAGGTGGCCGACGCCGCGGGGGAGCGGGAGCTGCGCGACACCGCGCGGGCCACCGCGCGGCTGCTCAAGCGCGGCGTGATCGCCTACAGCGTGCTGGCCGAGTAGGCGCCGCCGCGTCGGTGGGGTGTGGAAGGCTGCCGCCCATGGCCAACGGCGACCGCCTCCTGCTGCTCGACACCGCCTCGCTCTACTTCCGGGCGTTCTTCGGTGTGCCCGACTCGGTGCGGGCGCCCGACGGCACGCCCGTCAACGCCGTGCGCGGGTTGATGGACTTCATCAGCCGCCTGGTGGGTGAGTACGACCCGACGCACCTGGCCTGCTGCTGGGACGACGACTGGCGACCGCAGTGGCGCGTGGACCTGCTCCCGTCCTACAAGGCCCACCGGGTCGTGCGGGAGGTCCCGGGTCCCCGTCCCGACGTCGAGGAGGTGCCGGACCCGCTGGAGGCCCAGGTGCCGATCATCCTGTCGGTGCTGGAGGCCTACGGCATCCCCGTCGTGGGACACGCCGAGATGGAGGCCGACGACGTGATCGGCACCCTCGCCACCGGCGCCGGCATGCCGGTCGACATCGTCACCGGTGACCGCGACCTGTTCCAGCTCGTCGACGACGACGCCGAGGTCCGCGTGCTCTACGTCGCCCGCGGCGTCAGCAAGCACGAGCGGGTCGACAACGCCTGGGTGCGGGGCAAGTACGGCGTCGACGCCCACCAGTACGCCGACCTCGCCACGCTGCGCGGCGACGCCTCCGACGGGCTGCCGGGCGTTGCCGGGGTCGGCGACAAGACCGCGGCGACCCTGCTCAACCGGTTCGGCACGATCGAGGCGATCATCGCCGCTGCCGGCGACCCCGACTCCGACATGGGCCCCGGACCACGCGGCAAGATCAAGGCCGCCGCCGACTACCTGGCCGTCGCGCCCCGCGTCGTCGCCGTACGCCGCGACCTCGCTCTCGACGGCCACGACCTGAGTCGTCCGCGCACCCCCGCCGACCACGACGCCGTCGTCGCGCTCGACGCGCAATGGGGTCTCGGCTCGTCTGCCGTGCGCCTGGTGGAGGCGCTGTCCGGCTCCCACTAGGGTGTCGCGCGTGAGCTCCTCCGAGGTCGAGTCCAAGGACCGGCAGATCCTCGCGCTGCTGGCCGCTGACGGGCGCATGTCGTTCACCGACCTGGGCAAGGCGACGGACCTGTCGACGTCCGCGGTGCACCAGCGGGTCAAGCGGCTGGAGCAGCGCGGGCTGATCACGGGCTACGGGGCGACCGTGGACCACGACCGGCTCGGTCGACCGCTCACCGCCTTCATCTCCATCACGCCGATCGATCCGTCGCAGCCCGACGACTACCCCGACCGGCTGAAGGGGATCACCGAGATCGAGTCGTGCTGGTCGGTGGCTGGTGAGGAGTCCTACATCCTCAAGATCCGCGTGGCCACGCCGCTCGCGCTCGAGGAGCTGCTGGCCCGCATCCGCGGGGCGGCCAGCGTCTCGACCCGCACCACGATCGTCCTCTCGACGCCCTTCGAGAACCGTCCCGTCGACTGACCTCTCGACTGACCCCGATGGCCGACCGACGCACGCTGCTGCTCGACGCGGCGCTCGAGCTGGTCGGCACCCAGGGCATGCGGGGGCTGACGCACCGCGCGGTCGACACGGCCGCCGGCCTGCCAGCGGGGTCGACGTCCAACTACTTCCGGACCCGCGAGGCGCTCGTCCTCGGCATCGTCGAACGGTTCATCGCCCGTGAGCGGGCCATGGTGACCGGGCCGCGGGACGAGGTCGACCCGACGCCGGGCGGGGTGGCGACGGCGCTCGGCCGGTACGTCGACCGCGCACTCGGACCCGACCGCGCCGTCACCCTCGCGCGCTACGCCATCCTCGTCGAGACCGCCCAGAACCCCGACCTGAGGGAGGGGATGGCCCCGGGCGCCGACGAGGTCGACACGTGGGCCCTCGACCTCATCACCCGCGGCGGTTCGCAGGCCCCCCAGCGCGACCTGCAGGTCCTCGCGAACTACATGACCGGGCTGGTGCTGCACGAGCTCGCGCTGCCTTCGGCCGACCTGGACGCGGCAGCCCGGATCCGTTCCGTGATCGACACCCTGGGCTGGACCAGCACCGAACCCGTTGACCCACGAGAACTACAGATGTAGTTTCAGAGGATGGCGGATCGCCGCACCGAGTTGCTCGACGCAGCTGTCGAGGTCGTCGCCGAGCAGGGCCTCGGCGGGCTGACCCACGCTGCGGTGGACGCCCGGGCCGGAGTCGCGTCCGGCTCGACGGCCGACCTGTTCCCGACCGGACGTGCGTTGCTCGAGGGTGTCACGCAGCGTTGCATCGAGCGGGAGATGGAGATGGCCGCCGGCCCGCACGGGCAGGTCGAGGCATCACCCGAAGGCCTCGCGTCGGCGTTCGGAGCCTTCGCCCACCGCGCCCTCGGCGAGGACCGCGCGGTCACCCTCGCTCGCTACGTGCTCCACGCCGAGGCAGCCCGCACGCCCTCGCTGCGCGCGTTCTACGCCGTCGGGGCCGACGAGGCCGACACGTGGGCGCTCGACCTCGTCCGCCGCGCCGGCTCCCACCACCCGGAGCGGGACCTCGGGATCATGGCGAACTACGTGACAGGGCTCGTCTTCCACGAGCTCGCGCTGCCGACACCCGACCTCGACGCCGCGGGCCGCGTGCGCACCCTCATCGACGCCCTCGGGTGGAGGGCAGCATGAGGGGGACCGCCTCCGTGCCGGAGCTCACCCGCACGCAACGCGACGGCTTCGTCGAGACGCTCAAGGCTCTCGAGCCCGAGCAGTGGTGGGCCCCCTCCCTGTGCTCGGAGTGGCGAGTGGTCGACGTCGCCGCGCACCTCGCCTGGGCCCCGGTCATGGGTGCGGGCGCCGGGGCCCTGGCGATGGCCCGGAACGGCTTCTCGATGAACCGGATGATCGCGCGCTCGGCCGTCGCCTGGGCCGACCGTGGGCACGACGCCATCCTGTCCCAGCTGCGCGACAACGCCCGGTCGGGTGCGACGCCGATCGGCATGCCCCCGGTCGCCGCGCTCGCGGACGCCGTCGTGCACGGGCTCGACGTACGCCGCCCCCTCGGGCTGCCCGGCCAGGTGCCGGTCGAGGCGCTCGCCCCCCTCGCCGACTTCACCCTCGCCACTCCCTGGCCGATGAACGCCGTCGTCGGAGGGAGCGCGCGGCGCCGCGTCGCCGGCGTACGCCTCGTGGCGACCGACACCGACTGGACCCACGGCGCCGGGCCCGACGTGCGGGCGTCCGCCGAGACACTCCTGCTCCTCCTCTACGGCCGCCCCGTCGACCCCGCCGAGCTCGCCGGCGACGGCGCCCCCGTCCTCCTGCCCCGCCTCCGCGCCTGACCCGGGAACGTGCTCGCTGAATTGCCTGACATGTTCAGGATTCCCCGGCCAGCCGTCTCTTCCTGAAGATGTCAGGCCGTGCACGGGCCGACAAGTTCAGGCCCGCGGCCCGAGAGCCGCCATCCTCTGGTCAGGCGACCGAACGACGGTCACGCTGCGGCAGGCGTGAACAGCGCACGGATCCGAGCTGCGACCTCAGCGGGTCGGTAGAGGTCGGCCCACGTGATGCGGATGCAGCGCCACCCGGTGATCTCGCAAATGAGGGACTCGCGCCGCTTCTCCCGGAGTACGCAGTCCACGACGGACTCGCCCTCCCGGCGCCGACTCTCGTACTTCACCTTGCCGTCGAACTCGAGAAAGACGCCCAGGTCGGGCCATGCCAGGTCTACGCGGGCGATCTCGACGCCGAGCGCGTTGCAGATGGGGAAGTTGGGGACCGGGGCCGGCAGGTGCTGGCTCCAGCAGAGGAATCGGGCCCGGGACTCGCCGACCGACTCGCTGCGGCCGTCTGCCAGCCGCAGGACGAGGTCGGTCGTCAGCGTTCGCGGCCAGTGCGCCATTGCTTCGTAGCGCTGGTAGAGCTCCTCGATCGTGGTGAGGCCGGCGTGCAGGAGGAAGTCGATCTCGACCAGCGCGTGCTCGACGTCGAGTTGCGTCGTCAGCTCGAGCGCTGTGCGGGTGGCCGACATCCGCGCGATGCCGTCCTCATGGGTCACCACGTCGCCCTCCGCGATGACTCCACGGTGCTGCACGACACCGGCCTCGGCCCGCCCGGCCCGCTCGTCGACCCTCGTCAGGTGCACTTGCGAGAGGTCGCAGTCCCACAGCGGGCAGCCGTACTCGTTGGCCGCGCTCAGGTGGCTGAGAACCACCTCGGTGCGAGCCTGGTGCAGCGCGGCGCGGCACAGTGCGGCGTAGCGCTGGCTCTCGGTCATCGTGTTCCACTGGGGCCCGAGCACGTAGGCCCCGCGTCGTACGCGTACCCAGTCACCCGCCTTGACCAGCATCGCGATCGCATGATCGTGATAGCCGAGCGCGACGGCCTCCTTGCGGGTGAACACGCCATGGGCGTCGATGAGTGCACGCAGTCGAGCTTCCATGGCGCGACAGCCTTCCGGGGCAACTCGCATCGCGCCGCCCCTCGGGCAACCGCATGTGGAGAACCGGTTCAGCAGGCCCCATGTGGACGACGAGCGGCCAGGTACGACGAACCGGTCCGGGCGTCAGCTGAACCTGTCAGGCCGTGCATGGGCCGACATGTTCAGGAATCCCCGGCCGGCCGGGGATTCCTGAAGTTGTCAGCCATTCCCTGGAGAGGGGAACGCGGGCGTCAGTACGCCTGGAGGGCAGCGGTGCGCCGGGAGGCCTCGGCCATCTCGGCGGCCTTGAGGGAGGCCTCGTCGAGGCGACCGTGCTGCTCCCACCACTGCTGGCCGGACTCGGGGAGGGTGTGGATCGGGTCGTAGTACTCGTAGTAGCGGGAGAGGGCCTCGACGTCGTCGGCCTCGATGGACGTGCGGTAGTTCTTCGTCCAGTAGGAGATGCCGTGCTCGGTGTCGTAGTCGGCGTTCTGGTGCACCCAGCGCTTGCCGACGAACGGCACGTCGCACACGATGCGCGGCGTCGCGAAGCCCGGCAGGTAGCCCATGATGTGGTGCTGGAG
>DATIAJ010000250.1:0-8735 GCA_035458105.1 Nocardioides sp. | reverse complement strand
TCCCAGAACGCGCGCCCGCGCGGGTTGGCGGCGTAGACCCGGAGGACCGGACGTGCGACGCCGGCGTCCCGCATCATCGCGACGAGCTCGTCGTGGGCGGTCCTGGCCAGACCGCTCCCCCACTCCTCCAGCGCCACGCCGAAGTGCTTCACCTCGTTGCCGGCGACCGCGGCGAACCCGGCGATCGTGCTTCCGCGCAGGATCACGAAGCACTCGATGCCGGGGTCCGCGATCTCCTCGCACCACCGGTCCGCGAGCACCTCGCGCGGGAAGGGGTGGCGGTCCTGCGGGAACACCCCTGAGAGCCCGGCGATCGACGCGGGCTCCTGGACGGCCATCACGGCAGGTACGTCCGCGACGTGCATCTCGCGGAGCACGGAATCTGGCATGCCCGGACAGTAGCCTCGACGGCGCACCGCGCTGGTGGTCGTCGACCTGGTGCCGTTCTTCGTCCGCGAGTCGGCGTACGTCCGCGGGATCGTGCCTCGGGTCAACCTCCTGGCCGCTGGGCTGCGCTCCGCGGGTGGCGTGGTGGCGTGGGTGGTGCCGGGCTACGAGCCGCCGAGCGCCAAGGACCGGGAGTTCTTCGGCGACGAGGTGGCCGAGCGCTATGCCCGGTCCGGCGGCGACGGTCCGCCCAGGTCGCGACTGGACCCCTCGCTCGCGGGCGCCCCGGACGACCTCGTCGTCGAGAAGACCGCACGCAGCGCCTGGTCTCCCGGCTCCTCCGACCTCCCCGAGCTCCTCGGGGCGCGCGACGTCGACACCCTCGTCGTCACAGGCACGGTCACGAACGTCTGCGTCGAGCACACCGTGCGCGACGCCAGCGCCGCCGGGCTGCGCGTCGTCCTGGTCGCAGACGCATGCGCCGCGATGCGCGACCAGGACCACAACGCCACCCTCCACGTCGTCCACCGCTCCTACGGCGACGTACGCCCGACCGACGAGGTGCTCGAGCTCGTGGCCGCCGGAAGCTGATGCGGCGCGGCTCGACCCCGGGGTCTTCGAGTGGACCAGCCCCCACGGCTACCGCTACCGCCGCGACCGCGACGGCACCAGCGCGACCGACCCACCCGGTAGCGGGGTCATGGGCGCGTCCCGGTTGGCACGCATCCGGCTCTGGGAGGGTGACTCCCATGTCCACCGAGCCGACCTACCGGGGCACCGACTTCTACTGCGACGTGGCGATCCCTCGAGCCGTCCCGCTGGACGTGGTGCATGAGGACGACCTGGTGCTCGCCTACCACCACACCCGGCCCTTCTGGCAGGTCCACCTCGTGGCGGTGCCGAAGCGGCACATCGCTTCGCTCAACACGGTCGGCCCGGCCGACGAGGCCGACGTCCGTGCACTCCTCGCAGTCGTCCAGCGGCTCGCGCGCGCGGTCGAGGAGCAGCACCGCGCGGCCGCGGTGCTGACCAACCTCGGCACCTACCAGGACTCCAAGCACCTCCATGTCCACGTGCACTCCGGTCCAGAGCTGCAGCCGTAGCCTGACCCGGTGCTGCCCGAGCCCACCCACCGCCTCCGCTTCCGCCGGATGGAGATGTCGGACCTCGACGACGTCACCGCGATGCTCGTCGACTTCGACCCGATGCGGGGCGACCGCCCCGCGAGCACCCGCGACGACGCCGTTCGTTGGATCGAGTGGCAGCAGCGCAACTACGTCGAGCACGACTTCGGCCTGTGGGTCCTGGAGACCCACGAGGGTGAGTTCGTCGGCGACTGCGGCCTCACCGTCCAGGACGTCGAGGGCGTGCCCCACGTCGAGGTGGGCTACCACCTCGTGAGCGACATGCGCCGCCTCGGCTACGCCACCGAGGCTGCGCGTGCGGTGCGCGACTGCGCTGCAGCCAACGGCGTGGAGCACCTCGTCGCCCTGATCCGCCCGGAGAACACCCCGTCCCAGGGCGTCGCCCGCAACCTCGGCATGAGTCTCGAGCGCACGGCGTACGTCCACGGCACGGACGCGCTGGTGTTCGGGATGCGGCTGGGTCGCTAGAGGATCAGCCGACGACCCGGAACCCGCTGGCCGAACGCGCCTCCGGGTCGTGGGCCCAGACCTCGAGGGAGACCACCGTCGGCCGGAACCCGGCCGGCACAGGGGCGAATCCGAGTGCCTTGCCAACCGGGTCCGCGAGACGCGCCCGTTCGGCCATCACCTCGTCCCGGGTGGCCTTCTCGCCCTCGACACGCAGCGTGGTCACGGCGACGGCTCTGATCGCCGCCTCACTCGCCGGATTCCAGCCGAGGCCGGGGCCGTCCTCCTGCGGCACCTGGTCGTAGCGCACGGTGAGGTCGACCAGGACGACATAGGAGTCCGCGGTGATGATCGGCTCGCTGGAGACCACGAGCTCGCGCGACCGAGCGTCGTCGTCGGCGTCGCGCCGCCGGCCCAGGAGCGGCACGTCAGTCCTCGACGAGCCCGACGCGGAGGTACTCGGCGGCGTAGGTGCCCGTCAGCAGCAGCGAGGCATAGCGCGCGACCTCGGCGTCGGCGTCGGTCTCGAGCACCTCCACCCGTACGCCGTGGCGCGCGGCGGCCGCCTTCAACGTGCCCGTCTGCTCGCGCACGACCGGGTCGTCGGACCGGTCGTCGAGGATGAGCAGCAGCGGTCGGAGGTCGCCGGGCTCGTCGGCGAACGGGTCGGCGAAGACGT
Source organism: Nocardioides sp. (assembly GCA_035458105.1). Taxonomy (GTDB): domain Bacteria; phylum Actinomycetota; class Actinomycetes; order Propionibacteriales; family Nocardioidaceae; genus Nocardioides. The sequence goes on along the minus strand of DATIAJ010000250.1, from coordinate 6,077 downwards.
CGTGGGGGCGGGTGGCCTCGATGACCGGGAGCAGGTGCTCGGCGTCCCCGGCGATCGCGGACCGGCCGCTCGTACGACGCAGCGACTCGGCGAGGCGGCGGGCCGCCCGGGCCGCCAGGACGGAGCCGCCCCAGACGAGCGGGTTGGTGTCGGCCATCGCGATGGCCAGCATCTTGGCGGGGTTGACGGCGAGGTCGCGGTGCGGAGAGCAGTCCTCGGCGACCCGGTCGAGCGAGGCCGCGACCGACTCGGCGTCGGCCTGGGGGCCGAGGTGGACGTGCGCGAGGTAGTCGAGCACGACGACCGCGGTCGCGAGCTGGTCGCCCGTCACGGTCGGGAGCACCGTCACGTGGCGGCCGGCGGCGTGCTCCCCCACGAGCGAGCGCTCGGGGCACGCGACCACCACCTGCGCACCGCGGCGTACGGCCTCGGCGACGGCTGACGCCGACCCGTGGTCGTTGCCCTCGGGCGCGAGCATGACGACGAGGTCGAGCGCTCCGGCCCACCCGGGGAGGCCGGGGTTGGGCCACGCCACGAACGGCACCGGGCACCACGGCTCGAGCACCGCGCGGAGCAGGCGGGAGTCGGGTCCAGCTGCGATCACCGCCCGCGGCCGGGCCTCGTCACGACCCCGGGCGATGGCCTCGGCGGTCGCCGCCGCGGACTCGTGGGCCTCGCGACGCACGCGCGCACCGCTCTCGGCGAGCGTGCGCAGCCGGAGGTCGACCGTCTCCAGCACCCCGGCGTCGTCCAGCCGGGCCTCGTCGAACCAGGTCGCCACGGCCAGCTCCTCAGCGTCGTCGGGGAGTGTCGTCAGGCGGGCTTGCGGGCCTCGTCGACCAGCAGCACCGGGATGTCGTCGCGGACCGGGTAGGCGTTGCCGCACCCCTGGCACACGAGCTCGTCGCCACCACCGGAGGTCGTGGGTCGGAGCTCGCCGTGGCAGGCCGGGCAGACGATGATGCTCAGCAGCTGCTGGTCGATGTTCACGCCGATGATCCTAGGGGGTGCCGGGCGCCGTCAGTCAGTGGGCGTGAGGACGCGCAGGTGACCGCGCTTGGCACCCCGGCTCGGGTCGTCCGTGGAGTGCAGCGGCACCGGCGCCGGGGCAGGGCGGGCCGCCTCGCGGACCGCATCGGCCAGCGCCAGCAGGTCGTCGCTGCTCGGTCCCTGGGCCTTGGGGTCGGGCGCCAGCCGCAGCACCTCCCACCCGCGCGGGGCCGACAACCGCTCGCTGTGCACCTCGCAGAGGTCGTAGGCGTGCGGCTCGGCGTACGTCGCCAACGGACCCAGGACGGCGGTCTGGTCGGCGTAGACGTAGGTCAGCGTGTTGACCGCAGGACGGCCACACGCCGTCCGCGAACAACGACGGGCAAGGCTCACGGCGCCGACGCTACCCGCCGGACACACGTGGGGCGCTTAGGCTCGCGGCGTGGACATCGAGGCGGGCGGGGCCAGGCGCCGGACGCGGGACAGGCGGGGTCGCGGCATGCGCGGACCGGGCGTGCTGCCCGAGCGGCCGGGCACGCCGGCGCTGCGGACCGCGCGGCAACGCTTCGACCAGCTGGTGCTCGACGTGGTGACCCCGCTGGACGAGCGGTGGCAGAGCCACCTCGGGCTGGTCGAGTACGCCGTCGAGGACGCGCCGATGCTCCCCGACGACTGGCCCGACGAGACCGTGCCGTTGTCGTCGCTGGTGCGCGGCAAGGGGCAGGAGCCGACCCGGCTGGTCATCTTCCGTCGCCCGATCGAGCACCGGTCGACCTCGCGCGACGAGCTCGAGGCCATGGTGCACACCGTCGTGGTGGAGCAGCTCGCCGAGCTGCTCAACCTCACGCCGGGCCAGGTCGACGAGAGGTACGCCGACTAGCGTCCGGCCTACCGCTGCGCGGGACGTACGTCCGCGACCTCGCTGGTCGTCCCCAGCTGCGCGAGCGGCAGGACCGACAGGCCGCGGTCGCTGACCTCCACTGACAGGACCGCGCTGGTGCGCTCGACGCCCAGCTGTGCGAGCACCGCGTCGTCGGGCACCCGGATGCGCGCCGCCGTGGAGGGGTCGACCTCGACGCGGCGCTCGCGGACCACCACCTCGCCGTCGGAGTCCCAGGCCTGGAGCACCACCACGCCCGGCGCGGTCGCCCCGGTGACGACGACGCGCTTGGCGCCGGCGGGCAGGGCGACGGCCGCGTCGCCCTCGACCGGCGACCCGGCGGACGTCAGCGCGAGGTCGGTCGCGGTCCGGGTGCGCAGCGCGGCGGTGACCGGCCCGGTCGCCTCGAGCCGGAGCGCCTGCACGCCCTGCAGGTTGCGCCCGCGCAGCACGCCGCTGAGGTCGACCTCGGTGACCGTCGCCGGGTCGAGGCTCACCTCCTCGACGCCCGACGGGGCGAACTCGCTCTCCTCGCTGACCAGCTCGAGCGCGACCCGTACCTCGCTCTCACCGGGGTTGGCCAGAGTGAGGACACGGTCGGCGGCCGTCGTCCCGATCCCGGCGACGTACGACGTCGAGGCGGGCGCGGCCTGCGCGGGCAGCCACTCGCGGACCGGGCGGTCGCGCCCGACGGGGTCGACCACGTCGACCACGCTGGACGCGAGACGGCCGCGCGAGACGGCGACCCGCACGGCCAGGGCGTCGCGGTTGGGCACCACGACCGAGAGGTCGAAGGAGGTCGACCGGCCCCCGGGCACGCGCACGCCGCGGAGCGCGGGCACGTCGACGAGGCCGCTGCCGTCCCAGACCGTGACGTCGGCGACCGCGGGACCGCGGTCGGGGTTGATGAGGGTGAGCGTGGAGGTGTGCTCGGCCGACGCGCCGACGCCGGTGAACCACCGCTCGGGCGTCGGCTGGTCGCACCCGGTCGCCGAGCCGCCGCCGGACCGCGAGGCGACGAGCCCGGGCGCCAGCTCGCCGGTGCCGTTGACCACGACGTACTGCCGCTCGGTGCGGGACGCGACGCCACCGGACAGCTCCTGCGTGTCCTCACGTCGTCCCACGCGCAGCGCCAGCTCGCCCGAGGCCAGCGAGGTGGTGCCCATGCGGACCTCGTCGGCGCCGGGCAGGCGGGCCGGGCAGACGGCAGTGACGCGGTCGAGGGGTGCCTCGGCGGGGGCGAAGGACGACGGCGCCTGCTCGGCCGGTCGCACCAGCGCGAGGGCGGCGACGGTGAGCAGCGGGATGAGCACGGCGAGGATCGTCACCGGTGACGGGCGGGTGCGGGCGGTCTCGGCCGCGCGGCGGCGACCCCCTCCTGCGGGCTCAGGCATCGCGGTCCCCCTCCCGGCGCTGCCGGACGGTCGGGGCGGCGAGCACGAGTGCGAGCACGACGGCGAGGCCCTGCACGACCAGCAGCGCCGTGCGCCACCACGGGCTCGGCCCGTCGAGGGACGTCGGGTCGAGAGGCCGGTCCACGCGCCAGGCGCGGGTGGTGCGGTCCTCGGCGCTCGCCTGCTCGAGACCGGCGGTCGCGTCGAGCAGCGAGGAGATCCGACCGTCGGCGGGCGAGGCGAGGACGACGTACTCCACACCCCGTGCACCCAGGTCGGCCACGACCGTCGGCGTCGGCGCGGACACCAGGTCGCGCACGTCGCTGGTCAGCCCGGCGTCCTCGTCGGCCAGGGTGAGGATCTCGTCCTCCCCCACCGTCGTGCCGTCGTCGCGACGGATGCGGTAGGTGACGCCGTCGTCGACGGACCCCGACAGCACCAGGACGCCGTGCTCCTGGCCGAGCAGCGAGCTCTGCTGCATGTAGACCGGGACGGACTGCTCGGCGTCGCGGGCCAGGACGTCACCCTCCTCCGCGGTCAGCCACCAGCCGAGGCCACCGAGGGGCACGGCCGCAGCCACCACGGCGAGCGCCACGGCGACGCTGCGCTGCCACCACGGGTGGTGGTCGGCGAGGCGCCGCAGGTAGGCGTCGGCCCCGAGCACGACCGCCACCACCCAGGTGCCCTGGAGGATCACCACGAAGAGTCCCAGGCTCGGCCGGGTGGTCACCGACGGGAGGTCGAGGGTCACGTGCGACAGCACGCCGGAGACCACGGCGGCCGCCAGCGCGACCAGCCAGCAGATGAGCACCGGCACCCGCGTGCTCCGCGGGATGAGGGCCGCGACGGCCAGCAGGCCCAGGACCGCCCCGAGCCACCCCGGCGCTCCGAGGTCGTTGAGCCGGCCGGTCACCAGGCCGCCGAAGGTCACCTGGTCGACGGTGAGGCGTCCGGCCTCGAGCAGGAGCCCGGCTCCGGACCCGGTCGTGAGGAGCGGCAGCAGCCAGGGCGCCAGCAGTACCGGTGTCGCGGCCACGGCGACCACGGGCGGTCCCCAGCTGTCGCGCTCGCGCAGCAGGCGCGGCGCGATGACGGCCGCCGAACCGAGCACGACCGCGGTCGCGAGCAGGGCGAAGAGCCAGAGGCCGGGCACGAACGCGGCGCCGAGGGCCAGGAGAAGGGCCGTGCGCCACGCGGCGCGCCAGCGTCGGTCGCGGTCCGGGTCGACGAAGCCGAGGGCGGCGTGCGCGGTCCAGGGCAGCAGCGCGGCGACCGCGACCGTGCCGAAGCGGCCCTCGCTCCAGGCTCCGGCGGTCACCGGGACGAGGGAGTAGGTCAGCGCGCCCCACACCACCAGCCACCGCGGCAGCCCCAGCGGGTCGACGAGCCGCCCCACCACCTTCAGCAGGCGCCACGCGCCCCACGCCGCCACGGGGACCGCGAGCAGCATGAGGCCCGAGACGACGGCACCGGTGTTGCCGAGCAGGACGGAGGCGGCGAGCGCGAACGGCAGCACGTAGGCCGGGGCCGGCACGTCGGTACCGGTGCCGAGCGGGTGCCAGCTCGACACGTGCAGCCGCCACCAGTCCGCGGCGGCGTCGGGCACCGGTGACAGCGCGCCGCCGGTGATGGTCCCGAAGGCCTCGCGGGCGGCGAGCAGCGCCAGCACGCCGAAGAGCGCCAGCACCACGGCGACCGGGTTGGTGAAGAAGCGGGCGACGAAGCCGGTGTCGGTGAGGTAGGCGTCCTCGTCGTCGTCCGACGACCCGGGCCCGCGCCGTGCCTCCCGCACGCCCGGCCCGGCGCCCGGGGCGTCCGCGGCCTTGGCGAGGCGTCGCCGCTCGGCGACGTCGGAGGCCTGGTTGGTCGCAGCGGAGACGAGGTCGGTGACGAAGTCCAGGCCGTGGCGGTAGGGCAGCCACCACGGGGCCAGCAGGCGGCGTACGTCGGCGGGGTCGCCCTGCCGCAGCCGGGCCCGCTCGCGTCGCGCGGCGAGGAGCTGGCGGGGGCGGCCGTGCACGGACAGCGCGGCCGCGAGCTCGTCGAGCGCCTCCCCCACCGAGCGCACCGCGAGGAATCCGAGGACGCGCAGCAGCGACCCGAGGAACAGCCGGACGTACTGCCAGGCGAACCCGCGGGAGGACACGTTGGCCAGCGACGTGAGGAGGGCGGCGCGGCGCTCCTGGTAGTGCGTGTGGCGACCGGTGAGGGGCGTACGCCGGATCCCGCGGTGCGCGGCCTCGGCGTGGAAGACCACGGCCTGCGGCACGACGAGGGTGCGGTGACCGGCCAGCGCGGCGCGCCAGCCGAAGTCGATGTCGTTGCCGAAGATGGGCAGGTCCTCGTCGAGCCCGCCCAGGGACTCGAGCACCGACCGGCGCACGAGCATGCCGGCGGTGTTGACCGCGAGCACCTCGCGCACCGCGTCGTGCTGGCCCTGGTCGTACTCGCCCCGCTCCAGACCGGTCTCGCGGTGTCCGGTGCCGGTGATCGTCAGGCCGACCTCGAGGAGGCGGCGCAGCGAGGGCCACTCGCGCAGCTTGGGACCGAGGATGGCCACCGTCGGGTGCTCCTGCGCGGCCTGGACGAGCTCGGCGAGGGCCGTCGGAGCGGGATTGCTGTCGTCGTGGAGCAGCCAGATCCACTCGTCGGCACCCGACGCGTCGATGGGCGGCGCGAGGTCCAGGCCGTGTCGCACGGCCGCGGGGTAGCTGGTCGAGCCGGGCACCACGTCGACGACGGCCTGCTCCCCGAGGGCGTCACGGAGGAGGTCGACGCTGTCGTCGCGGCTGGTGGTGTCGACGGCCACGACA
>DATIAJ010000249.1:0-3433 GCA_035458105.1 Nocardioides sp. | reverse complement strand
TCGAAGTTCACGAGGCCGCGGCCCACCACCGTGCCGTCGGGGTCGACCAGGTCGACCGCGTCACCGGCGACGAACGCCCCGCCCACGGCGGTGATGCCGGCCGGGAGCAGCGAGGCGCGGCGCTCGACGATCGCGCGTACGGCCCCCTCGTCGAGGGAGAGCGTGCCCTGCCCCGATGTGGCATGGGCCAGCCACAGCAGCCGGGTGGGGCGGCGCTTGCCGGTCGCCTCGAAGTGGGTGCCCACCTCCGCGCCGGACAGCGCGGCGGCGGCCTGGTCGGCGGAGGTCAGCACGACGTCGATGCCGGCGCCGGTCGCGATCCGGGCCGCGTCGATCTTGGTGGTCATGCCGCCGGTGCCGACACCGGCGGCACCGGCCGAGCCCACGGTCACCGCGGCGAGGTCGTCGTCGGAGCGCACCACCGGAACCAGCTGTGCACCGGGGCGCGACGGGGGGCCGTCGTAGAGGCCGTCGACGTCGGAGAGCAGGACCAGCAGGTCCGCGTGCACGAGGTGGGCGACGAGCGCCGCCAGCCGGTCGTTGTCGCCGAAGCGGATCTCCGACGTCGCGACCGTGTCGTTCTCGTTGACGATCGGCACGACCCCGAGCTCCAGGAGCTTGGCGAAGGTCTGGTGGGCGTTGCGGTAGTGCGCGCGCCGGGTGACGTCGTCGACGGTGAGCAGCACCTGGCCGGTGACGATGCCGTGCCGGGCGAACCCCTCCTGGTAGCGGTGCGCGAGGAGCCCCTGACCCACCGACGCGGCGGCCTGCTGGGCGGCGAGACCGCGGGGGCGACGCTTCAGCCCGAGCGGGGCCAGACCGGCAGCGATGGCGCCCGACGACACGAGCACCACCTCGGCTCCGGCACCGCGAGCGGCGGCGAGCACCTCCACCAGCTGCCGTACGCGTGCCGGGTCGATGCCGCCGGCGGCGGTGGTCAACGACGACGACCCGACCTTGATGACGATGCGACGGGCCCCGTCCACCAGGTCCGACCGGGTGGCCGTGCGGTCAGTCGTCACTGCCGTCCCAGTCGGGGTCGTCCTTGCTGCCGATCTCGTAGGCCATCGGACCGACGCCGGAGCTGCCGGTGCTGCGGTTGGGCCCCTTCTTGCGGCGTTCCGCATCGAGGCGGCGCGCCACGTCGGCGCGGGCCTCCTCCTCCGCCTTCGTCTCCATCGCCTCGGCGATGTCGCGACGCCGGTCGCGGGCCGGACGGTCCTCGCGGAACCGCTCGTCCTCGCCACGACGGCCGAGCATCTCGGCCCCGGCCTCGATGCTGGGCTTGAAGTCGAAGACCACCGAGTTGTCGTCGGGTCCGATCAGGACCGCGTCGCCCTCCTGGGCGCCCATCTGCGCGAGCTTGAGCTCGACGCCCAGGCGGTTGAGGCGGTCGGCCAGGAAGCCCACGGCCTCCTCGTTGCTGAAGTCGGTCTGGCGCACCCAGCGCTCGGGCTTGGTGCCGCGCACCCGCCACCCCTCGTCGGTCGCGACGACCGTGAAGTCGTCGCCGCCGTCGACGGCCCGGGGCCGCAGCACGATGCGCTCCGCCTCGACCGCCGGCGCAGCCTTCCGCGACGCCTCGACGATCTCGGCCATCGCGAAGGTGAGCTCGCGCAGCCCGGCTCCGGACGCGGCGCTGACCTCGAAGACCCGCAGGCCGCGACCGCGCAGCTCCTCGACCACCATGTCCGCGATGTCCTGGCCGTCGGGCACGTCGACCTTGTTGAGGGCCACCAACCGGGGCCGGTCCTCGAGCCCGCCGTAGCGGGCGAGCTCACCCTCGATCACGTCGAGGTCGTCGAGCGGGTTGCGCCCGGGCTCGATCGAGGCGGTGTCGATGACGTGCACCAGCGCGGCGCAGCGCTCGATGTGGCGCAGGAAGTCATGGCCGAGGCCGCGGCCCTCGGCTGCACCCTCGATCAGGCCGGGCACGTCGGCGACCACGAAGGTGGTCTCGCCCGCGGTGACGACGCCGAGGTTGGGGATGAGGGTGGTGAACGGGTAGTCGGCGATCTTGGGCCGGGCCCGCGAGATCGCGGCGATCAGCGACGACTTGCCCGCGCTCGGGAAGCCGACGAGGCCGATGTCGGCGACGACCTTCAGCTCGAGGCGCACGACGAGCTCGTCACCGGGCTCACCCAGGAGGGCGAAGCCGGGCGCCTTGCGCTTGGAGGAGGCGAGGGCCGCGTTGCCCAGGCCTCCGCGGCCACCCTGCGCGACGACCAGCGTGGTGCCGTGGCCGACGAGGTCGGCGAGGACCTCACCGTCCTCGTCCTTGACGAGCGTGCCGTCGGGGACGGTCAGGACCAGGTCCTTGCCGTTGCCGCCGTTCTTGTGGTCGCCGGCACCCTGGCCACCGTTCTCCGCACGGCGCTTGGGGCTGTGGTGGTAGTCGACGAGCGTGGTCACGCTGGTGTCCACCTGCAGGATGATCGACCCGCCCTGGCCGCCGTTGCCGCCGTCGGGACCGCCGAGGGGCTTGAACTTCTCCCGCTTGACCGAGGCGACGCCGTTGCCGCCGCGGCCCGCCGCGAGGTGCAGCGTGGCCTGGTCGACGAACGTGGGGATGGCCATCAGATTCCTTGCATCGGTGGGTGAAAGCACGAAGGGCGCCCCCAGACAGGGGCGCCCTTCGCAGGTGAGCAGAAGCGCTCAGCGTCGCGTCGTCACTCGCCGGGGACGATGTTGACGACCTTGCGACCGCGGCGGGTGCCGAACTCGACGGCGCCGGCCTGCAGGGCGAAGAGGGTGTCGTCGCCGCCGCGACCCACGCCGGTGCCCGGGTGGAAGTGCGTGCCGCGCTGGCGGACGATGATCTCGCCGGCGCCGACGACCTGGCCGCCGAAGCGCTTCACGCCGAGGCGCTGCGCGTTGGAGTCACGACCGTTCTTGGTGCTCGCAGCACCCTTCTTGTGAGCCATTGTCCAGTCCTTTGGGAATGAAGAGTCGACCTCGAGCGAGTGCTCAGAGGGAGATGTCGGTGACCTTGACCTGGGTGTACTTCTGGCGGTGACCCTGGCGCTTCTTGTAGCCGGTCTTGTTCTTGTACTTCTGGATGATGATCTTCGGGCCCTTGGTGCGGCCGGTCACCTCGACGGTCACGCTCGCCTTGTCCAGGCCGGTCGCGGTCACCTTGTCGCCGTCGACGACCATCACCACGGGAAGGGTGAGGGTGTCGCCCGCGGCGGCCATCGCGTCGATCTCGATGACGTCGCCCACGGCAACCTTCTGCTGCTTGCTGCCACTGCGCACGACTGCGTACACGGCGAGTCACTCTCCTCGATACGAACTACAGGTAGAAAACATTCGGGACTGCGCACGACACCGCCTGGTCGGGCGAGTACGCCGCGTGGCGGGCGCGCAGAATCGGTGCGTCGAACACCGAGGGTCAAGACTACGGGATCGGGTGCCGACCGGGCAAAACGAGGTC
>DATIAJ010000248.1:0-11573 GCA_035458105.1 Nocardioides sp. | reverse complement strand
GACCTCAGGTGGATGTTCTGCAGCAGGCCGAGTGCCAGCATCCCGGCGAACAGCGAGCTGCCGCCGTAGGACACGAACGGCAGCGGCACGCCCGTGACGGGCATGATGCCGAGGCACATGCCGATGTTCTGGAAGGCCTGGAACCCCCACCAGCAGGCGATGCCGGCGGCGGCGACGCGGCCGAACAGGTCGCCGGCCTGGGCGGAGATCGCGAGCGCCCGCCAGATCACGACGGCGACGAGCAGGATCAGCACGCCGGCGCCCACGAGGCCGAGCTCCTCGCCGGCGACGGTGAAGATGAAGTCGGTGTGCTGCTCGGGCACGAAGCCCGAGCGGGTCTGCGAGCCGTCGAAGAGGCCCTGGCCGAGCAGGCCGCCGTTGCCGACGGCGATGCGCGCCTGCTCGACGTTGTACCCGGCGCCGCGCGGATCGAGCCCGGGGTTGGTGAAGGCGAGGAAGCGGTCGACCTGGTAGGGCTTGAGCACACCCATCGACACCGCCACGACGGCGCCGCCGACCGCGCCGAGCGTCAGGCCCGCGAGCCACAGGCGGCCGGCGCCGGCCACCGCGAGCACGCCGAAGACGGTCGCCGACAGCACGAGCATGGTGCCGAGGTCCGGCTGGAGCAGGATCAGCGCCGCGGGCACCCCGGCGATCGCGAGCATGACGACGACCTCGAGGCTGCCGACGCGCCTGCCCCACCGTCGTTCGGTCCGCTCGGCCACGACGAGCGCCATGCCGATCACCACGGCGAGCTTGGCGAACTCCGCGGGCTGGATCGACATGCCGCCCAGCTGGATCCACGACCGCGACCCGTTGATGGTGCTTCCGGCCACGAGCACCATGACCAGGCCTCCGACGCTGGCGACGTAGGCCAGCGGGGCGAGGATGCGCACCCACCGGTGGTCGGTGGCGAGGACGGCGACCATCAGCACGAGGCCGATGGCGACGTTGACCAGCTGCTTGCGCAGGTAGGCGTTGGGGTCCCCGCCGGTCAGGTCGGCGCGCGTGGAGGTCGCCGACCAGACGAGCAGGGTGCCGAGGGTGACGAGCGCCAGTGCGGCCAGCATCAACAGCCAGTCGATCCCCGGGGCGCGCAGGCTCGTCGCACCACGCAGCGGCCGGGCGGCGGGACGGTTGGTGGGCCGGGTGGACAGGACCGTCATCGGAGCCGCTCCCCCGCCTTGTCAGATGCCGCCTGTTCGGGGACGGGCGGCATGATCGACCCGTCCTCGAGGAACTGCGGCAGCCTGGCGGGCGGCACAGTGCCCGGGATCGCGGCGCGTGCCGGACGCACCGTCTCGCCCTCGATGCCGTAGAGCGCCTCCCAGATCGCACGGATGCCCTCACCGGTGGAACCCGACCCGGTGCCGCCCTGGCTGATCATCATCACCACGACGTAGTCCTTCGAGTAGGACGCGACCCAGCCGGTCGACTGCTTGCCGTAGACCTCGGCGGAGCCGGTCTTGGCGCGGATGGTGACGTCGTCGATGGGGAAGCCGACGAGCTTCCAGGCCATCGTGCCCACCCGGGAGACGTTCTCCAGCGCGCCGTCGATGTAGTCGAGGTACTTCTTCGGGACGTCGACCTCGGCGACCTTGCGCGGCGCGATCCGGCGCAGCACCTTGCCCTCGGGGCTGACGATCGCCTTGGCGACGGTCGGCGCCCAGAGGGTGCCGCCGTTGCTCAGCGCGGCGTAGCCCCGGGCGAGCTGCAGCGGCGTCACGATCGTGTCGCCCTGGCCGATGGAGAAGTTCACGGCGTCACCGGCGCGGTAGAGGTTGCCCTCGAGGCAGAACTCGCGCGCGAACTTGTAGACGAAGTCGCTGGTGTCGTCGGTCTGCGGCTTGGCGCTGAGCTCGCAGTAGTAGTCCTTCTGCGACTCGTAGTAGGCCTGCTTCCAGTGACGGTCGGCGATCCGTCCGGGCGCCTCACCGGGCAGGTCGATGCCGGTGCGGGAGCCGAAGCCGAACTCCTTGGCCTCCTCGACCAGCGGGTCCTTGGCGTCGAGGTCGGCCGGGTCGCTGCCGAAGCGCTGCCAGAAGTCGTAGCCGATGCGGTAGAAGAAGGTGTTGCAGGAGACCTCGAGCGCCTTGGCGAAGCCGATGCTGCCGTAGGCGCCGGACTCGTAGTTCTTGAACACCCGGTTGCCGACCTGGAAGCCCGAGGAGCACGGCAGCGCGGTGTCCATCGAGTAGCCGTTGGTCAGCGCGCCGGCCGTCATGAACGGCTTCCACGTCGACCCGGGGGCGAACTGGCCCTGCGTGGCGCGCGAGAGCAGCGGCGTGCCGGCCTTCTCGGAGTAGAGCCTCTTCAGCTGCTCCTCGCTGATGCCACCGGTCCACACGTCAGGGTCGTACGTCGGCTGGCTGGCCATGGCGACCACCCGACCGGTCGTCGCGTCGAGGACGACCGCGGCGCCGGAGTCGGCGACGTACTTCCGGCCGGTCACCGTGTCGAGCTGCGTGCGCTGGAAGGCGATCCGCTCGGCCAGCTGGCGCTCGACGACCGACTGCACCTTCGCGTCGATCGAGGTGACGAGCGTGTCGCCGGGCGTGCTCTCGACGAGCGAGTCGTCGCCCAGGACGCGGCCCATCGAGTCGACAGCGACGCGCCGGTAGCCGGGCAGGCCCCGCAGCCACTCGTCGTACTGCTTCTCCACCCCGGCACGACCGACGACGGACGCGCCGTTGAGGGAGCGGTCGTCGCGCTCGGCCGCGAGGTCGTACTCGTCCTCGGTGACGGGGCTGAGGTAGCCCAGCACGTGGGCGAGGTTGATGCCGAAGGGCCGCGGGTAGGAACGGACGTTCTGCTGCTCGGCCAGCACGCCGGGGTAGTCCTCCGGCTGCTCGAGCACCTGCAGGGCGACGCTCTTGGGTACGTCGGTGGCGACCGGCACCGGCTGGTAGGGCGAGCCGTTCCAGCACACGTCGCGCACGCTGCCGGGATCGCCGCACGTCACGAGGCGGGCCTCGACGTCGGCCGGCTCGGCGTCGACGACCACCGAGACGCGTCGGACCAGCTCGGTGCGCTGGCGCTCCTCCAGCTTGCCGAGGAGCGTGCGGTCCATCGAGATGACCCACGAGGTGCGGTTGGCCACGAGCGGTCGGCCCTGGTTGTCGACGATCAGCCCGCGCTGGGGCTGGACGACGATGTCGCGCACGGACTGGTCGGCGGCCTGCGCCTGGTAGGACTCGCCGCCGATGACCTGGAGGTAGTAGAGCCGGACGAACAGCGTGGCGAAGAGCGAGAAGACGAGTGCCTGCACCACCACCAGCCGCAGGCGGCTCCGGTCGCCCCGGGCGCGGGTGGCTGGCCTCACGAGGCGGCCCACTGCGGGCTGAGGCGCGTGAAGAGCCTCATCAGCGGCGGGAGCACGAACGGGGTGAGCAGCACGTCCCACGCCACCGCGACCAGGACGACCTCGAGCAGCCCGGCGACCGACATGGCGGGGTCCTGGAGCAGCACACCCGAGAGCGCGAACAACGACGTCGCCACGAACGACGCGGCGGCGACGGTGCCGACCACGGCGAGCGCGGTCGGCTTCTGGTCCTGGCGCACCCGGGCAGCGAGGAACGCCACGACCGTCAGGGCGAGCGCCCAGCGACCGGCCACGTGGTCGGCCGGCGGCGCGAGGTCGAGGGTGAGCCCGGCCGCGAAGCCAAGGACGAGCGCGAACGGCGCCTCGACGGTCAGGGCGGCCGCGACCACGACCAGCAGGCAGAGGTTGGGGACGATGCCGTGCCACGCGACGTGCGGGAAGAGGGTGACCTGCACGACGAGCGCGACGACGACGGCCGCGACCGCGATCACCAGCCTCAGCCCCTTCATCGGGGTCCCCGCGGAAGCGCGAGCGCAGCGAGCGGTTTCGTGGGGTGAGTTCTCAACGCAGGCTCCCGTCGGCCTCGACCAGGGCACGGTCGCTCTCAGCGCCGCTGGGAACCATCACGCCGACGACGTCGAGGGCGGAGAAGTCCACGAAGGGCTTCACCACCGCGCGTTGGGAGGCCTCGCGCAGCGAGCTGTACACCTCTGTGATCGTGCCGATGGGCACGCCGGGGGCGTAGGGGCCGGTCGTGCTGCCCCACGTCACGACGGTGTCGTCGCGCGCGGGCACCGACGCGTCGTCGACGAGGCGCAGGTCGAGGCCCGACTCCTGGTCGAGCGACCCGCTGCCGGTGACGAAGCCGATCTCCATGCTCGACCCGACGCGACCGCCGACGGTCGAGTCGGGGTCGATGACGAGCAGCACGGTGGCCGTGGTGCGGGTGACCCGCAGCACCCGGCCGACGAGGCCGTCGTTGTTCACGACCGTCATGTCGGGCCCGACGCCGGCCTCCGAGCCGGCGTCGATGGTGACCGTGAAGCTCTGCGACTGGCGCGAGCCCAGCGCGACCACGCGGGCCGGGACGAGGGCCGACCCGAGGTCCTCCGCGGCCGTGGTGAGTCCGTCGTACTGCTCGAGCCGGTTGCGGTCGAAGCCGGCCAGCTCGACCTGGCCCTTGAGCTCGGCGTTGCTGGCCTCGAGGTCACGCACCCGGTCGGCGAGGTCGCCCTTGCTGCGGAACCACGCGGGCACGGCGGTGAAGGGCCGTACGGCTGCGGCGACGCCGGTCTCGGCGGGACCGAAGGCCTCCCCCACCGCGCGTCGCGCCGGCTCGATCGGGGAGCTCCCGCCGCCGGACACGTCGAGGGTGATGAGCGTGACGCTGGCCAGGACGAGCGCCACCAGCAGCGAGCGCGGCGGGCGGTTGCGCGACTCGAGCCGGTCGAGGCCGGTCCAGCGCCGCTCGCGGCCCTCGTGCCCCCCGAAGGCCCCCATCAGAAGCGCCTCGGGTCGGAGACCAGGACCTGCTGCAGCGCCTCGAACTCTTCCACGCACTTGCCCGCGCCGTAGGCCACCGAGGACAACGGGTCCTCCGCGACGTGGACGGGCATGCCGGTCTCGTGGCGCAGCCGCTCGTCGAGGCCGCGCAGCATCGCGCCGCCGCCGGTGAGGACGATGCCGCGGTCCATGATGTCGCCGGCGAGCTCGGGCGGCGTCTGGTCGAGGGTCGTGCGGACGGCGTCGATGATGCTGTGCAGCGGCTCCTCGAGCGCCTGGCGCAGCTCGGAGCTGGAGACGACCACGGTGCGGGGCAGGCCGGAGACCATGTCGCGCCCTCGGATCTCGGCGTCGGGCTCGGTGGGGAGGGGGAAGGCGGAACCGAGGGTCATCTTCATCTCCTCGGCGGTGCGCTCCCCCAGCATGAGGGAGTACTCCTTCTTCATCCAGGCGATGATCGCCTGGTCGAGGTCGTCGCCGGCGGTGCGCACGGACAGGCTCGTGACGATGCCGCCCAGGCTGATGACGGCGACCTCGGTGGTGCCGCCACCCACGTCGACGACCATGTTGCCGGTGGCCTCGTGGACGGGCAGCCCGGCGCCGATCGCTGCCGCCATCGGCTCCTCGACGATGTAGACCTTGCGGGCGCCGGCCTGGTAGCCGGCCTCCTTGACCGCGCGCTGCTCGACGGCCGTGATGCCGCTCGGCACGCAGATCACCATGCGCGGCTTGGCGAAGTAGCGGCGGCGGTGCACCTGGTGGATGAAGTAGCGCAGCATCTGCTCGGTCGCCTCGAAGTCGGCGATCACGCCGTCCTTGAGCGGACGGATGGCCGCGATGCTGTCGGGGGTGCGCCCGATCATCCGCTTGGCCTCGTGGCCGACCGCCAGCACCTCACCGGTGGTGGTGTTCATCGCGACGACGGACGGTTCGTCGAGCACGACGCCCTTGCCGCGGACGTAGACGAGCGTGTTGGCGGTGCCGAGGTCGACGGCCATGTCGCGGCCGATGAAGCCCCCTGTTTTGCCGTTCAGTGCCATTGCCGCTGCTGCCCTTGCAGGTCGGGTCGTACTCGGGAAGAGGGGACGGCGAGGCTGCCGACCCACGCTCAGGTTAAGGAGCGGGAGCGGGTCTTCCCGGGAGGACACGCGCGGGGCGTGTGGGGCTGAGGTGAAAGATGCCTCAGCTGGGTCGCGCCGGGGTGAAAGATGCCTCGCTCGCGGACTGACCGCGAGCGAGCTCGCGTCAGTCCGCGAGCTCGGGGAACCAGATCCCGATCTCGCGGGCGGCGGACTCCTCGGAGTCCGAGCCGTGCACGAGGTTCTGCTGGACGGCCAGGCCCCAGTCGCGGCCGAGGTCACCGCGGATGGTGCCCGGGGCGGCGACGGTCGGGTCGGTGGCGCCGGCGAGCGAGCGGAAGCCCTCGATGCAGCGCTCGCCCTCGATCACCACCGCCAGCACCGGGCCCGACAGCATGAACTCCACGAGCGGGCCGTAGAACGGCTTGCCCTCGTGCTCGGCGTAGTGCTCGGCCAGGATCTCCGGGGTCGCGGTGCGGAGCTCGACGGCCGCGAGCGTGTAGCCCTTGGCCTCGACCCGGCGCAGGACCTCGCCCGAGAGGCCGCGGCGCACGCCGTCGGGCTTGACGAGGACGAGGGAACGCTGGACGTCGGTCATGCCGCGCAGCCTAGCGAGGGCCCTGCTCCGCGCGGTACGCCGCCCACGCGGCGGCGCGTTCACGCTCGATCTTGCGGCCGAGGAGGTCCGCGGCCGTCCAGAGCGCGGCGAAGACGGCTCCGAGGCCGAACATGACGGGGATGACGAAGCCCAGGCCGATGGCTGCGACCTGCACGACGTAGCCGGCGAGGTAGGCCCACTCGGCCCGCAGCATCCCGGCCAGCAGGAGGCACACGACCGCGAGGCCGAGACCGACGGCCACCGCCGTGCCGGTCGGGACGTCGGCGATGGTGATCATCACCGGCGTGGTCAGGCCGAGGGTGATCGCCTCGAGGCTCAGGACGGCAGCGGCCATCCCGCGGCGCGGCGATCGCTCGGTGTTGGTGGGCACCTGGTCAGGGGTCTCCCCGCTCATCGGCGCCCCTTCAGCAGGGAGCGGGCCTCGCCCACGGTGACGACCGACCCGGTGACGAGCACCGCGCCGGCGCCGATCGAGACGTCGATCGCCTCGCCTGCCTCGGCCAGGGTCGCGGCCCGGTCGATCGCGTCGGCGAGGTCGGGGACGACGCTGACGCGGTCCTCCCCGAAGATCTCGGCGGCGGCTCGCCCGAGGGCCGCGGCAGACATCGATCGGGGGGTGGAGTTCTGGGTGCACACCACGTGCGCGAGGTGGGGTTCGAACACCGCCAGCAGGCCCTCGTGGTCCTTGTCCTCCATCACGCCCAGCACCCCGACCAGCGGGCTGAAGGAGAAGGAGTCCTCGAGCGCAGCCACGACGGCTTCCGCGCCGTGGGGGTTGTGCGCGGCGTCGAGCAGGACGGTCGGGCTGCGCCGGATGATCTCGAGCCGGCCGGGTGAGCTGACCTCTGCGAAGGCGGCGCGCACCACCTCGTCGTCGAGGACGCCCGTCCCGGCGAAGGCCTCGACCGCGGCGAGCGCCACGGCGGCGTTCTGGGCCTGGTGGGCTCCGTAGAGCGGCAGGAACACGTCGTCGTACCGGGCGCGCAGGCCCTGCAGCGACACGACCTGTCCGCCGACGGCGGGGGTGCGCGAGACGACACCGAACTCGATGCCCTCGCGCGCGATCGTCGCGCCGGCCTCGGCCGCGCGCTCGAGGAGCACGGCGGCGACCTCGGGCGTCTGCTCGGCCAGCACGGCGACGGAGCCGGCCTTGATGATCCCGGCCTTCTCGGCCGCGATGGTCACCGCGTCCTCGCCGAGGTACTTGGCATGGTCGACGGCGACGGGCAGCACCACGGCGACGTCGGCGTCGATGACGTTGGTGGCGTCCCAGCTGCCGCCCATGCCGACCTCGACCACGGCCACGTCGACGGGCGCGTCGGCGAATGCGGCGTAGGCCATGGCGACGATCGTCTCGAAGAAGCTGAGGGGGTGGTCCTGCTCGGCGTCGACGAGGTGCGTGTAGGGGGCGACGTCGTTGAAGGCGCGGACGAACGCCTCGTCGTCCAGCGGCTCGCCGTCGATGCTGATCCGCTCGCTCATCCGCTCGAGGTGCGGGGAGGTGAAGCGACCGGTGCGAAGGTCGAGGGCGCGCAGCAGGGTCTCGATCATCCGGCTGGTGCTGGTCTTGCCGTTGGTGCCGGTCAGGTGGATCGAGCGGAAGGAGTGCTGCGGCTCCCCGAGCAGCTCGGTGAAGGCCTCGATCCGGTCCAGGCTGGGCTCCAGCCTGGTCTCCGGCCAGCGCGACAGCAGCGCGTCCTCCACCTCGTCGAAGGTCTCGGCGAGGCGGGGGGCGTCGGGGGCGTCAGGGTCACTCATGGCGCGCCAATCCTAGGACCCCGGGGCGGCGCGACGCCGGGCGTGGTGCCTGAAGTCGCCTGCAGGGAACGGGCCGGCGACCTCCTCGATCTCCAGCCCGATCAGCCCCGCCCGGACGACGGCCTCCTTCACGGTGGCGTCGACCACCACCCGTCCCGACCGTCGATGCCTCAGGTGGCTGTGCACGGGTGCCACCGCCTCGACCTCCTCGAGGACGGCCAGATAGCCGGGCACCGGGGTCCCGTCCCGGTGGCGCACGTCGGCGGGCCAGGTCTGGAGCCCGGCGCCGTGCGTCTGCATCACCTCGCAGAGGCGCTCGCTGTAGACCTTCAGGCCGCGGCCGTACTGCCAGAGGGCGTCGGGGAGTCGTTTGCCGTAGTGCTCGCGCATCGGCCTGAAGTACCACTCGACGTCCGTGATCGCCGGGGGACCGTCCGCGCCGAGCACCTCCGTGATGTCCTGACCGGACGAGCTCCACCACACCCCGTACTCGGGCTTGGTGGGGCCGTCGATGGCGACCCACAGGTCACGCGTGGCGGCCTTCGGTTCCAAGGAGTACCAGGTCATGCCGGCACGCTAGTTCACGTGCGTCCAGAGCAGCGCGGACTCAGCAGGTGACGACCCGACGCCACGACGTGCTCGGCCATGTCCACCGTCGGTTCGTAGCCCAGCGCCGCGTAGATCTTGTTGGAGGTCGGATTCGCCCGGTCGGTGAACAGGCACATCCGGTGGCCCGCCTCCAGGCCGCGTCGGGACAGCTCGCCGACGACGTACGACGCGATGCCGCGGCCGCGGAACGCCCGGGGCGTGAAGACGGGGCCGATCCGGGAGACGCCGTACGACGGCAGCCCGGCGCCCGTGAGGTGGGCGATCGTGCCGTCGGGCAGCTCCCACAGCCACTCGACACCCTCACGGATGCGGACCAGCACGCTGTCGAGGGTGTTGTGCTCGCCCGAGGCGGGGTCGGGCTCACGGCCGGCCTGCTCGTCGGCCTCGACGTGGAAGGCGGTGAACCACGACAGGACCAGCTCGGCGTCGTCCTCGGTCGCGAGCCGCAGCCGCCCCTCGGGCGCGGGCGGCACGGTGACCGAGGTCGCCTCCCACAGGCGCGTCGCCTTGTCGGCGACCACGACTCCCCCGGCCAGCTCGGCCGTGGCGCGGGCCAGCACCTCGGCCCCGGGGAGAGCGCCGTTGGCGCCGCCCAGGAGCTCGCCGCGCTCATGGAGGGCCGCGGCGAGCAGGCGGGCGGCGGCGTCCGGCATGGGCATCGAGAAGGACGGATGGGGCGGGAAGGGAGCGGTCCGCATGGTCGCGCTCACGACCCTGCCCCCGGCGTCGCGCACGACCACCCACCAGCGTTCGAACGGTGCTCCGACCTCCGCCCAGGAGCCACGCCCGGCCGCGAGCTCGCGCGCCGTCCGCTCGGTGACGCTGGCGATGACGCTCCCCACGACCGGGTCGGCGGCGAGCACGTCACCGGCCGCGTCGAGGAAGGGCTGCGGGGCGTCGAAGAACTCCAGCGTGAAGGCGCCGTCGGTCGGGAGAGCCATGTCGTCACGCTAGAGGTCGGCGCACGCTCGTCGATACTCGTTTTCGCAGGCCGGAGGCCCGTCAATAGACTCGGCGCATGACTGAGAACCCCAGCACCCAGGCCCCGGACACTGGTCCGACGACAGCGAGCACCGACCAGCGTGCCGTCGTCGTACCGGAGCGTCCGGCGCTCGAGGGGCTGGAGGACAAGTGGTCGCAGCGGTGGGCCGACGACGACACCTATGCCTTCGACCGCACCCAGCCGCGCGAGAACGTCTACTCGATCGACACTCCTCCGCCGACCGTGAGCGGTTCGCTGCACGTCGGCCACGTCTACTCCTACAGCCACACCGACCTGATCGCGCGCTACCAGCGCATGCAGGGCAAGGCCGTGTTCTACCCGATCGGCTGGGACGACAACGGCCTGCCGACCGAGCGGCGCGTGCAGAACTACTTCGGCGTCCGCTGCGACCCGACGCTGCCCTACGACCCCGACTTCACACCTCCGGACCTCAGCCAGATGAAGGGGGCGGACGCCAAGAAGCAGGTCCCGGTCAGCCGGCCCAACTTCATCGAGCTGTGCGAGCAGCTCGTGGTCGAGGACGAGAAGATCTACGAGGAGCTGTGGCGCCGGCTCGGCCTCTCGGTCCAGTGGAACCCGACCTACACCACCATCGGCGACCACTCGCGCACCGTGAGCCAGCGGGCGTTCCTGCGCAACTACGCCCGCGGCGAGGCCTACCTCTCCGAGGCGCCGACCCTGTGGGACGTCACCTTCCAGACCGCCGTCGCCCAGGCCGAGCTCGAGGCACGCGACTACCCGGGCGCCTACCACCGGGTCGCCTTCCACAGGCCTGACGGCACCCCGATCCACATCGAGACCACGCGTCCCGAGCTGATCCCGAGCGTCGTGGCGCTGATCGCGCACCCCGACGACGAGCGCTACCAGGACCTCTTCGGCACCACGGTCACCTCACCGGTCTTCGGCGTCGAGATCCCGGTCCTCGCCCACCACGCGGCCGAGCCCGACAAGGGCGCCGGCATCGCGATGTGCTGCACGTTCGGCGACCTCACCGACGTGATGTGGTGGCGCGAGCTCAGTCTCCCCGTCCGCACGGTCGTCGGCCGCGACGGACGCCTGGCCCGCGAGACGCCGGAGTGGCTGGCCGCCGAGCCCGCCGCGACGGCGTACGCCGAGATGGCCGGCAAGACCACCTTCAGCGCCCGCGAGGCGATGGTCGCGCTGCTGCGCGAGTCGGGCGACCTCGACGGCGAGCCCAAGGCCACCCAGCGGATGGCGAACTTCTACGAGAAGGGCGACAAGCCGCTCGAGATCATCGCCACCCGCCAGTGGTACATCAAGAACGGCGGCAAGGACGCGGCGCTCCGCAAGGAGATGCTGGTCCGCGGCGAGGAGATCACCTGGATCCCCGCCCACATGAA
Source organism: Nocardioides sp. (assembly GCA_035458105.1). Classification (GTDB taxonomy): domain Bacteria; phylum Actinomycetota; class Actinomycetes; order Propionibacteriales; family Nocardioidaceae; genus Nocardioides. The sequence goes on along the minus strand of DATIAJ010000248.1, from coordinate 319 downwards.
GCACCGGTACGACAACTGGGTCGGTGGCCTCAACGGCGACTGGCTGATCTCCCGCCAGCGCTTCTTCGGCATCCCGTTCCCCGTCTGGTACCCCCTCGACGCCGACGGCGAGCCCGACCACGACCACCCGCTGATGCCGACCGAGGCGCAGCTGCCGGTCGACCCGTCGACGCAGGCCCCCGAGGGCTACACCGAGGACCAGCGCGGCAAGCCCGGCGGCTTCGTCGGCGACCCCGACGTGATGGACACCTGGGCGACGTCCTCCCTCACCCCGCAGATCGCGGGCGGGTGGGAGGTCGACGACGACCTGTTCTCCCGG
>DATIAJ010000247.1:0-9489 GCA_035458105.1 Nocardioides sp. | reverse complement strand
TCACGGACACCTACCCTAGAGACATGTCACCCACCAGCGAGCCCGTCGACGTCCCCATCCGCGACGAGTCCATCCGGCTGGGCCAGTTCCTCAAGCTCGCCAACCTCGTCGAGAGCGGCGCGGAGGCCAAGCCCGTCATCGCCGACGGGGCGGTGCAGGTCAACGGAGAGGTCGAGACGCGGCGAGGCCGCCAGCTCGCACCTGGTGACGTGGTCACGCTGGGCGGGCTGGCGGCCCGGGTCGCCACCGGGGAGATCGAGATCGACGTCCCCTGGTGAGTGGGGCGACCGGATGAGGTGAAGACCCCCCGGTTACTTCACCTCACGTGTGAGCACCCGCCACGTGCCGATCGCCAGGGGCAGCAGCACCCAGACGCCGACGCCGGTGCCGAGCTGGGCCCAGTCCTGGCCTGCCATCTCCCCGGCGAACAGCGGACGGGTGACCGAGTCGAGGTCGAGCCACTTCCCGACGTCGGAGAGCGAGCTGAAGACCTGCGTGGCGATGGTCCAGGCGGTCGGCAGGACCAGCACGGTGACGATCGCGACCGGCGTGTTGAGGAACAGCAGCCCGAACGCGACGCCTTGCAGGACGTAGATCAGCAGCGCCAGCACGAGTCCGGCCGCGGCCGCGGCCTCGAGGTCCCAGGTGCCGGCCCCGGCCAGGTTGGCGAGCGCGGCGGCCGCGAAGGCGACGGCCGTGACGACGAGGCCGAGCGCCAGGGCGCCCAGGGCCTTGGCGAGCACGACGCGACCGCGGCGCGGCTCGAGGGTGAAGGTGACGAGCCCGGTGCGCTGGGTCCACTCCGCGGTGGCGGCCATGATGCCGATGACGGGCAGCAGCATCGCCAGCGGCAGCGTGGAGATCTGCAGCAGGTTGCCGAACGTCGCGTCCTCGGCGGGACCCCAGAGGACGAAGGCGGCCAGGATGAGGACGGTCAGCGCGGCCATCACGATGACCATCCAGCGCCCGGCGCGGGTGTCGACCATCTTGCGCACCTCGGCCTGCAGGGTGCGCGAGAAGGGCACCCCCGGACGACCGGGCAGGGCGACGGTGCTCATGCTGCGTCTCCTTCACGAGAGGTGGCGGCCGTGAGGCCGAGGAACATCTCCTCAAGGCCCTCCGAGCCGCCGGAGCGCAGCTCGAGGAGCACGACGGACTCGCGGGCGGCGATCTCGCCGACCACGCGCGGCTCGGCCTCGACGACCAGTCCGGAGCCGGTCCGGGTCACCGGTACGTCGGCGGCCTGCAGCAGCCGGACGAGGCGTCCGTCGTCGGTGGAGGAGACGGACGTGCCGCCGCGGCTCAGCAGCGCCTCCTTGGAGCCCATCGCGACGATCCGGCCGCGGCCGATCATCACGAGGTCGTCGGCGACGATCTGCACCTCGTGCAGCAGGTGGCTCGACAGCAGCACGGTCCCGCCGCCGTCGGCGAAGCGCCGCAGCAGCCCGCGCATCCAGTGGATGCCCTGCGGGTCGAGGCCGTTGGCGGGCTCGTCGAGGACGAGGACCTGCGGCTCGCCGAGCAGCGCGGCGGCGATGCCGAGACGCTGGCGCATGCCGAGGGAGTAGTTGCGGACCCGGCGCCCGGCCTCCTCGTCGGTCAGACCGACGAGCGCGAGCGCCTCCTCGACGCGCGACTTGGAGACGCCGATCGAGACGGCGGCGACCCGGAGCACCTCGCGGCCGGTGCGGCCGGGGTGCTGCGCGGACGCGTCGAGCATGACACCGACCTGGCGGCCGGGGTTGTGCAGGTCGCGGTAGGGCTGACCGAGGATGGTCGCGCGCCCGGAGGTGGGCGGGGTGAGGCCGGTCATCATCCGCATGGCGGTGGACTTCCCGGCGCCGTTGGGCCCGAGGAAGCCGACGACGCTGCCGGGGCGGACCTCGAAGGAGATGTCGTCCACGGCGGTGAACCCGCCGTAGCGCTTGGTGAGGTTCTCGACTGTGATCATGGCTCCAGCCTCGTCGCGACGGAGGTCCGCGACATCGGGCGCAGGGGTCGGTGGGGTCCGACCTGGGTATCGACAGGTGCGTCGCGGGACGACACCTTGGTCGGACGCGGCCGGGCGGGCGGTGCGCCTAGGGTCGGTGCCATGGTGGGGACGGGCCGGCTCGCTGCGACCTGGCGCTACGGGTTGGCGGCCCTCATCAGCCTCTTCGTCTGGGGGATCCCGCTGGTGACCGCCGCGGAGCGCGCCCCGGAACCGGTCGTGCTGTGGTGGCTGGTCGGCGACCCGGTGCTCGGGCTCCTGTCGTTCGTGCTGATCCGCTGGCGGCACCGGCGGCCCGCACTCGTCGCCGGCCTGCTCGCGGCGTTCTCGTTCGTCTCCGCGTCGAGCGCCGGTCCGGGGTCGTGGATCATCGGCTCGCTCGCCTCCCACCGGCGCTGGCGGCTGCTGGCGGTCGTGGCGCCGATCAACGTGCTCGCCGGGATCGTGCAGGAGCGGGTCGGGGTCACCGAGGACACCCTGCCCCTGTGGGCCTCCGCGGCGTTCGGCTGCCTCGTGGTGGGCATCCTGGTCGCCACCGGCTACGCGATGGGCTCCCAGCGCGACCTGGTGGACTCCTACCGCGAGCGCGCCCTGACCGCCGAGCGCGAGCAGCGTGCCCGCGTGGCCCAGGCGCAGGCGGCGGAGCGCACCCGGATCGCCCGCGAGATGCACGACGTGCTGGCGCACCGCATCTCGCTGGTGGCGATGCACGCCGGTGCCCTCGGCTACCGAACCGACCTGACCGAGGAGGAGCGGGGGAGTGCGGCGAAGTCGATCGAGGACAACGCGCACCGGGCCCTCTCCGACCTCCGCGCCGTCCTCGGCGTGCTCCGGGACCCGACCCAGCCGGCCGACTCCGTCCCCGAACCACCCCAGCCCGGGTTCGACGACGTGGCCGCGCTGGTCGCGGAGGAGCAGGCTGGCGGGATGCGCGTACGCCTGTCCAACCGCGTCGAGGACGACGTGCCCCCCGGCACCGGCCGGACGGCGTACCGGATCGTGCAGGAGGCGCTCACCAACGTCCGCAAGCACGCCCCCGGCACCGCGGTGACCGTGGACGTGGCCGGGTCGCCCGACGACGGACTGGTCATCGGGGTGCGCAACGCGGCCCCGGTCGGTCCGGCGGCACCACAGTCCCTCCCGGCCTCCGGCCTGGGCCTGCTGGGCCTGGCCGAGCGCGCGGCCCTCGCGGGCGGCCGGATCAGCCACGGCACCGACCCGGGCGGCGGCTACGCCGTGCGGGCGTGGATACCGTGGACCACGTGACGGGCACGAGCAGCGGGGGCGTGGTCCGGCTCGCCGTCGTCGACGACGACCCGATGGTGCGCGCGGCCCTGCGGATGATGCTCGGCGGCGACTCCGGGCTGACCGTGGTCGCCGAGGCCGGTGACGGCGAGGAGGCGCTGCGGGTGGTGCCGGCGTCGGGCGCCGACGTGGTGCTCATGGACATCCGGATGCCGCTGCGTGACGGGCTCAGCGCGACGGAGGAGCTGCTGGCTGTCGACCCGGGCCTCAAGGTCATCGTGCTGACGACTTTCGACACCGACGACATGGTGCTGCGCGCCCTGCGCATCGGTGCCGCCGGCTTCCTGCTGAAGGACACCCCGCCGGCCCGCCTCGTCGAGGCGATCCGCACGGTGGCAGCCGGGCAGCCGATGCTGTCGCCCAGCGTGACCGCCCAGCTGATCGCTGCCGTCACCCGTGCGGACCACGACACGGACGGGCAGGACCGGGCGCGGTCGGCACGCGCGGCCCTCGACGCCCTCACCGACCGGGAGCGCGACGTGGCCGACGCGGTCGCCCGCGGGCTGAGCAACGCCGACATCGCGGCCGAGCTCTACATGGGCGTCCCGACGGTCAAGACCCATGTCGGGAGGCTGTTCACCAAGCTGGGCGTCGAGAACCGGGTGCAGGTGGCGATCCTGGTCCACGACGCCCAGTCCTGACGAACGTCCGGGCAGGACGGGTCAGCGGACCTCGAGCAGGTCCACCACGAAGATCAGCGTCTCGCCCGGCTTGATGGCGCCGCCGGCGCCGCGGTCGCCGTAGCCGAGGTGCGGCGGGATGACGAGCCGGCGACGACCGCCGACCTTCATGCCCTGCACCCCGGTGTCCCAGCCGGAGATGACCTGCCCGATGCCGAGGCGGAACTGCAGGGGCGTGCCGCGGTTGTAGGACGCGTCGAACTCCTCGCCCGAGGAGTGGGCGACGCCGACGTAGTGGACCGAGACGGTGGAGCCGGACGTGGCCTCGGCACCGTCTCCCTCGACGAGGTCGGTGACCTCGAGGTCGGCGGGCGCGTCACCCATGTGGGGGTCGACGTCAGGCTTCTCGCTCATGCTCGTGCTCGCTTCCAGTTGCGTTCGGGTGTCAGGTCTGGTGCACGTAGTGGTCGAGCTGGTCGCGCTCGAACTCGAGCTCGCCGATCCGGTTCTTGACCACGTCACCGATGGAGATGATGCCGGTCAGCCGACCGTCGGCCACCACCGGGACGTGCCTGATGCGGTGCTCGGTCATCGTCTGCATGAGGTCGGTGAGGCCGTCGTCGCCCGCGCAGGTCCGCACGTCGGCGGTCATGATCGAGCTCACGGCGCTGTCGAGGACCGCGGTGTCCTCGTGCAGGCGGCGCACGACGTCGCGCTCGCTGACGATCCCCGCGACCCGCTCGCCGTCCTCGCTCACCACCAGGGCGCCGACGTTGTGCTCGGCCAGGAGCGCGACCAGCTCGCGCACGGTGGCCTCCGGAGGGATGGTCACGACCGCCTGGCTGGCCTTGGCCTTGATGACGTCCTTGATCTTCATGGTGTCCGCCCTCTCGTCCCGCAGAACTGGTGAGAAGTCACCGTAGCCAAGCCGGACCGCGAGGGACAGTGCCGAACGCCTGCCGTGGAGAGCGGCCTCAGTCCAGCACCGGCGGGGCCTGCCGCGCGCGCAGGCTGCTCACCGAGCCGGGCCCGCGTCGCGGCACGTCGGGGTCGGTGCCGTCGTCGTGCGTGGCGCCCAGGAAGGAGAGCGCGGCGTCGTGCAGGTGTCCGTTGGAGGCCAGCGCGTTGCCGCCCCACGGCCCGTCGGTGCCGTCGAGGGAGGTGAACCGGCCGCCGGCCTCGCGGACGATGACGTCGAGGGCCGCCATGTCGTAGAGCTCGAGCTCGGGCTCGGCTGCGAGGTCGACGGCGCCCTCGGCCAGCAGCATGTAGGACCAGAAGTCGCCGTAGGCGCGGGTGCGCCAGCAGCGCCGTGACAGGGACACGAAGTCGTCGAGGCGGTCGCGCTCGTCCCACCCGGACAGGGACGAGTAGCTCAGCGACGCGTCCTCGAGGCGGCGTACGTCGGACACCTCGCACCTGGTGGCCTTCAGCAGGGAGCGACCCGTCCAGGCGCCGTTGCCCGCCGAGGCCCACCACCGGCGCTGCAGCTGCGGGGCGGACACCACGCCCAGCACGACCTCGTCGTCGATGGCGAGCGCGATGAGGGTCGCCCACACCGGCACGCCGCGCACGTAGTTCTTGGTGCCGTCGATCGGGTCCACGATCCACCGACGCTGGCTGTGCCCGGTCGTGCCCTGCTCCTCGCCGACGACCGCGTCCCGGGAGCGGACGCGCGACAGCGTGCGGCGGATGCCCTCCTCGACGGCCTTGTCGGCGTCGGTCACCGGCGTGAGGTCGGGCTTGCTCATGACGTGCAGGTCGAGCGCCTTGAAGCGGGCCAGGGTCAGCGAGTCCGCGTCGTCGGCCAGGACGTGGGCCAGTCGCAGGTCGTCGGTGTGGTCGTTGGAGCCGGTGATGGGCATGTCCACAGGCTATTCCCAGCAACACGGCCTACATTGCAGGCATGGAGCTCAACGGTGTGCCGCTGCACCCGCTCGTCGTCCACGCAGTCGTCGTCCTGGGCCCGCTGGCCGCACTGACAGGCCTCGTCTACGCGGCCGTGCCGAGGTGGCGCTGGCTGCTGCGGTGGCCGCTCGTCGTGCTCGCCGTGGTCGTGGCCGTCACGGCCCTGACCGCGGTCGCGGCGGGTGAGGACCTGCTGGCGGCGCGACCCGAGCTCGCCCCGATCGTGGAGGACCACCAGGAGGCGGGGGAGAATCTGCGCAGCGTCGCGCTCATCTACGTCGCGGTCGCCGGCCTCGCGGCGTGGGCACTGGGCGGATCCTCGGCGCTGGCGTCCGGCAGGGGCGCGCGGGAGACGCGCTTCGGCATCCCGGTCGCGGTGCTGCTGGCGGCCGGCGCGGTCGCGCTGCTCGTCACGGTCTACCTGGCGGGCGACTCGGGCGCGAGGGCCGTCTGGGGCTGACCCTCACCAGTCGCTGGAGGCCTCGCGGGCTGCCAGCAGCCGGCGGAAGGACTCGACCCGGTCCGGGTCGGCCTCGCCGGCCTCGACGGCCTCGTCGAGCCCGCACTCGGGCTCGTCGCTGCCGTGGGTGCAGCCCCGCGGGCACGTCTCGGTCATCTCGTCGAGGTCGGGGAACGCCTCGATGAGGTTCTCCGGCTGCACGTGGGCGAGGCCGAAGGAGCGGATGCCGGGGGTGTCGATGATCCAGCCGTCGCCTCGTCCGTCCTCGCCGGGCAGCTCCAGCAGGTAGGCGCTGGTCGAGGTGTGCCGGCCCCGGCCGGTCACCGCGTTGACGATGCCCACCTCGCGACCGGCATCGGGGACGAGGGCGTTGACGAGGGTCGACTTGCCGACGCCGCTGTGGCCGACGAGGACGCTGGTGCGCCCGCGCAGCCGGTCGCGGAGCTCGGTGAGGTCGCCGGCGCCCTCGCCCCTGAGCTGGGTCACGACCCACGGCACGCCGAGCGAGCGGTAGGTCGACAGCAGCGTCTCCGGGTCGGCCAGGTCGGCCTTGGTGAGGCACAGCAGCGGCGCCATCCCGGCGTCGTACGCCGCCACCAGCGCGCGGTCGATCAGGCGCGGGCGCGGCTCGGGGTCGGCCAGGGCGGTGACCACGACGAGCTGGTCGGCGTTGGAGACGATGACGCGCTCGACGGGGTCGTCGTCGTCGGCCGTGCGGCGCAGCGTCGTCGTCCGTTCGACGACCTCGACGATGCGCGCCAGCGACCCGTCGGCGCCGCTGGTGTCGCCGACCACCCGGACGTGGTCGCCCACCACGACGCCCTTGCGGCCCAGCGGCCGTGACTTCATCGCCATCACCCGACGGCCGTCGAGCAGCAGCGTGAACCGGCCCCGGTCGACGGTGACGACGCGGGCGTCGACGGCGTCGTCGTAGGTGGGCCGGTCCTTGGTGCGCGGGCGGGTGCGGCGGCGCGGTCGCTCGTAGTGCTCGTGGTCGTGCTCGCCGTAGCGGCCGGTCGTCACGCGGAACCGCCCAGCACGGCGTTGCTCCACGCGTTCGCGAAGTCGGGGAACGTCTTCGACGTCGTCGCGACGTCCTCGACGAGCACGTCGTCCACGGCCAGGCCGAGGATCACGGCGGCGTGCGCCATGCGGTGGTCGGCGTAGGTGTGGAACGTGCCGCCGTGCAGTGTCGACGGCCGGATGGTCAACCCGTCCTCCCGCTCGGTGACGTCGGCTCCCAGCCGTCCGAGCTCGGTGGCGAGTGCGGTGATCCGGTCGGTCTCGTGGCCGCGGATGTGGGCGACCCCGCGCAGGTGGGAGGGCGAGTCGGCGAGGGCGCACAGGGCAGCGACGGCCGGGGTCAGCTCACCCACGTCGTGGAGGTCCAGGTCGACCCCGGACAGGCGCGGGGGGCCGACCACGGTGAGGTCGCCGTCGACCAGCGTCACCTCGCAACCCATCAGCGTGAGGATCTCGCGCAGCTCGTCACCGGGCTGCGTCGTCGTGGCTGGCCAGTCGGTGACGGTGACCCGACCGCCGGTGGCGGCGGCGAGGGCGAGGAAGGGCGCCGCGTTGGAGAGGTCGGGCTCGATGTCGTGGTCGACCGCCCGGACGGGGCCCGGGGCGACCGCCCAGCGGTTGGCGTCGGCGTCGTCCACCTCGACGCCGTGCTGCCGGAGCATCTGCACGGTCATCTCGATGTGAGGGAGGGAGGGCACCGGCTTGCCGACGTGGCGCACGTCCACGCCCCGGTCGTAGCGGGCCCCCGCGAGCAGCAGCGCCGAGACGAACTGGGACGACGCGCTGGCGTCGATGGTGACGGTGCCGCCGGGCACGGAGCCGGTCCCGTGCACCGCGAACGGCAGGGCACCGCGGCCGCCGTCGTCGACCCGCACCCCGAGCGCGCTGAGCGCGCCGAGCATCTGGCCGACCGGGCGCAGCCGCATGTGGGGGTCGCCGTCGAAGCGCACGGTGCCCTCGGCCAGCCCGACGACGGGTGGGACGAAGCGCATCACCGTGCCGGCGAGGCCGCAGTCGACGTCGGCGTCGCGGTCCCAGGCGCCGGGCGTGAGGGCCCAGTGACCGTCGTCGGTGTCGCCGATGCCGGTGCCCAGAGAGGTGAGCGCAGCGGCCATGAGCAACGTGTCGCGCGAGCGCAGCGGACGGCGTACGACGCTGGGTCCGTCGGCGATCGCGGCGAGGACCAGCGCGCGGTTGGTGAGCGACTTGCTCCCCGGCAGCGAGACGACCCGGTCGAGGGCGTCGGTGAGGCGCGGGGCCGGCCAGAGGTCAGTCACCCGCGCACCCTATCGAGGTCAGGTCAGCTGGGCCCTGGCCAGTTTCGCCTCACGGCGCGCCTCCTTGGCGACGTACCGGGCCTCGCGGCGCACGTCGGCGGCGGCGCGGCGGGCCCGCCAGGCCAGCCCGGGCCTGCCCTCGGTGTCGACCGCGGCGAGGAGGAGGCCGCCGAGGACGGAGGTGTTCTTGTAGAACTGCAGGCGCTGCGCGTTCTTGGCCTGCGGGTCGGTCTCGTTCCAGAAGGCGTGCCCGGCGAGCGTGGTCGGCACGAGCGAGGCCGCCAGCACGCTGGCGCTCAGCCGCGGGGCGCGTCCGGTGGCGAGTGCGGCGGCGGCGAGGATCTGGGCGCCGGCGTTGATGCGCACCAGGGTCGCCGGGTCGGTGGGGATCGGCACCTGGGGCGCCGCCTTCTGGGCGGCCGGGACCACCTTGTCGGTCACCTTCTTCGCCTTCGCGGCGTGGCCCTCGGTGTTGCGGAGGGCATTGACGCCGCCGGCGACGAAGATCGTGGCCAGCATGGGACGTGCGAGCAACCGGGTGATCGTCATGGCCCCCTGTCTACACGATGCGCGGGGAGCCCGCTCCGTCCGCAGGGGTGCGTGCTCGTTGCCGCACGGGGGTCAACCGAGGGTCGCGCGCCAGGTGTTGTTGCCGGCGTCGGCGTCGCCCCCGGACGGGGTGAGTGTGGCCACGACGCTGCCGCCCTGCGGGATCACCACCTCGACGGCGACGGAGGTGTCTCCGGAGACCTGGCAGGTGGCAACCGTCCTCACCGTCGTGCAGCGTCCGTCAGCCGTGCGCACGACCTCTGCGTCGACGCCCTCGATCCGCAGCTGCGCGGTCGCGCCACCGGCGAGGCCCGCGACCCGCACCACGACGGCGTACGTCGGCCGGGCTCCCCCCAC
>DATIAJ010000246.1:0-26837 GCA_035458105.1 Nocardioides sp. | reverse complement strand
GGGCATGAGGAAGTCCATGAACGACGCGTTGAGCAGCTGGCCCGACTCGTCGTAGGCCATCCGCTCGTAGAGCGCACCGCCCACGCCCTGCGCGACGCCGCCGTGGATCTGGCCCTCGACGATCATCGGGTTGATCAGGTGACCGCAGTCGTGGACGACGGCGTACTTGAGGATCCTGATCTCGGCGGTGTCGGGGTCGGTCTCGACGATCACGGCGTGCATGCCGTTGGCGAAGGTCGAGCGCGGCGGGGAGTAGAAGTCCTTGCCCTCCAGGCCCGGCTCGTCGTCCTCGGCGACCGGCGGCTTGCCCGGGTCGCCGACGGAGAACTGGGTGGCGGCCTTGGACGCCTCGTCGAAGGCGTAGCGCAGCGGGTTGGAGAGGACGGCGACGGTCCCGAGGTCGATCGAGGCGTCCGTGCCGCGGACGGACACGACACCGTCCGCGATCTCGAGGTCGTCCTCGGACGCCTCGAGCGCCTCGGCCGCGATCCGCAGCGCCTTCTCCTTCGCGCGCAGGGCGGCGAGGTGGATCGCCGAGCCGCTCATCACGGCCGCACGCGAGGCGAACGTGCCCACGGCGTAGGGCATCCTGCGGGTGTCACCGGTGGTGATCTCGACGTCCTCGAAGCGTACGCCGAGGGTGTCGGCGACGATCTGCGCGAACGCCGTCTGGTGGCCCTGCCCCTGGGTGGTCAGGCCGGTCGCGACCTTGACCTTGCCGGAGGTCTCGATGTGCACGTGGGCGCCCTCGTAGGGGCCGACGCCGGTGCCCTCGACGTAGCAGGCCAGGCCGATGCCGACCCTGCGGCCCTGGGCGGCCATCTCCGCGCGGAAGTCCTCGAACTCGTCCCAGCCCACGAGCTCCTTGAGCTTGGCCAGCGACGCCGGGTAGTCGCCGGAGTCGTAGGTCAGCTCTCGTCCGTCCTGGAAGACCAGCCCGTGCTCGTAGGGGAACTCGTCGGGCTGGATGAAGTTGGCCGAGCGGACGTCGGTGCGGTCCTTGCCGAGGTAGGCCGCGATCGCGTCCATGGTGCGCTCCATGACGAAGCAGCCCTGCGGTCGGCCGGCGCCGCGATAGGGCGTGACGATGACGGTGTTGGTGTAGAGCGACTCGAAGGCGACGCGGTAGTTCTGCGGCTTGTAGGGCCCGAGGAGCTGGGTCGAGGTGATGATCGGGACGATCAGCCCGTACGGCGTGTAGGCGCCGTGGTCGTGCCAGAACTCGACATTGAGCCCGAGCAGGCGGCCCTCGTCGTCGAAACCGACCTCGACGTGGTGCTGCTGGGCGCGCTCGTGGGCCGAGGAGATGAAGTGCTCGCGCCGGTCCTCGGTGAACTTCACCGGTCGCCCCAGCGTCATCGCCGCCAGCGGGACGAGCAGCTCCTCGGGCCACGGGTGGTTGATCTTCACGCCGAAGCCGCCACCGACGTCGGGGGTGACGACGTCGACCTTCGCCAGGTCGAGGCCGAGCTTGGCGGCGACGCAGCCGCGCACACCGGTCGACGTCTGGGTCGAGGACCACACCGTGAGGCGGGACGTGTCGGGGTCCCACCGGGCGACGGTGCCGCGCCCCTCCATCGGCGTACAGGCGGAGCGCTCGACGTCGAGGTCGAGGGTCAACGAGTGGGGCGCCTTCGCGATCGCCGCGCGCGCGTCACCGTTCTCCTGCACCATCCGCGCACCGACGTTGTCGGGCACGTCGTCGTGGACGGTGCGCTCCGCCGCGCGGGCGGCGGCGATGCCGACGACGGGCTCGAGGTACTCGTAGTCGACGCGGATCCGCGAGACGGCGTCCTCGGCGACGTAGCGGTCGACGGCGACGACGAAGGCGATCGCCTCGCCGACGTAGTTGACCTCGTCCTTCGCCAGCGCGTACTGCGTCCGACCGTGGGTGAGGGTCGGGTGCGGGATCAGCAGCGGCAGCGGCTCGGCCATCGCCCCGGTCAGGTCGTCGTAGGTCCACACGGCCACGACGCCCTCGACGTCGAGCACGCCGGAGACGTCGATGTCGACGATGCGTGCGTGGGCGTGGGGCGAGCGCAGCACGGCGGAGTGCAGCAGCCGCGGGTCGTCGGTGAGCAGGTCGTCGACGTAGCGTCCCTGGCCGCGCAGGAAGCGCTGGTCCTCCACGCGCGGCACCTTCGCGCCGAACATCTTGGTCGTCATGCCTGACCTCGCTGGATCTCGCTGGCTCGCAGCACCGACTTCACGATGTTCTGGTAGCCCGTGCACCGGCAGAGGTTGCCCGAGATCATCTCGCGCGCCTCGTCCTCCGTCGGGTCGGGCGTCTCGCGCAGGCCGGCCGTGATGGTGGTCAGGAAGCCGGGCGTGCAGAAGCCGCACTGCAGGCCGTGGCAGTCGGAGAACGCCTGCTGCACCGGCGACAGCGAGCCGTCGTCCTCGGTGAGCCCCTCGACGGTCGTGATCTCGGCGTCGACGGCCGAGACGGCGAGCATCAGGCACGAGCGCATCGGCGTGCCGTCGACCAGCACCGTGCAGGCCCCGCACACGCCGTGCTCGCACCCGACGTGCGTGCCGGTCAGTCCGCAGTCGTGGCGCAGGGCGTCGGACAGGAGCCGCCGCGCGGGCACCTGCACCTCGTGGACGGACCCGTTGACGTGCAGGCGTACGTCGTGGAGCTGTTCGGTGGTCACGGGTGGATCGCCTCTCCTGCCCGCGAGCGGGCGTGGTCGGTCGCGGCCGCCAGGACGCGCGGCGCCAGCACCTTCACGAGGTGGGCACGGTAGGCGGCGGTGGCGTGGATGTCCTCGGCCGGGTCGAGCTCGGCGAGGGCCTTCGTGGCGGGGTCGTCGAGCGCGTCGGTGACGTCGACGACGACGGGGACGTCGCTCACCGAGACGAAGCCGACCCGGGCGCGGGTGACCTCTCCCCCGTCGGTCTCGACGAGGGCGGCGACGCCCACGAGGGCGTAGTCGCCGTGCCGGCGCGCGATCTCCTGGAAGGCGACGCCGGCTCCGGGCGCGAGGGCCGGGAAGAACGCCTCCACGGCGACCTCGTCGTGGGCGAGCGTCGACTCGAGCGGGCCGGCGAACAGCTCCGCCGCCGGGATCGTACGACGACCGCGCACCGACGCGACATCGACCGATCCCTCCAGCAGTCGCAGCACCATCGGCATCTCGGCCGCGGCGTCGGCGTGCACGATCGAGCCGACGGTGGTGCCGCGGTTGCGGATCGTCGGGTGCGCCACGTGGCTCAGAGCCAGGGCTAGCAGCGGCTGGGACTCCTGGGCCTCGGCCGAGGCGAGGACCTCTGCGTGCCGGGCCAGGGCCCCCACCCTGACCCCGTCCTCGGCCACGCGGACGTGGCCGAGGTCGGGCAGGGCGTTGATGTCGACGAGCATCGAGGGAGCGGCCAGCCGCATGGAGAGCAGCGGGACGAGCGACTGACCGCCGGCCAGCACCTTCGCCCCCTGCTCCCCCGCGAGCGCCGCGAGGGCTTCCTCGAGGGTGGCGGGTCGCAGGTAGGCGAAGGGTGCGGGCTTCATCGCTTGTGCGTGCCTCCGGAGGCCGCGTCGTCGACGCCCTCGTCGTAGTCGGGGTGGCTGAGGTTGCGGGTCACGGTGCCGGCGCCGTCACCGCCGCGGCCCTTGACCATGTGGAAGAAGACGATGACCAGGATCGTGCCGAGGGCGATGCCGCCGAGCTCGAAGTCGTCGCCGAAGGTGAGGGTCACGCCGCCGATGCCGGCGATGATGCCGGCGGCGAGGCCGACCATGTTGACGGGGTTGCCGAAGTCGATGTTGTTCTCGACCCAGATCTTGGCTCCCACCAGTCCGATCATTCCGTAGAGGACAACCGTGATGCCGCCGAGGACGCCACCCGGGGTGGCGTTGACCACCGCGCCGAACTTCGGGCACAGGCCGAGCAGGACGGCCACCAGTGCTGCGACGTAGTAGGCCGCCGAGGAGTAGACCCGGGTCGCGCCCATGACGCCGATGTTCTCGGCGTACGTCGTGGTCGGCGAGCCGCCGAACGCGCTGGCGAAGGCGGTCGCGAGGCCGTCGGCGCCGATCGCGCGGCCCATGTAGGGGTCGAGGTCCTCGCCGGTCATCTCGGCGACGGCCTTGACGTGGCCGGTGTTCTCCGCGACGAGCGCGATGACGCCGGGCAGGACGAGCAGGATCGCGGTGAGCGAGAAGGACGGACCGTGGACGACCGAGACGCCGTCGGCGAGGGTCCCGCTCGGGAGACCGATCCAGCTCGCCGCCTCGACACCGGCCCACGACACGCGGTCGTGCTCCGTGGCCTCGGTGGCGCCACCGAGCACGGAGGTGATGGGGCCGAAGACCAGGTCGAGGATCCACGACAGCAGGTAGCCGAAGACCAGGGCGAGGAAGACCGCGATGCGCGACCAGAAACCGGGCAGCATCACGGCTGCGAACACCATGAAGGCCGCCGTCGCCAGGGCGACCCACTGGTCCTGGGGCCAGTAGATGCCGGCGACCACGGGGGCGAGGTTGAAGCCGATCAGCATGACGACCGCGCCGGTGACCGCGGGCGGCAGGATGCGGTGGATCAGGTGCGCACCCGCGAAGTGCACGAGCACACCCACCGCGGCGAGCACGAGGCCGCCGACGAGGATCGCGCCAGTGACGTATGACGAGTCGTTGCCCTCGTCGAGCGCGCGGATCGCCGCGACCGAGGCCACGAACGACGCGCTCGTCCCGAGGTAGCTGGGCACCCGGTTCTGCACGATCAGCAGGAACAGGATGGTGCAGAAGCCCGAGAACATGATGGCGAGGTTGGCGTCGAGCCCCATCACCAGGGGGAAGACGAAGGTGGCGCCGAACATCGCGACCACGTGCTGGGCACCGAGCCCGATCGTCTTGCCCCACGGCAGGCGCTGCATCGGCAGCACGGCTTGCCCCGGCGCGGGATCGACCACTTCCCACTTGAACATCGACATGTGCAGGCCTCCAGATCTGACGGGGTGGTTACCCGAGAAGCCACAAACTAGTGCGGTCCATCTCACACCCTCACTGGCGACATCTGCCGAAGGAACGCCGGAGTCGCTGACAAGTTCTCGTGCGGGTCGGTCTGCGGGGAGCAGCGCTTCGGTGTACGCCATCCGGGGCAGGGCCCCTCACCATTATCGGTCAACTCGACGTCCTGACCCCGCCCGGGCGACCCCCTCCGCCCTAGCGTCGCCGCCGCGTCTCTCGGGCGTCCGGACGCACGACCCCCCAAGGAGATGAGCGATGAAGAGGATCCTGGCAACGATCGTCGTGGCCCTCGCCACCGTTGGAGCGACCGGCACGGCCGCGTCCGCGGGCGAGATCACCGGCACCGGCAATCCGACCCCGATCAACAGCTACAACGCGAACTCGATCTGCGCGTTCTCGGGCCTGGACGACATGGACTTCGAGGCACCGGTGCAGCCGGGCGTGGTGCAGAACTGGGGCAGCATCCCCAAGGAGGTCCGCGACTTCCTGGCCTCCATCGGTGAGCACCCCGGCACCGCGTGCAACGGCAGCAAGAACGGCACCAAGGGCTGAGCCACTGCCACACTCGCGGTGTGACCGAGCTCCGTCGCGCTGACGCCGCCGACGTGCCCGCGCTGCAGCGGATCGCGTCGGCGGCGTACTCGCCCTACCTGTCCCGGATGGGCGGCCAGCGCCCCGGCCCCCTGGACGCGGACTATGCCGCGGCCGTCGAGACCTCCGAGACCTGGGTCGCCTGCGCGGACGGATCACCGGTCGGCTTCCTCGTGCTCGTCGACGAGGGCGGGGTGCTGCTGCTGGACAACGTCGCCGTCCTCCCCTCCCACCACGGCCACGGCGTCGGCCGGGCCCTGCTCGAGCTCGCCGAGGACCGCGCGACCGCCCGCGGCTGCACGCGGATCCGGCTCTTCACCCACGTCACCATGGTCGAGAACCAGGTGCTCTACGAGCGCATCGGCTACACCGAGACCCACCGCTCGACCGACAACGGTGTCACGCGGGTCTTCTACGAGAAGGTGCTCTGACGTCCTTCCCGGGTGCCGGAACCACTAGGTTCACACGTCATGACCACGGGGGAGAACGAGCAGGTGCAGGGCGACGACGAGCTGCGGGCGGGACTGAGGCGGCTGGTCCACCAGCTCCTCCGCGACGAGGAGTCGGTCGACCGCCGGGGAGAGGACCTCATGCCGGTCCTGGACGCCCACCTGGGCGCCGGGGCGGACGAGCTCCCCGTCGTGGTCGAGCCGATCGCGGTCCACCGGTGGGCCGACACCGACATCGCCCTCACCGCGATCGCCCGACGCGACCCGGAGGCGAGGTTGCTCGGCATCGGAGGTGGCGACCAGCGCCACCACAGCTCCCTCGGGGACCTCATGTCCCAGGGCGAGTGGGGTCGCTTCCGCAGTGGCCAGGTCGACCGCCTCAACGTGCCCACGGGCCCGGACAGCGAGCGGGCGACCGTCGCCTTCGGCCTCCACCTCTTCCGTCACGACGGGTCGCCGGTCGTGGTGCTCCAGCGGGTCGGCAACCCGCAGTACGGCTCGCAGTCGCGCCTCGAGGTGCTGGCGGCCGACGACGAGACGGCCGCGGCCCTGCTGGCCGAGGTCCGCGACGAGGCGATGCGGAGCAGCGTCCTGTGGCGGCAGGTGATCAGCTTCAGCGGCAACCCCTACGAACGCTCGATGTCCGGCCTCACGTTCCACCGCCGGCCCGACCTGCCGGCGAGCCACGTGGTGCTGCAGGACGGCACGCTCGAGCACGTGCGCGCCCACGTCGTCGGGCTCGCGGAGCACCGCGACCGCCTGCGCGAGAGGGGCCAGCACCTCAAGCGCGGCGTCCTGCTCTACGGCCCTCCCGGCACCGGCAAGACGCACACCGTCCGCCACCTCGTGGGTGCCGCGTCAGACACCACGGTGGTGCTCCTCAGCGGTGCGGAGATGGTGCACGTGGGTGCCGCCGCCCAGATCGCCAGGGCGCACCAGCCGGCGATCGTGGTGATCGAGGACTGCGACCTGATCGCGGAGGACCGCGACCACCACTACGGCGGAGGGCCCTCCCCGCTGCTCTTCACGCTGCTCGACGCGATGGACGGCCTCGACCCGGACGCGGACGTCGTCTTCCTCCTCACCACGAACCGCGCCGAGGCGCTCGAGAAGGCGCTGGCCCAGCGGCCGGGTCGGGTGGACATGGCCGTCGAGATCCCACTCCCCGAGGAGCCCGCGCGCCGGGCGCTCATCGAGCTCTACAGCGCCCAGGTGGACTTCACGTCGGGTGCCGTGGCGCGGGCGGCGCGCGAGTCCGCGGGCACCACGGCGTCGTACGCCAAGGAGCTGGTGCGGCGCGCGGTCCTGCTCGCGGCACTGGACGGACGCGAGCCGGGCGACGACGACCTCGACGCCGCGACCGCCGAGCTGCAGTCCGACTCGTCGGCCCTCACGCGCGCCCTGCTCGGTTCGTCCGGTTAGTCAGCCCACGATCTCCAGCGCCCGGAGGGCGACGGCGACATCGAGGCGCAGGTGGGGGTCGGTCGCGACGGGACCGAGGATCCGCTGCAGCTTGCCGACGCGGTAGCGCATCGTGTTGTAGTGGAAGAACTGTGCGCGCGCGGCCTCGGCGACGTTGAAGTTGGTGTCCAGGAGCACCTGGAGCGTCTCGCGGAGGTCCGCGGCCTCGGGGGTGCGCTCGGCGAGCGGGCCGAGCACGTCGGCGGCGAACGCCGTCAGCTCGGCGCTGTCCGGCACGAGGGCGAGCAACCGGTGCAGCCCGAGCTGGTCGAAGCGGGTCACCGAGCTCCCGCCGTGGACTCGCCGGCCGATCTCGACGGCGCGCTGTGCCTGGCGGAAGGCCTCGGGCAGGTCGCCGAGCCCGCGGGACACCCGGCTGACGCCGGCAGAGAAGGCGATCCGGCCGCCGCCGCGGTCGCCGCGCACGGCGGCGATGATCCGGTCGACGGCGACGTGGGCGTCGGCCGGGTCGCCGGACGGGTCGACCGGCACCAGGGTCACCACCTCGCGGCTGAAGGCGACCGACGCGATCGTGGGGTCCACCGTCGCCGACACCTGTCGCCACGCGTGGGCGAACCTGTCCTGCCACGCCCGCCGGTCCTCCGGATCGGGTGCGAGCGCGGCGATCGCGTCGGGGTCGAGCACCGCGACCACGACCATCACGGGGCGGTCGAGGTGCCAGCCGAACGCCTGGGCGTGCTCGGCGACGTACTCCTCGTCCCCGGCCCGGTCCAGGAACACGTCGCGCAGGAAGTCACCGCGGTACTTGTTCTCCACCGCCGTGATCGCCTCGACGCGCGTCACCAGCAGCGCGGCGACGATCGCGGCCCGCTCCAGCGCGTGCACGTCGGAGGAGTGGATCTTGCCGTCGGGGCGCAGCGCCACCAGCCGGGCGAGGTCGACACCGGCGGCGACCACGCGGCGGACGAGCGCCTCGCCCGCACCCACCGCGGTGCCCTCGGGGTCGATCCGCTCGACGCGCACGCGCCCGGTCGGGTCGAGCAGGTCGGCGCCGGCCAGGGTCTCGCGCTGCGCCTCGTCGAGGTGGGCCGCCCGCTCCCGGCCGTCGGTGGAGGTGAAGACGACTCCGCAGCCGAGGGCGTTGCCCACGGCCTCCGCGATCGCGGCGAGGTCGCCACCCTCGAGCACGATGTGGGTCAGGGCGGTGTGGAGCGCGTCGGCGCGCTCGAGCGCGGCGACGGCCTCCGGGTCGCTTATCAAGTCTTGGCCCACATTCACCCCTTGGTCCGACAAGTTCTCACATTCGCGAGTGTCGCACGAGCCGTTAGCGTCTGGGGAGTGATGTCCGGACCGATCTCCGTCGCGGCACCGCAGCGGGTGCACGACCGGCTCCGCCGGGCGTCCGACGGCCCCCGCGAGGTCGTCCACGCGAGCAGCACGGCGGTGTACGTCGACCTCGACGGCTGGTGCCTCGGGCTGGTCTCGGCGACGGCGACCCGCGTGCCGTGCGCGCTCTGGTCCACGCTGCCCGACCTCGGTGTCCTCGACCCCGTGGTGCGCGTGCACCGCGGGGAGCTGGTGGTCGGCGACCGGCCGGTGCGGGTCACCCGGCTCGTCGACCCGCGCGTGACCCGCGTGGGACGTCATGAGATCTCGAGGTTCGAACCGCGGATTCCCACGACGTCCGCGCTCGACCTCCCGGTCGACGGCCGGCTCACCCCGGCGCACCTCGACCGGCTCCTGGGGCGGGGCTCCGGGCTCACGCCGCTCGGCGACGACGTGCTGGCCGGCTGGCTCACGACCCGCGCCGCGCTCGGCCGACCGGACGACGTGCTGTCCGCGGCCGTACGACGACGCCTGGGCGTCACCACCCTGCTGTCGGCCACGCTGCTCGACTGCGCCGTCCGCGGCGAGGCCCTGCCCCAGCTCGCCGACTGGCTCGCCGAGCCCACCGACTCCACCACCGACGCACTGCTCGCCGTCGGCGCCACCTCGGGCGCCGGCCTCCTCGCCGGCGCCGGGCTCGCCCTGGCCTCGATCGAGGACCACACCACACCCCGGAGGGTTGTCGCATGAAGGACCACGTCGAGCTCCGCAGCGGCGCGTACGCCGACTCGGTCACGCTGCTGCAGGTGAGCCGGGCCGTCCAGGCCACCCCCGGCGTCGTGGCGGCGCAGGTCGCGATGGCGACCGGCCTCAACCTCGAGGTGCTCGAGGGCATGGGCTTCGCGGTCCCGGCCTCCTCCCCCAACGACATGGTCGTCGCGCTCCGCCTCGAGGACGACGCCGACGTGGCCACCGCGCTCGCTGCCGTCGACGCCGCCCTGGCACCCACCCGGCCGACGGCCGGCGACACCACGGTGGCCCCGCCACGGACCACGGCGAGCGCGCTGCGTCGTACGGGTGGCGACGCCCTCGCCCTCGTCTCGGTGCCCGGCGCCAGCGCCACCGTCGAGGCGATGGACGCGCTGGAGGCCGGACGCGACGTCATGGTCTTCAGCGACAACGTGCCGGTGGCCGAGGAGGTCGCCCTCAAGCAGTACGCCGCCTCGCGCGGCGCGCTGGTCATGGGCCCCGACTGCGGCACCGCGGTCGTCGACGGTGTCGGGCTGGGGTTCGCCAACGCGGTGCGCCCCGGCCGGATCGGCATCGTCGCCGCCTCCGGCACCGGCTGCCAGCAGCTCCTCGCCCTGCTCCACCACGCCGGTGCCGACCTCGCCACCCGGGGCCACGACGGCGTCGGGGTGCGCCACGCGCTCGGTGTGGGTGGTCGTGACCTGTCCGCGGCCGTCGGCGGCCTCGCGACCCGCGAGGCGCTGCGCCGGCTCGACGCCGACCCCGACGTCGACCTGGTCGTCGTGGTGTCCAAGCCGCCGGCCCCCGAGGTGGCCGAGGCGCTCGCCCGCGACACCGAGGCGCTCGCCACGCCCGTCGAGCTCGGCCTGCTGGGGCGTGGGCAGCGAGACCTCACCGCGGTCGCCGAGGCCGTCCTGCAGCGGCTCGGCCACGAGGCGCCCGCATGGCCGGCCCACGGCACCGACAACAGCGGCCCGGCGACCGGTCCGCTGCTGCGCGGGCTGTTCGTCGGCGGCACGCTCTGCGACGAGTCGATGCTCCTCGCGACCGAGACCCTCGGCCCGATCCGCAGCAACATCCCGCTCTCCGACGACCTCGCCCTGGGCGACGACCTGCTCGTCGACGACCACACGATGGTCGACTTCGGCGACGACGCGCTGACCCAGGGCCGGGCGCACCCGATGATCGACCCGACGCTGCGCAACGAACAGCTCGCCCGCGCCGCTGCGGACCCCGCGACCGGGGTGATCCTCCTCGACCTCGTCCTCGGGCACGGCGCCGAGCCGGACCCCGCCGCCCTCCTCGCCCCGGCGATCGCCGAGGCCCGCCGGGACCGGCAGGTCCCGGTCGTCGTCAGCCTCGTCGGCACCGACCTCGACCCGCAGGGCCTCGACGCGACGCGCGACGCCCTCGTCGCCGCCGGCGCCGAGGTCCACCTCTCCAACGCGAGCGCCACCCGTCGCGCACTCGACCTGCTGAGCCGCTTCGAAGGAGCCGTCCGATGAGCCAGCCCACCGTCGTCACCAGCGGCGCCGACATGTTCGCCGACGCCGTCGCCGGTCAGGCCGTCGACGTCGAGCGCGTCGACTGGCGCCCGCCGATGCCGGGCACCGAGACCGACCTCGCGACCGTCGCCACCGACCCCCGGCGCCCCGAGGCCAACCGCAAGGCCGTCGAGGCGATGCTCGGCGTCACGGCCCACCTCGTCGACGTCGCGCCCGCCTCCGAGGTGCTCGGACTCGAGAAGGGCCAGTTCCTGCACGCCGGCCCGCCCATCGAGTGGGCACGGACCTCGGGCCCGCTGCGGGGTGCGCTCATGGGCGGCGCCGCGCTCGAGGGGCTCGTCGACGACCCCGAGGACGCCGTCGCGCTCTTCGAGTCGGGCAGCTCGGTCAGCCTCGAGCCGTGTCACCACCGCAGCGCCGTCGGCCCGATGGCGGGCGTGGTCACGCCGTCGATGTGGATGTGGGTCCTCGAGGACCGCACGACCGGGCGCCGGACGTACTGCTCCCTCAACGAGGGCCTCGGCAAGGTGCTGCGCTACGGCGCCTACTCCCCCGAGGTGCTCACCCGCCTGCGCTGGATGGGCGACGTGCTCGGCCCGCTGCTGCAGGCCGCCGTCCGCGGCACCGAGGAGGCCACCGACGTCACCGGCATCCTCACGCAGATGCTGCAGATGGGCGACGAGGCGCACAACCGCAACCGCGCCGGCACGCTGATGCTGCTGCGCGACCTCTCCCCCGCGATGGTGAGCGCCGGGTTCGACGGCACGGACGTCGCCGACGTGCTCCGCTTCGTCGGCGGCAACGACCACTTCTTCCTCAACCTCGCGATGCCGGCCTGCAAGCTCGCGCTCGACGCCGGGCGCGACGTCCCGGGCTCCACGATGGTCGTGGCGATGGCGCGCAACGGCACCGACTTCGGCATCCAGGTCTCGGGCACGGGCGACGAGTGGTTCACCGGGCCGGCGCAGGTCGCGGAGGGTCTCTTCCTCGGCGACTACGGCCCCGACGATGCCAACCCCGACATCGGCGACTCCGCGATCACCGAGACCGCCGGCATCGGCGGCTTCGCGATGGCGACCGCTCCTGCGATCGTCCGCCTCGTCGGCGGGACGGTGCCCGACGCGCTGGCCACCACCCGGCGGATGCACGAGATCACCCTCGCGGAGAACCCGCGCTGGTCGGTGCCCGTGCTGGAGTTCCAGGGCACGCCCACCGGCATCGACGTCAGCAGGGTGTGCCGTACGGGGATCCTCCCGCAGATCAACACCGGCATGGCCGGCGCGGTCGCGGGCGTCGGACAGGTCGGTGCCGGGCTCGTCACCCCGCCCGCGGAGATCTTCCCGAAGGCCCTCGCCGCCCTCGCCGCCCGGGCAGCGGTGGCCCAGCCACCTTCCTGACGCGGAACGTGCAGGTACGGCACCGCCAACGGGCGTGTCGTCGGGCAACACGCCGGTCAGCGGTGGTCCACCGACGTTCCCCAGCCCAGGAATGTCGGTGGGCCACCGCTCGGGCGCGTCAGGCCGTGGGCGCGGGCCGCTCGTTGTAGACGCCGGCCGCCTCCTGGCCGGTGAGCCCGGCGATCGCGCCCATGATCCGGTCGGTCAGGTCGCGGCGCGCGCGACCGCTGGGGACACCGTCGTACTCGCCGGCGACCGTGATCGGCTCGCCGAAGCGCACCGTCACGTCGACCTTGCCCAGCCGCGGGCGGCTGGAGCCGACCGGCTGGATGTCCTCGGTGCCCTGCAGGCCGACCGGCACCACCGGGCAGCCGGCGGTGAGGGCGAGGTGGGCCACGCCGGTGCGGCCGCGGTAGAGGCGGCCGTCGCGCGAGCGGGTGCCCTCGGGGTAGATCCCGAACGCCTCACCGCGCCGCAGCACCTCGAGGGCGGTGTCGAGGCTGGCGATCGCGGCCTTGGTGTCGTCGCGGTCGACGGGCAGCATGCCCAGTCCTTCGAACCACGCCCGGGTGAGCGTGCCCTTGACCCCGGTGCCGGTGAAGTAGTCGGACTTGGCGAGGAAGACGACCTTGCGCGGCACCACGACCGGGATGACGACGCTGTCGAAGAACGAGAGGTGGTTGCTCGCCACGATGACCGGCCCGGTGGCGGGGACGTGGTGCAGGCCCTCGACCACCGGGCGCCACACGGCACGGGCGAGCGGAGGGATGACGCCGTGCGCGACCGTGTAGAGCATGGCGGTCATTCTGCCCCGAGCCGCGGCGCCCAGAACGCCCGTGTCAGATCCACGGACCCGCTCGGCCGCAACGGGGTGCCCTCCTCGAGGTAGGCCTGGCGGGCCTCCTCGTCGTGGGAGGGCGGCAGGGACCCGTCCGCTCGGACCACGCGCCACCACGGCACCCCGCCGCCGTGGGCGGCGAGCACCGAGCCGACCAGGCGCGGGCCGCCCCGCCCGAGCCGCTCGCCGACCACGTCGGCGATGGCGCCGTACGTCGTCGCCCGACCCCGCGGGACCGACTCCGCGCACTGCAGCACGAGCTCGACGTAGAGCTCACGCTCCTCCTCGGTCGTCATGACGCCTCCGGTCGGACCAGTCGGGCAGTGACCAGCAGCAGGCCGACGACGGTCGCGGCGGCCACCAGCCACACCCACGACGGGGCCAGCCCCGCGTCGAGCCCGCGGACGGCGAGCCAGGCGACCGGCAGCGGTACGAGCGCCAGCACGCCGCGGCCGAGCCACAGCTGTGCCAGGCGCGGGTCGACGGCGAGCGTCGAGGGGCCGTACGACGCCACGGTGGCGGCGAGGTGCGCGACGAGGAGCAGCACGCCGACCACCAGCACCCGCCAGTCGACGACGTCGTGCACCGCCCACCAGCCGCCGACGAGCACGAGCGGCACGACGCCCACGGCGTGGTCGGGCAGCCACGCCCAGGCCACTGCCGACACCACGACGCCGATGACCACCCACCCGTGCGGCACCTGCGGCAGGGCGAGCGCCAGCGCGGCGCAGGGCAGGACGAGCAGCAGCGCGCGCAGCGCGACGACGGGCACGGTGACCCCGGGGCGCAGCACGCGCATCACGTGCGCACCTTCGGCACCCGCTCGCGACGCGCCAGCTGGTGCAGCACCGTGTCGAGCGTGCGAGGTCCGCGCCACGGCACCACGGGTGTGCCGAGCGTGGCCAGGTGGCGCAGCCGGTCGTCGCGCTCGATCCGCCGCATCCGGGCGGCCAGGCTGGGCAGGGCGAGCCGGTCGGAACCCTTCGGCGCGTCGAGGGCGTCACCGAGGGTGTCGATGACGACCACCGAGGCTCCCCTGCGCTGCAGGCTCGCCGTCGCGGTGACGAGCGGCGTGAAGAGCATCGGCGACAGGACGTAGACCGCGCTGCCCGCGCCCGCCCCGAGGTCGAGCCGCTCGGGAGGGGTGCTGCGCGCCCCGGCCCGCACCCGGGCGAGGGTGCCGTGCAGCCGGTGGAGGTGGCGCGGACCGGACCCGAGGGGCACGCGTGCGGCGTCGGCGGCCACCACGAGCAGCCCGACCCGGTCGCCTGTGCGCACGTGGTGCTCGGCAAGCGCGGCGGCCGCCCGGACGGTGAGGTCGAGGGTGCTCGCGGCGCCGTCGATCCCCCCGGAGACCCCGAGGTCGCGCAGGCCGTCGACCACGAGCCACACGCCCGCGTCCTGCTCGGCACGGGTGGTGATGACGTGCAGCTCCCCGGTACGCAGCGAGACCGGCCAGGTGATGCGCTTGAGGCGGTCGCCGGCGGCGAAGGGGCGGATGCCCTCGAGCTCGGTGCCGCTGCCCAGCCGCCGGGATCGGTGCCGCCCGACCAGGCCGTCGGGCTGCGGCACCTCCGCGCGGCTGTCGTACGGCGCCCGCTGCGGCAGCACGACGAGGCCGCTCTCGGGGAGGTCGACCGGACCCCAGCGCCACCCGCCCCACGCGCTGGTCAGGGCGACCCGTTCGGCGCCGACCGCGCGCCGGCCCCACCTGCGCGGGCTGAACTCGAGCCCGGGCAAGCCGTCGGCGACGAGCGACCCCGACGCCCCGTAGGTCGGGGAGGTGGCGACGTGGGCGGTGCGGGCGCCGACCCGGGTGACGTGCTCGACCCCCGTGAGGTCGTCGACGTCGAGCCGCGAGGTCGTGCCCTGCCCCTCGTGGAGGCGGTGGTGGTCGAGGCGAGCGACGATCCGCGGCGCCTGGCGCGGTCGCGACGTCAGCCCCACCGCGGCCAGGACGACGAAGGGGGCGGCCAGCACCACCAGCACCTCCTGGCCCAGCACGACCCCGCCGGCGATGCCGCCGAGCGCGATCAGGCAGGCCCGGACGAGCGCGGGGGTCGGCCGCCAGGAGGTCACCGGTGCGGCTCCAGCGTGCGAGGCGCCTCCACGGACGACAGGACCGCGTCGACGACGCGCGAGCCGGACGCCTGCGTCATCCAGAGGTCGGGCTTGACCGTGATCCGGTGCGCCAGCACGGCGCGCGCGACCGCCTTGACGTCCTCCGGCACCACGAAGTCGCGGCCGCGGATCGCGGCCCAGGCGCGGGCGGTGAGCACGAGGCCGAGGCTGCCGCGCGGCGAGGCGCCGGTCAGCACGTCGGCGTGGCCGCGGGTCGCCGCCACCACGGCGACGCAGTAGCGCGCGACCGACTCGTCCACGACGACCCGCTCGACGGCGGCCTGCACCGCGGCCAGGCCGCCGGCGTCGGTGACCTGTGCGATGTCGACCTCCTCCCGCTGCCGGTCGAGGCGGCGGCGCAGCACGTCGTACTCCTCCGACGCGCTCGGGTAGCCGAAGGCGACGCGCAGCAGGAAGCGGTCGAGCTGGGCCTCCGGCAGGGGGTAGGTGCCCTCGTACTCCACCGGGTTGGCGGTGGCCAGCACGTGGAAAGGACTCGGCAGCACGTGGGTCTGGCCCTCCACGGTCACCTGCCCCTCCTGCATCGCCTCGAGCAGCGCGGCCTGCGTCTTCGGCGGGGTGCGGTTGATCTCGTCGGCCAGCAGCAGGCCGGCGAAGACCGGGCCTGCGCGGAAGTCGAACTCCGCACGACGCTGGTCGTAGACGTAGGAGCCGGTGAGGTCGGCCGGCAGCAGGTCGGGGGTGAACTGCGCGCGGGAGAACTCCAGGCCGAGCGCTCGGGCGAACGACCTCGCGGCGAGGGTCTTGCCCAGGCCGGGGAAGTCCTCCAGCAGCACGTGGCCCTTGGCCAGGATGCCGGCGAGGACCAGTGCCAGCACCTCGCGCTTGCCCACCACCGCGCGGCCCACCTCGTCGAGGACGCGCTCGGCGAACTCCGCCACCTGGGCGGGATCGGTGCGGGGTTCAGCTGCGTTCACGGACGTCCTCGATTCGGGTCAGGATGCGGTCGATGTCGGCCGGCGCGAGCCGGCCTGCGTCGGCTAGCTCGCGCTCGACAGCGTCGCCGAGGTCGGGGTCGCGGCCCCGTGCGAGTGCCACGAGGCGACGGGCCAGCGCGTCGGAGGGTTGGTCGGCCTGGTGGTGGCTGGAGAGCACCCGCAGGTCCGAGGTGGCCTCGTCGGCCCGGTCCGGCGACGGCGGCATCCGCTGCTGCCACTCCGCGGCCGGCACGTCGACGATGTCGAGGACCAGGAACGCCAGCGCCAGCACCACGACCGACCACACGACGTACGGCAGCGGGCGCGGGTCCATGTCGAGCAGGATCGTCACGACGTATCCGGCGCCGGCCAGGGCGACGCCTCCGGCCAGGCGGCCGCGCCACCGGGCAGGGACCGGGATCATGTCCGCGCCCCCAGGCTGCGCCGGATGGCGGTGAGTGCGGCGAGGGCCTCGGAGCGGTGCCCCTCGGTGACCTCGTGGTCGGAGAACCGGGCCTCGCGGTAGAGCTCGGCGAGCCGGTTGACCGGCCCGGCGTCGGCGTCGGCGAGGTCGAGGATGCGCAGGGCGTACTCCGACGACGTCTCCGAGACCCGCCGGGCGACGCCCGCCCGCTCGCCCTGCACCTCGAAGCGGTGCCAGGCGGCGACGATGCCGTTGCGGGGGTCGCCCTCGCGCAGCAGGGTGTCCTGCTCCTCCGCGTCGGCGGCCACCTGGTCCGCGACCCGGACCGGCTCGTCGAGCACGGCGAAGGCGATCTCGTCGCGCTCCTCCGGTCGGATCCGTCGGGCCCGGACCTCCCGGAGCACCGCGGCGAGGAGCCACAGCAGGAGTGCCGCGACCCCGGCCACCATGGTCGCGAGCAGGATCCAGATGATCACCGACACCCACACCGGCGGTGGCCGCTCGACGACCACATCCCCGCCCTCGGCACCGAAGCCCGGGGGCGGGTCGCAATAGGGCCGCTCGGCGACGTCGGCCGGGATCTCGACGGCGGTCGTGCCGTCGGCGTCGGTGGTCACGGGCAGCGGGATGCACGTCTCGGTGGTGGTCGTGGCCTGACGTGGACCGGGCCCGGTGAAGACCTCGTCGGGGCCGATCAGCGTCGCCCACGCGACCAGGACCATCAGCAGGCACGTCGCGGCCACGGCGACGACGGCGCGCAGGCCGGGCGGCCAGTTCCCGAACGCACGCATGGCGCGACCCTAGGTGACGGGGTCGCGCCATGCGAGGGGGGCACGCCTGGTGGGGACAGGCGCCTCGGGCAGGTCAGAGGATCGGGCTGAAGGGCTCCGTGCCCGGCACCAGGCGGAGGCCGGCGATGCCGCTCGTGGCCTGGGCGTAGGCCAGCTCGTGGGCCAGGTCGCCGACGCCGTTCGAGCCGGCGAGCGGGGCGAGGGCCAGGGTGGAGAGCGTGCCGAGCGCGTTGCCCTCGGCGTCGAGGAAGGCCGAGCCGGAGTCGCCGGGCACGCCGGGGGTCACGGTGTAGACCGGGTGGGACCACCCCTCGCCCTCGGTGCCGAGGCTCGTGCCCTGCTTGGGCGAGAGCTGCTCGACGCCCGCTCGGAGGCTGGAGTTCCCGTAGGAGTAGACGGTGTCGCCGGCGGCGGTGCCGGTGGTGTTGAGCGCGACCGGGCCGCCCCAGAACGGGACCGACGGGTTGACCTTGCCGGTGTCCGCGGCGTCCACCCGCACCAGCGCGAGGTCGTTGTAGGCGCAGGCGTTCTCGTCGGTCTCGCCGGCACGCTGCATCGCCAGCCACGAGGAGTAGACGAGCGTGCCGCCGCCGACCCGGGTGCCCTCCGACACCAGCGAACCGCCCTCGACGAAGTCGACCCGGGTGCCGAGCGGGAGGGAGCCCGCGTCGCAGCCGTTGGTGTCGGTGGCCTCACCGGTGCCGGCGCAGTGCGCCGCGTAGCCGACGTACGTCGTGCCGGCGGTGTCGGTGTAGACGAAGTTGGCCGTGCACTGGGCGCCCTCGGTGTACATCTGCACGCCGGGGTGGATGACGGCCGAGTCGGCGGGCGCCCAGGCCGCGCGCGCCTGCTTCGTCGGAGCAGCGGTCGCGGGGGCGCTCGTGGCGGCTGCGGCCACGAGGCCGGCTGCGGCCAGGGTCAGGATCGTGGGAGTACGCATGCCCCTCCCAACGAGGTCCGCCGCCGACGGGTTACGCGTCAGTACGCCGGCTGGCTGGGGTCGACCTGGCTGACCCATGCGACGACGCCACCGCCGACGTGAACGGCGTCGGCGTAGCCGGCGCCCTTCACGATGGCGAGCACCTCGGCCGAGCGGACGCCCGACTTGCAGTGCAGCACGATCGGCTTGTCGCTGGGCAGGTCGCCGAGGGCGTTGCCGTTGAGGAACTCGCCCTTGGGGACGAGCCGGGCGCCGGGGATGCGGTTGATCTCGAACTCGTTGGGCTCACGGACGTCGATGAGCTCGAAGTCGCGGGTGCCCTCCTCGCGCTCCTTGAGCATCGCCTCGAGCTGGGTGACCGAGATGGTCGACCCGGCGGCGGCCTCCGCGGCCTCGTCGGAGACGGCCCCGCAGAAGGCGTCGTAGTCGATGAGCCCGGTCACCGTGGGGTTCTCGCCGCACAGCGCGCAGCTCGGGTCCTTGCGGACCTTCAGCTTGCGCCACTCGAGCTCGAGGGCGTCGTAGATGACGAGCTTGCCGATGGCCGGGTCGCCGATGCCCGTGATCAGCTTGATGGCCTCGTTGACCTGGATCGAGCCGATGCTCGCGCACAGGACGCCCAGCACGCCGCCCTCGGCGCAGCTCGGGACCATGCCCGGCGGCGGGGGCTCGGGGTAGAGGCAGCGGTAGCACGGCGCGTCGTCGGCCAGGGTCGGGGCGAAGACGGACGCCTGGCCGTCGAAGCGGTAGATCGAGCCCCAGACGTAGGGGATCTTCAGGAAGTAGGCGGCGTCGTTGACCATGTAGCGGGTCGCGAAGTTGTCGGTGCCGTCGACGATGAGGTCGTAGCCCTCGAAGACCTGCAGCACGTTGTCGTTGTCCAGACGCTCGGGGTGCACGACGACCTCGACGTACGGGTTCACCTCCGCGATCGACTCCTTGGCGGACTCGGCCTTGGAGCGGCCGATGTCGGACATGCCGTGGATGATCTGGCGCTGCAGGTTGGACTCGTCGACCTCGTCGAACTCCGCGATCCCCAGCGTGCCGACGCCGGCCGCCGCCAGGTAGAGCAGGGCAGGTGAGCCCAGGCCGCCGGCGCCGATGACGAGCACCTTGGCGTTCTTCAGCCGCTTCTGCCCCGCCATGCCCACGTCGGGGATGATCAGGTGGCGGCTGTAGCGGCGCACCTCGTCGGTGGTGAGCTCGGCGGCCGGCTCGACAAGCGCGGGCAGTGCTTGCTGCTGGGGCGACAACGTCTTCTCCTTGACTCGGGTGTCGGTGCAACAGCACCGGCGTCGTCCATGTTCCCCGCGGGCCGCCCTCCGGCTCGACCGGTCCCGGGATGCGGACGCGGGCCGCCCGGTGCCGACAGCGAAGCATCTCCGGCCTCTGGGGTGTATTGCGAAAGTTTTCCTTGCCAGACCCGCCGACCGTGGGGTGGAGTAGCCCGCTGGTGACCTGTTGTGGCCACGTCCGGTGGCTCGTCTCGGTCATGCACCACCGTCCCCCCACCTCTCGGAACACGGAGAACTCCCTGTGAAGAAGAAGTCACTCCCCGGCCTCCTGGCCGGCACGGCGTGCCTCGCCCTGGGCGCGGCCGCGCTCCCCGCGGCAGCGGTCCCCTCCGACGGCGCTCCCGCGTCCTCGGAGCAGGTCCGGGCCAAGCCCGACAACCGGACCTCGCCGCAGATCCGCAAGCAGGCGCGCCTCAAGGCGAAGGCCCGCGCGATGGTCGAGAACGGCTCGGCGAAGGCCCGCACGCAGGCCGACGGCAGCCAGGTCGTCGAGGTCGCCGACGGCGAGTTCGTCGAGCTCGGCGAGACCGGCACCGACAAGATCTGGACGATCCTGTCGCAGTTCGGCACCCAGGGCTCGCGCAAGCTCGGCGAGACGCCCGGACCGCTGCACAACGAGATCCCCCAGCCCGTCCGCACCCAGGACAACTCGACGACGTGGGAGCCGGACTACGGCAAGGCCTACTACGACGAGCTGTTCAACGGCTCGGGCGAGTCGATGAAGAACTTCTACGAGGCGCAGTCCAGCGGCGCCTACAGCGTCGACGTGACCACCGAGGACTGGGTGACCGTCCCGGGCAACGCGTCGACGTACGGCGACAACGCGGTCGAGGACGACGGCGGCTCGTGGTCGTTCATCAACGACACCGCCGACTCCTGGGCGACCACCTCGGGCATGTCGACCGCGGAGCTCAACGACTACCTGTCGCAGTTCGACGTGTGGGACCGCTACGACTTCGACGAGGACGGCGACTTCGACGAGCCCGACGGCTACATCGACCACTTCCAGGCCGTCCACGCCGGGGAGGGCGAGGAGGCCGGCGCCGACCCCGACGCCATCTGGTCGCACCGCTGGTACGCCTACCCGACGACCGCGGGCTCCGAGGGTCCGTCCATCGGCGGTACGCCCAACCTCAACGGCGGCGCGCGCATCGGGAACAGCGACTACTTCATCGGCGACTACACCGTCGAGCCCGAGAACGGCGGCCTGGGCGTCTTCGCCCACGAGTACGGCCACGACCTCGGCCTGCCCGACTTCTACGACACCAACGGCGGCGACAACGGCTCGTCCTTCTGGACCACCATGTCCTCGGGCTCGTGGCTCGGCCACGGCGGCGCCGACGAGGGCATCGGCACCCAGCCCGGCAGCTTCGGCCCGGAGGAGAAGCTCTTCCTGGGCTGGCTCAAGTACACCGAGGTGAACAAGGGCGACGGCACCCGCGGCATCGCGCTCAGCCCGTCGGAGAAGCAGGTCGAGGGCGCCTACCAGGCCGTCAAGGTCAACCTGCCGCAGGCCACCACGACGCAAGCGCAGGTCGACATCCCCGGCGGTGAGTACGCCTGGTGGTCCGGCCGAGGCGACGAGCTGCGCAACACCCTGACCCGCGACGTGCCCGCCGCGACCTCGGTCACCGTGACCGCTGACGCGTGGTACGACATCGAGCAGGGCTACGACTTCCTCTACGCCCAGTACTCCACCGACAACGGCAGCACGTGGACCACGATCGGTCGCGGGCTCACCGGTTCCAAGACGCGGTGGGGCGGCCTCCGGTTCAGCTACAAGCCGGGCGGCCAGGCCACGAAGTTCCGGTTCCGCTACGCCACCGACGGCGGCGTGAACGAGGTCGGCGCGTTCCTCGACAACATCTCGGTCAAGGCCGACCGCGCGACCTTCAGCGACGACGTCGAGACGCTCGACGCCGGCTGGACGGCCAAGGGCTGGAAGCGCTCGACCGGCACCGAGACCGTGTCGGACAGCCGCTACTACCTCATCGAGAACCGGCAGTACGTCGGCTACGACGCCACGCTGGCGGAGGGCCCGTACAACTTCTCCGAGGCAGTCACCCGGCCCAACTGGGTGGAGTTCTTCGACTTCCAGGACGGCATGCTCGTGTGGCTCGTCGACCCGACCACGGCTGACAACAACACGTCGGTGCACCCGGGTTCCGGCTATGCACTGCCGGTCGACGCGACGCCGAACTCCTTCACCTACAGCGACGGCACCAGCCCGACCAACCGGCGCGAGCCGTTCGACGCCACCTTCGGACTCGACACGATCGACCCGACCTGCCTGCACAAGCAGGTCGCAGCCGACAACGCCGAGGGCTACACCACGCTGGAGACCTGCGCGGGCGGCGTGAAGCAGCAGGCGACGTTCGACGACACCGTGGTCGACGCCTACTACGACGCCGCCGGCAACCCGCAGAACTCGGTGAAGGTCGCCGGGGAGGGCGTGAAGGCCACCGTCAAGAGCGTCGACGCCACCAACCGCACGATGCTGGTGGACGTCACCTACTGACACGTCGTTCCGGCCGCCACGGCGGCTGTGACCCACGGGTGACTGACACGCGGGGAGGGACTCCGGCACGACCGGGGTCCCTCCTCGCACGTCCGGCTGCCGATAGGCTCGCCGTGGCCTACCCAGCAGTATCCAGCAGTACGCGAGGAGCACGACGTGACCGCAGGCAGCACCGACACCACGTCCGACGGCGTCCACCCCCGACCGCGCGGCGGCCGGATGCCTCGACGCGAGCGTCGCGTCCAGCTGCTCGAGTCCGCGCTCGAGGTGTTCGTGGCGCAGGGCTACCACGCCGCCGCGATGGACGACATCGCCGACCGCGCCGGGGTCTCCAAGCCCGTGCTCTACCAGCACTTCCCCGGCAAGCTCGACCTCTACCTCGCGCTGCTCGACACCTCGTGCGACCTCATCATCGACAACTGTCGCGAGGCGCTTGCCTCGACCAACGACAACCGAGAACGCGTCGCGGCGACGATGAAGGTCTTCTACAGCTACGTCGCGTCCGAGGAGGGCGCGTTCCGGCTGGTCTTCGAGTCCGACCTCACCAGCGAGCCCGACGTGCGCGAGCGGGTGGACCGGGTCACCACCGAGTGCGCGTCGATGATCGCCGACGTGATCCGCACCGACACGGGTCTGCCCGACGAGGCCTCGGAGCTGCTGGCGGTGTCGCTGGTGGGAATGGCGCAGGTCTCGGCGCGGTTCTGGCTGGCGGGCGGCGGCGAGATCGCCCAGGACGACGCGGCGGCCCTGATCGCCGGGCTGGCCTGGCGTGGCATCCGGGGCTACCCGATGACCGACGACCACTGACCGGCAACCACTGACCGGCGACCACCCACCCGGCATCATCAAGACGTCACCCCCAACCCCCTGAGCTGAGGAGCAACATCGTGGAGGTCAAGATCGGCGTGCAGCACGCGCAGCGCGAGCTGGTGCTCGACACCGACAGCACGCCCGAGGACATCGAGAAGCAGCTCGGCGAGGCGCTCGCAGGCAACGGAGTGCTGCACCTCAAGGACACCAAGGGCCGCTCGGTCGTCGTGCCTGCCGACAAGATCGCCTACGTCGAGCTCGGGTCCCCGACCGCCAGCACCGTCGGCTTCCGCTGAGGCCTCACCGCCCGGGGTGAAGACACCCCATCCCTAGGGGCGCGCGGTGATTGAAGCGGCCCTCTCCGGGGAACATGATGAGCAGGCCGGCACACACTGCCGGCACTCCCGTCACGAGCTCGTGGCAAAGAAAGGTGGCCCACCATGGTCGTAGATCTCATCGTCCTCATCATCGTCGGCGCGATCATCGGACTGCTCGGGAAGTTCGTCGCACCGGGCGACAAGGACAACATCCCCATCTGGCTCACGATCCTGTGCGGCATCGGCGGCGTGCTGCTCGGCTACTGGATCTACTCCCTGTTCGGCGGCGACGGCTCGCGCGGCGTCGACTGGGTCCGCTGGATCGTCGCGATCCTGACTGCGGCCGTCCTGGTCGTGGTCGCCTCGACGGTGACCGGTCGCAACACCGGCAGCCGCTCGCGGCTCTGAGCGACCCGCACGACAGCACGAGGCCCCGCATCCGTCGGATGCGGGGCCTCGTCATGTCTGCGGCGTCGGGAGCCGGGCTCAGGCCTCCAGCCCCAGCTGCGCCATCCGGGCCGCGTGCAGCTCGGTCAGCCGGGTGAACATCCGCCCCATCGCGGCCAGGTCGAGCCCCGGTCGGTCCACTCCCCCGGCCAGCAGGGCCGTGAGGGAATCGCGGTCGCCGGCGACGCGCTGCGCCTGGGTGAGGGCCTCCCCCATCAGGCGACGGCCCCACAGGGCCAGCCGGCCGCCCAGCCGGTGGTCCGCGGCGATGCCGGCCCGCACGCGCTCCACGATGAACGCCGTCTGCCCGGAGTCCTCCAGCGAGCTGATGATGACCTCGCGGGTCTCGGCGTCGAGGTAGGCAGCGATCTCGCGGTAGAAGTCGGCGGCGAGCCCGTCACCCACGTAGGCCTTGATGAGGCCCTCGTAGTAGTCCGACGGTGCGGTGTGGGCGTGGAAGCTGTCGAAGCTGGGCCGGAAGGCCTGCATCGCCTCGGCCGGGTCGGCGCCGAGCTGCTCGAGGCGCTCGACCAGCTTCTGCAGGTGCCCGAACTCGGCGGTGGCCATCGCGCCGATCGCGATCTTGTCGTCGATCCCGGGTGCCATCTTGGCGTCCTCGACGAGGCGCTCGAAGGCCGACAGCTCGCCGTAGGCGATGGCCCCGAGGAGGTCGACTGCAGCGCGGCGGTAGTCCTCGTCGGGCGATTCCGTCATGTTCGCAGCCTAGCGATAGCATCATGGTGACCGAGCCGCCGACGCATCTGCCGGTGGCCGCCTGTATGTGCGCGGTCGGCACTTGCCCACCAGGGGCTCTCGAGTGGACTGACCGCATACGCGTGGGACATCCGACTCATCAGAGAGCGACACTTCGTGACCACCTTCCGTGAACTGGGCGTGCTGCCCGAGATCTGCGACGCGCTCGACCGCGCCGGCATCACCACCCCCTTCGCCATCCAGGAGATGACCCTCTCGGTCGCCCTCCTCGGCACCGACCTCATCGGCCAGGCCCGCACCGGCACCGGCAAGACCCTCGCCTTCGGCATCCCGGTCCTGCAGCGCTCGATCGCGCCGACCAACCCGGCATACGCCGACCTGCCGCAGGGCAAGCCGCAGGCGCTCATCGTCGCGCCGACCCGCGAGCTCGCGCTGCAGGTCTCCGGCGACCTCGCGCTGGCCAGCAAGGACATGGGCCTGCGCGTCCTCACCGTCTACGGCGGCGTGGGCTACGAGCCGCAGCTCGAGGCCCTCGACGCCGGCGTCGACATCGTCGTCGGCACCCCCGGCCGCCTCATCGACCTGGCCAACCGCCGCGCGCTCGACCTCTCCCACGTGCACGCCCTCGTGCTCGACGAGGCCGACGAGATGCTCGACCTCGGCTTCCTGCCCGACGTCATCACCCTCATCTCCAAGACGCCCGAGACCCGCCAGACGATGCTGTTCTCGGCCACCATGCCGGCCGCGATCGTGGCGCTCGCCCGCACCCACATGCGCCACCCGATGAACATCCGCGCCGAGTCGTCCTACGAGAACGCGACGGTCCCGGCGACTGCGCAGTTCATCTACCAGGCCCACGACCTCGACAAGCCCGAGATCATCGGCCGCGTCCTGCAGGCCGAGGACGCCGACAAGATGATCGTCTTCACCCGCACCAAGCGCCAGGCGCAGCGCGTAGCCGAGGACCTGCAGGAGCGCGGCTTCAAGGCCTCCCCGCTCCACGGCGACATGGCGCAGGTCGCGCGTGAGAAGGCGCTGGCCCGCTTCCGCGAGGACAAGATCCAGGTCCTCGTCTGCACCGACGTCGCAGCCCGCGGCATCGACGTGCGCGGCGTCTCCCACGTCATCAACTACACGTGCCCCGAGGACGACAAGACGTACGTGCACCGCATCGGTCGCACCGGTCGCGCCGGCGCCACGGGCACCGCGATCACCTTCGTCGACTGGGCCGACGTGCACCGCTGGAAGATGATCAACAAGGCGCTCGACCTGCCGTTCCCCGAGCCGCAGGAGACGTACTCCACCTCCGAGCACCTCTTCCACGACCAGGGCATCCCGGCCGGCACCAAGGGCCGCGTCGTGGACCCCGCCCCGCCGGCCCCCAAGGCCGATCGTGCGCCGCGGGAGCGTCGTACGGGCGACCGCTCCGGGTCCGGCTCGGGCGCGTCGGAGAAGTCGGGCGACGCCCCGCGCCGACGCAACCGCAACCGCCGTCGCACGCGCGGTGGCCAGTCGGTCGAGGCCCCCAAGGCCTGACCGGCTACCTCTTCGCGCGAGCGGGCTTCCTGTCCTTCGGACGGGTGGCCCGCTCGACGAGGTTCTGGGCGACCTCGCGGTAGGCCGCGGCGCCCTTGCTGCTGCGACTGGTGGCGAGGATGGACCGGCCGGCAGCCGGGGCCTCCGCGAACTTGATGGTCTTGGGGATCGGCGGCTCGACGACCTCGAGGTCGTAGGTCTCGCTGATGGTCTCGAGCACCATGCGGGCGTGGTTGGTGCGGCCGTCGTAGAGCGTGGGCAGCACGCCCCAGACCTCGAGACCGCGGTTGGTGAAGCGGCGTACGTCGTGGACCGTGTCGAGCAGCTGCCCCACGCCGCGGTGCGACAGGGTCTCGCACTGCAGCGGCACGAGGACGCCGTCGGCCGCGGTGAGCGCGGCGACCGTCAGCACGCCGAGGGACGGCGGGCAGTCGAGCAGGACCCAGTCGTAGGCCCCCACCTCGGACTCCTCGAGGTCCTCGGCGAGCTGCTCGAGCGCCCCCTTGATCACGTGCTCGCGGCCGGTGCGGGTGAGCAGGTCGGCCTCGGCCCGGGCGAGCTCGATGGTCGCCGGCAGCACGTCGACGCCCTCCTCGGTCTCGAGGATGACCTCGGTCGCGTCGACGCCCTGCGTCAGCACGTGGTGCACCGAGACGTCGAGGTCCTCGGGGTCGATGCCGAGCGAGAAGGTCAGGCAGGCTTGCGGGTCGAGGTCGACCAGCAGCACGCGGTGCCCGAGCTCGGC
>DATIAJ010000245.1:0-3791 GCA_035458105.1 Nocardioides sp. | reverse complement strand
AGTCGGCACGGGCTCGGTCGGGACGGGCTCAGTCGGCACCGGCTCAGTCGGCACCGGCTCAGTCGGCACCGGCTCAGTCGGCACCGGCTCACTCGGCACCGGCACGACCTCCGCGGGCTCGGTCGGCGCCGGCTCGGTCGGCACCGGCTCGGTCGGTGTCGTCGCCTCTGTCGGTGTCGTCGGAGGCGAGGCGGCCTCGTCGGCGTGGGCGGGCGCCACGCTCGTCAGTGCGACAGCGACAGCAACCGCCACGGCGACCAGGACCCCGAGAACCTCGCGCGCGACCCGACTTCGGTCGCGGTGGGTCACTGTCGTCGTACACCTCGAGATGGCCATGACTCCTCCTGCCCAAGACACGAAGGCGCCCAACGTAGGCACGGCCACGACCGTCCCGAGTCGCCCGCAACGGGTGAGACGACCGCGAAGCGCGTCCTCGTACGAGCGGTGCGCCACGCGGCCTCCGAGGCGCGAGAACCCGCCTCAGACGCCGCTCACATCACCCAGATGGGGCAGGAGTGAGACTTGCGACTTCTGGGACCAGAGAGGACAGTGAGGCGATCGTTGTTCTCGGCTCGAAGGTCTTCCCCCATGCCTGCACTTCCCCGCCCGACCCTTCGCCGGGTCGCCCACCGCATCGCCGACGAGGACGCCTCGCGGCCGCTCTGGCGGCACCCCGCGACCATTGCTGCCGCCGCGCTCGCGCTCACGCTCGGCGCCGTCCCGCTGCTGCCCGACGGCGGGCAGGACGACCGTGGCGAGATCGCCCCATCCGCCGAGACGACGGGGGCTCCCGGGGCCGTGGGCCGCGGCGGGCTGACGCCCGCGATGCGCGCCGAGATCGACCGCGTGCTCGCGGAGGGAGCCGCCCTCGACCGCGCCCAGGGGCGTACGGCGACCGCGCGGGCGTCGGTGCGCTGCGCCACGTTCGAGGGCCAGCGCTACTGCCTCGGTTTCGGCTGGACCAACCAGTCCGAGGAGGCGCTCGCGGCGCGGCTCGAGACCCGCCCGACGGGCGGCACCACCGAGCGCACGGGCGACCTGGACGCCGACGGCCTGCTGGCCCGCGCCCAGGGTCGTACGTCGACCGCCCGCACCGAGGCCGAGCGGGCCGAGCTGACCATGGCGGCCCGGTCGGTCGGCAAGGTCTGGATGCTGCGCCACGAGATCCAGGGCGTGCCGCTGCCCGACGGCTTCGCCGAGCGCCACCCGGAGGTGACGGCGGGCGTCGATGCCCGCGGCGGCTTCGGGGCGTCGTACCCGAAGCGGTCGAAGATCCTCACCAGCAAGGTGGCCCAGGCCCAGAACACCACCTACTGGTGCGGCCCGGCGACCATGCAGGCCATCGGCTGGGGCTCGCAGGGGAAGCGGAAGAACCAGTCCTACTGGGCCCGCCGACTCGGCACCACCAGCGCCGGCACCGCGATCACCGACATGGTGCGCGTGGTCAACAACAAGACCGACTACGACGAGGACACCCATGCGGGTCCCTACGTCGTCCTCGACATCAGCGACTTCACCTTCAAGCAGTGGTACCGGCTGATGATGCGCCACGTGCACGACTACCGGGCGCCCGTCGTGCTCCACCCCAACCTGCACACGCAGTACTACCCCTACCTCGACGATGACGCGAGCGGTCACTTCCAGGTCGGTCGCGGCTTCGACCAGAACCCCGGCGGCAACCCGCAGCTCGGCTGGTTCGAGCCCTGGGACCAGTCGAGGTTCGACCCCAGCGAGCCGGCGATCGGCCGCGTGCAGTGGCGCAACGCCTACCGGTCCTTCCGCGCCAACCTCGACCACTTCCAGCACAACGTCGGCGTCTGACGTGCGAGGACGTACGGCGACCGCGCTGGCGCTGCTGGTCGTCCTGGCGGCATGCAGTGCCGACGACCGCCCGGTGGACCTGCAACCCGACGGCCCGCCGCCCGGCAGCAGCCCCACCGGGGGGACGCTCGACGACCCCACCGCCGTCGAGCCCGAGACTGCGCCGCTCGACTGGCAGGACACCGGCGTCGAGGCCGGCACCCGCTACGTGAGGGGAGCCGAGTGGGAGGCCCTCGGCGACGCGGGCGACACGCGGGTCGAGCTCGCGCGCGACGACGACGCCGTGACGATCACCGCTGGCCGCGGACGGACGATCTCGGAGGTCCTGATGAGCCGGGACTGGGCCGTGGTGGTCAAGCAGGACCGCGCCGAGACCGCCCCCAGCGAGGTAGCGGTCGTCGACCTGGGCAGCGGCGAGACGGGCGAGGTCGCCACACCGCCGGCGGCGAGCGGCGGCTCCTGGGCCCTCACCGACGGCGACCTCTGGTTCCCGACGTACGGCGACGGCGGGGCGTACTGCCTGGCCACCGCGGCACTGGCCGACAGCAACGGCGAGGACGGCTGGTGCGCCCCCGACCGCAGCGGCTTCTCCGGCCTCACGGCCAGCGAGCACGGCGTCGGGATGATGACGTTCGACGACGCCCGTCCCGTGACCTGCCGCACGGTCAACCTCCTCGACGCCAGCGGGGTGCCACAGCCGGTCGAGGGGCCGGCGGACTGCACGGCCTGGGACGTCGCCGCGACGGCCGACGGCGCCGTGTGGTCCGAGGTGCCGAAGCCGCGCCGACAGGAGGAAGCCCGGTTCCACGCCTCGGCCGACGGCACCTATTTCGACCTCGGTCCCGGCACGACCGGGACCGCCGTCCCGTGCGGCGACTCGGTCTTCTTCGCCCGCGACCCGCAGGGCCCCGACGAGCCGGCGCGGCTGATGCGCTGGACGCCCGATCGCTCGCTGGAGATCGCCTACGAGTCGCCGTCCACCGGCAACGCGTTCCTCGGCGACCCGGTCTGCGGGGGCGGCGTCGTCACCCTGGCGTCGTACGGCGAGCAGGGCGACGAGCACGTCTGGGCTAGCGTCTCCTGACGTGAGCTTCACCGGATTCCCCGTCGCCGCGCTGGACTTCTACGACGACCTCGAGATGGACAACACGAAGTCGTTCTGGGAGGCCCACAAGCACGTCTGGAAGGAGTCGGTCGAGGCGCCGACGAAGGCGCTGATGACCGAGCTCGAGCCTGAGTTCGGCAAGGCCAAGGTGTTCCGGCCCTATCGCGACGTCCGCTTCGCGAAGGACAAGACGCCCTACAAGACCCACCAGGGCGCGTTCGTCGCCGCCGGGCCGAGGACCGGGTGGTACTTCGAGATCTCGCCCCGCGGCACGCGGGTCGGTGCCGGCTTCTACGACGCCGACGGCCCCACGCTGGCCGCGATCCGCGCCGCGATGGCGGACGACAAGACGGGCCCGGCGCTGGACCGGCTCCTGAAGCGGCTCGAGAAGGACGGCTTCGAGGTCGGTGGCGACCAGCTCAAGACCTCTCCCCGCGGCTACGACGCCGACCACCCCCGCATCCACCTGCTGCGCCGCAAGCAGCTGTTCGTCGGCCGGTCGTACGGCTTCGAGTCCGACGCGATCGACGCCGGTCTCGTCGACCGGGTACGCGCGGACTGGCGTGCCCTGCGCCCGCTCGTCACCTGGCTCCGCGCCGTCCCGGCCGACTGATCGGGGAACGCTCGGGTCGCTCGGGGGTCGATCCGGCAGCCCAGCGGTTCCTCACGCCGAGGCGCCGCACCGTTGGCACCGGTCCGCCCGCCGAGTGGAGTTCGGCGATCGGTGGCGCGGTGTTCACGCAGGATTCGGGCACGCGGACGAGGCTCGCGCCATGGCGAAGAGACTGTTCCTCCTGCACGTCGGACCCCGTCCGGTGGACGCGGCGTCGATGGCCGAGGCGCTGGCGGTCGGCGGCGTGAAGGT